>NZ_JAJSLU010000019.1:0-134731 GCF_023063025.1 Pseudomonas sp. YL2 | reverse complement strand
CCGGTGGGGGGGAGCGGGCCGCCGGGGGGGGGGTGTGCGCATCCAAGGGGACGTCCGCCCCCCACAACCCCTCCGACCCAAGCCCCCCTCCCACATTGGATTTTGCCTAGACTGAAGCAACTGTCGGGATTGCCCCGCCTCGGGGCTGCTTAGGGATATCGACCATGCAATGGATGTTCATGTTGATCGGGCTGCTGCTCGGCTGGCTGCTCGATGAGTCGTTCAGTGCCGCGCTGCTTGGTGCACTGCTCGGGCTTGCGATCGGGCAAACGCTACGCATCGCCCGGCTTGGCTCGCAGGCCACCGACCAACAGCGTCAACTGGAACAGGCCAAGGTCGCCCTGCAAGCCGTCGAGCAGCGTCTGTTTCTGCTTGAAGGTGCCAGCTTGCGCAGCACGCCGCCGAGCGTGGCGCCGATGCCGGACGCCATCGTTGAGCCGATCATCGTCGCCGAACAATCATCCTCCCCCACGCCGGATCTGGTCTGGGAACTGCCACCCGAACTCGAACCGATGTCTACCGTTGCCAGCGAAACCAGCCAGCCGCTGCCGGCGGATGTCTGGCGTCTGGATGCTGTTACCGACGAGCCAGCAGCGCCGGCACAGCCTGCCGAACCTCGTGGCCCGAACCTGATCGAGCGTGGCATCAGCGCTGCGCGTGACTGGCTGTTCGGTGGCAACACCGTGCTGCGGGTTGGTGTGGTGCTGCTGTTTTTCGGTCTGGCGTTCCTGCTGCGCTACGCCACCGAGGGCATGGTGGTGCCGATCGAACTGCGTTATGCCGGCGTCGCGGCGGCGGCGTTGGCCCTGCTGGCACTGGGCTGGTGGCTGCGTACGCGCAACAGCAGTTATGCGCTGATTCTGCAGGGCACCGGGATCGCGGTGCTGTACCTGACGGTGTTTGCGGCGATGCGTCTGCATCCGTTGCTCGATCCGTCCGCCGCGCTGGGGTTGCTGGTGGCGGTCACGGTGTTCTCGGCGATTCTCGCCATCACTCAGGATGCGCTGGGGCTGGCGGCGGCTGCAGCATTGGGCGGTTTCGCCGCGCCGATCCTGACCTCGACCGGGGAGGGCAACCATGTCGCGCTGTTCAGCTATTTCGCGTTGCTCAATGCCGGCATTCTCGCCATTGCCTGGTTCAAGGCCTGGCGCCTGCTTAACCTGATCGGGTTCGTCGGCACGTTCGGTATCGGCTTCGCCTGGGGCCTGCGCTCCTATGCGCCCGAGTTGCTGTGGAGCACCGAGCCGTTCCTGATTCTGTTCTTCCTGATGTACCTGGGCATCGGCCTGTTGTTCGCCCGACGCAAGTTGCTCGACATGCCCGATGCGCCAGCAGACGGCGATCGCGAGGCGCTGCTGCACTGGTCGGCGCGCAAGGGCGACTACGTCGACGGCACGATGCTGTTCGGCCCGCCGATCGTGGGCTTCGGTCTGCAGTTTGCGCTGGTGCAGCACCTGGAGTTCGCCGCTGCGTTCAGCGCACTCGCACTGGGCGTGATCTACATGGGCCTGGCCCGGGTGTTGATGGGCGGCCGCGCCTTGTTGCTGGGTGAAACCTGTCTGGCGCTGGGGGTGATTTTCGCCAGTCTGGCGATCCCGCTGGGCCTCGATGCGCGCTGGACTTCGGCGGCGTGGGCAGTGGAGGGCGCGGGGATTTTCTGGCTCGGCCTGCGTCAGCATCGGCCGTTCGCCCGAGCGTTTGCCCTGCTGCTGCAACTGGGGTCGGCGCTGGCCTTTCTCAGTCAGTTGCGGGTTGGCGAAAGCAGCCTGCTCGACGGCGCACCGCTGGGGGCGTTGATGCTCGGCATCGCGCTGCTGTTCAGTTTCTATCAATTGCGCAAAGCCTCGGCGGAACAGGCTTCGCCGTGGGAGCGCCAGGGTTTGCCGGTGCTGGCGGCACTGGGCCTGACGTTCCTGTATTTGCTGGCGCCGTTGTTTTTCTTTGTTCAGCTGACAGCGATCAGTTGGGCCTTGGCCGGATTGGTGACCTTGTTCGTCGGTCTGCGCCTGCAATCGCGCACGTTCCTGTTCACCGCGTTCACTGTGCAGTTGCTCGGTGGTGCGCTGTTCCTGTTGCGCCTGCAAGGTGCAGGTGAGGGTTCGACGGCGGTGTTCAGCGCCGGGTGGAGCGGTTTGCTCAGCGCATCCGTGATCGGTGTGGCGTTGATCGGCGGGATGCTGCTGGCGGCGCGCGACGAGATGGTGCGCGGCGATGTGCGGCTGCTGCGCGGGTTGTCGGTGGTATTGCTGGCGGGGTTGGTGCTGATCAATCTGGCGGTGCTGTTCGTGCTGCCGTGGCAAACCGCGAGTGCGGTGTGGGCGGCGAGCGGTCTGCTGATCATCTGGCTGAGCCTGTACCTCAAGCAGCGCGTGAGTTTTGTTTTCGGCCTGTTGTTGCAGTTGATCGGTGGCGCGGCGTTCTTGTTGACCGGCCCCGAGTTGCTCGGGCCGCTGTCCAGCGAAGGTCTGCGGCCGTTGGCCCATGGCGGCTTCTGGACGCCGCTGGTACTGGGGCTGGCCGCGCTGGTCGGTGCCTGGCGTCTGCAACTGGGCAATCATGCCTCGGCGTTCGATGCGCTGAGTTTGCAACGCCTGTCCGAAGTGCTGCTGGTGTGGGGCGCCGGTTGGTGGGCGTTGGCGTGGGTCAGTGAGGTGCTGCGTTTTGCGCCGCTGAATCTGCAGGCGACGCTGTTGCTGCTGATTGCCGCGCTGAATGTGGCGCTGTGGACATTGTTGGCGCTGCGCCTGAAATGGCCGGCGCTGGGCCTGCTCTGCACCTTGCTGATCCCGGCGGCGGGGCTGGTGCTGCTGGCGGCGTGGCATGCGCGTTATCACCCAGCGGCGAATTTCGGTTGGCTGGCGTGGGTATTGGTGTTCGCCGTGCATTTCTTCAGCCTGCGGCGTCTGGCGCCGATGCTACCGGCACGCGCCTTGAGCACGGCGCACGTGCTGGGTTGCTGGCTGCTGATCGGCGTACTGGCGCTGGAGCTGCGCTACGGTCTGCTGCTGTTGTCCGAGCAATACAACGCGTGGCGCTGGCTGGGCTGGGCGATCCTGCCGAGCCTGTATCTGCTGTTGGCGGCGGCTCCGCGCAGCTGGCCATGGCCGGTGGCGGCATTCCCGCGGGAATATCGTTTGTACGCCGCCGCGCCGCTGGCAGTGCTGATGCTGGCGTGGTTCTGGCTGGCCAACGGCGTTAGCGACGGTAACGCCGAACCGCTGCCGTACGTGCCGCTGATCAACCCGCTGGAATTGGGCCTGCTGTTCGCCCTGTTCGGGGTGTACGTGTGGTCGCGCCATGCGGTGACGCAGTTTGCCCTGCGCAAGGATTACGCCGAGTACGCCACACAACTGGTCGCCGGGGTTTCGCTGTTCGCTTTCTGCACCGCGCTGGTGACCCGCGCTGCGCACCATTGGGCGGGCATTCCGTTCGAGCTGGATCTGCTGCTCGAATCGATGCTGGTGCAGGCCGGGTTGTCCATCGTCTGGACCCTGATGGCGTTGGGGCTGATGATCGGCGGACACCTGCGTCACCGGCGCGAAGTGTGGCTGATCGGCGCGGCGTTGATTGCGCTGGTGGTGGCCAAACTGATTTTTGTCGAATTGAGCAACCGTGGCGGACTGGCCCGGATCGTCTCGTTTATCGGCGTCGGCGTGTTGCTGCTGGTGGTGGGCTATTTCGCACCGCTGCCACCGAAACGTGTCGAAGCCGAACCGGTGGCGGACAAACCCGTGCCGGATACCGAAGGAGTTTCATCTTGAGTCGCATGCTGAATCTGGGGTGGTTGGCGCTGGGCGTGGTGATGGCTGCTGGCGCGCAGGAAAAACCGGCGGACTTCGCCACGCAGGTGCCGCTGACGGTGAGCGGCAACGGCCCGTGGTATCGCCTCGACCTGCCGCTGAGCGCACAATTGCAGGCCCGCCAGACCGATCTCAGCGACCTGCGCGTGTTCAACGCCGCCGGCGAACCACAGGCCTACGCCCTGGCCCGGGAATCGGCGCAGACTCGCGACGACGGTCAGTTGCATGAGGTGAAGTGGTTCCCGCTGTACAACGCCGCCGATGCCAGTGAGCGTGCGCCGAACGTGCGCGTGCAATCGACCACCACCGGCACACTGGTGGAAGTGCAACCGTCGACTCAGCTGGAGGCTGGTGAAGAAGTGCTGCGTGGCTGGCTGCTCGATGCCAGTGCGATCAAGGCGCCGCTGCAGCAGTTGATTCTCGACTGGACCAGCGAGCGCGACGGCTTCCAGCGTTTCAGCATCGAGGCCAGTGATGATTTGCAGCATTGGCAGGCGTGGGGCGAGGGGCAGGTGGCACGGCTGACCTTTTCCGACGAGCGCATCGAGCAGCATGAGGTGGCGCTGCCGGGGCAATCGGCGCGCTATCTGCGTCTGCTGTGGGATGCGCCAACCTCGGCGCCAATCCTCACGTCCGCTCAACTGAAAAGCAGCGATCCGCGTAACGTGCCGCTGCCGTTGGTCTGGTCGCAAGCGCTGGCGGGCAACAGCACCAAGTCCGGTGAGTACATCTGGCAATTGCCGATGGGCCTGAATGTCGAGCGGGTGCAAGTCGAGCTGAAACAACCGAACAGTCTGGCTCCGGTCACACTCGCGGGCCGGCGCGAAAGCAGCCTGCCGTGGCAGACGTTGAGCAACGGTTTGCTGTATCGCCTGACCCAGAACGGTCAGGACGTGGTGCAAAACGAATTGCAGTTGTACGGGCAAACTGTGCAGCAGTTGAAACTGAGCGTGGACGAGCGCGGCGGCGGTCTGGGTGAGCAGGCACCGAGCCTGAAGTACGCGGTGCGGGCGACCCAGGTGATTTTCCTCGCACGGGGTGACGGGCCTTACAGCCTGGCGCTGGGCAATCCGACGGTGAAAACCGCGAACTTGCCGCTGAGCACGCTGATTCCGGATTTCAAACCGCAGAAGCTCGCGACGCTGGGCAAGGCGACGGTGCAGGGTGAGGTGGTTGCCACTCAGGCTGCGCCGGCGACTACGGCGGCAGTAGCCGAGACCAACTGGAAGAAAATCGGCCTGTGGGCGGTGTTGCTGGTGAGTGTGGTGTTCCTCGGGGCGATGGCGGCGAGCCTGTTGCGCAAGCCGCCGACCAATTCCTGAGAATGGCTGGCGCTGCGCGCCATTCGCGAGCAAGCCCGCTCCCACAGTTGACCGAGTAGCCTCGATGGACGCGATCAATGTGGGAGCGGGCTTGCTCGCGAAGGCGGCTGATCGGCCAACGAGAATTTCAGATCGGTCGCGGTTGCGCACGCACCACCCGTCCCGTTTCGAACTACGCTCAATCCGGTACCTGAACTCTCTCGACCCGATCACGTCTGATACAAGCAATTGCGCCCCAATGCACGTTACCGGGCGTCATCGCTCGCTACGTTTTCAGACTCCCTGTAAACTGCGCGGGTTTTTAGCCCCCCATTCCACCGGAGCCGTCCATGTCCCGCGTTACCCTGAGTCGCTATTTGATTGAGCAGACCCGCAGCAATAACACTCCTGCCGATCTGCGCTTCCTGATCGAAGTGGTGGCGCGTGCCTGCAAAGAGATCAGCCACGCCGTGTCCAAAGGCGCCCTGGGTGGTGTTCTGGGCAGCATGGGCACTGAAAACGTCCAAGGCGAAGTGCAGAAGAAGCTCGACGTGCTGTCGAACGAGATCCTGCTCGAAGCCAACGAATGGGGCGGTCACCTGGCCGGCATGGCGTCCGAAGAAATGGACAATGCCTACCAGATCCCGGGCAAATACCCGAAAGGCGCCTACCTGCTGGTATTCGACCCACTGGACGGCTCGTCGAACATCGATATCAACGCTCCGGTCGGCACCATCTTCTCGGTACTGCGTTGCCCGAACGAATACCTGAGCCAGAACGAGCCGCTGAACGAAAAAGCCTTCCTGCAGCCAGGCACCCAGCAGGTTGCCGCCGGTTACGCGATCTACGGCCCGCAGACCATGCTGGTGCTGACTCTGGGCGACGGCGTCAAAGGCTTCACCCTGGACCGCGAAATGGGCAGCTTCGTGCTGACCCACGAAGACATCACCATTCCTGAAACCACCCAGGAATTCGCGATCAACATGTCCAACCAGCGCCACTGGGAAGCCCCGGTACAACGCTACGTCAGCGAACTGCTGGCCGGCGAAGAAGGCCCGCTGAAGAAGAACTACAACATGCGCTGGGTCGCCGCGATGGTGGCCGATGTGCACCGTATCCTGACCCGTGGCGGTCTGTTCATGTATCCACGCGACAGCCGTGAGCCATCCAAGCCCGGCAAACTGCGTCTGATGTACGAAGCCAACCCGATGTCGTTCCTGGTGGAACAGGCCGGCGGCGCGTCCACTGACGGCCACCAGCGCATCCTCGACATTCAGCCGGAAGGCCTGCACCAGCGCGTAGCGGTGTTCCTCGGCTCGAAAGAAGAAGTCGCCCGCGCCACGGCTTACCACAAGGAATAAGCCATGAACGCGCCCTGGCAGCCGTTGCTCGATTGGTGGTTCGGACAAAGCGAATCACCGGACGAGGTTGCGGCTGACAAGGGCAAGTTGTGGTTCGGCAAGAAAGACAGTCAGGACCTCGAAGCGCGTGAGCGTTTCGGGGTCTTTGTCGATCAGGCCCTCGCTGGCGAATTGACCGAGTGGACGCAACGTCCCGAAGGTTGGCTGGCGGTGGTGCTGCTGCTTGATCAACTGCCGCGCATGATCTTTCGCGACACGCCCAAAGCATTCTCGGGTGATCTGCGGGCGCAGAAACTCGTCGCCCAAGGCATTGCAGCGGACTTCGACCGGCAACTGAAGCCGATTCAGCGGGTATTCATTTATCTGGTGTTCGAACACTGCGAAAACCTCGCGGTGCAGAACGAAGCCGTGTCGCGTTTTATCGATCTGGTAGCTGAACAGCCGGAAGCCGAGCGGACGGTGTTTGCCGACAATCTGGACTATGCCGAGCGGCATCGGAAAGTGATTGCGCGGTTTGGACGGTTTCCGCATCGCAATGCGGTGTTGGGGCGGGAGTCGACGGCGGAAGAACTTGAATTTCTCGCCGGGCCAGGTTCCCGATTCTAAACTTGCGTTAAGGCTGCTGCCGCCTTCGCGAGCAAGCCCGCTCCCACAGTGCCTTATGGTGGAACACACATTGTGTTAACACCGAAGATCCCTGTGGGAGCGGGCTTGCTCGCGAAGAGGCCAGTGGCCGCGCCTTAGATCCTGAAGCTGCCTACCAACTGCTTCAAGCGCGCCGCCTGTTGCTCCAGATCCGAGCAAGCGCGCAAGGTTGCCTGCAGGTTCTCGACACCTTCCTGGTTCAGCGTGTTGATCTCGTTGATGTCGACGTTGATCGATTCGACCACAGCCGTCTGTTCCTCAGTCGCGGTAGCCACCGACTGGTTCATCCCGTCGATCTCGCCGATGCGTTGGGTCACGCTGCCCAGACGTTCGCCGGCCTGGTTGGCGATGCCGACGCTGCTTTCGCTCTCGCGCTGGCTCTCGGTCATGATGCTCACGGCCTGACGCGCGCCGACTTGCAGTTCTTCGATCATCTTCTGCACTTGCTGCGCCGAATCCTGAGTGCGGTGGGCGAGGTTGCGCACCTCGTCAGCGACCACGGCGAAACCACGGCCAGCCTCACCGGCGCGGGCCGCTTCGATGGCAGCGTTTAGCGCCAGCAGGTTGGTCTGCTGCGAGATGCTGGTGATCACTTCCAGAATCTGCCCGATGTTCACCGTGTTGCTGTTGAGGGTTTCGATGTTGCCGCAGGAGTCGCTGATTTTTGCCGACAACTGCTGCATCGCGTGGATGGTTTTATCCACAACCTGCTGGCCGTCGACCGCCAGGCTGCGCGCATCGCTGGAGTGCTGCGAGGCGAGGGCGGCGTTCTGAGCGATTTCCTGAGCGGCGGCGCCGAGCTGGTTGATCGCCGCGGCCACACTGTTGGTGCGACTGGCCTGCTGGTCGGAGTTGTACATCGACGAGTTCGAAGCGGCGACCACGCGCAGGGCGACTTCGTTGACCTGGCCGGTGGCCGAGGCCACTTCGCGGATCGAAGTGTGAATACGTTCGACGAAGCGGTTGAACGACAGGCCCAGCGCGCCGAACTCGTCGTGGCCGTGGATCACCAGACGTTTGGTCAGATCGCCTTCACCTTCGGCGATGTCGTGCATGGCGCGGCCCATGGTCAGCAGCGGTTGCATCAGCACGCGGATCAGCATGCCGAGCAGGGCGATGATGATCACCACGGCGATCACCATGGCGATCAGCGCCGAGGTGCGGAATTCGCTGAGCATCGAGAACGCGGTGTCTTTGTCCAGCACCAGCGCCACGTACCAGTCGGCCGATGGCACGCCGTTAACGCGGGTGAACGAGATCAGTTGAGTCTTGCCGTCGAATTCGACTTCTTTCAGGCCCGGGCTGACTTTCGGTGCGCCGTTTGGATAAGCCTCGGCGAGGGTTTTCAGAACCAGTTTGCTGTCCGGGTGAATCAGGATCTTGCCATCGGCGCTGACGATGAACGCATGGCCGTGGCCACCAAAGTTGAGCGAGTTGATGATCGCGCTGACGCTGGTCAGGTCGATGTCCGCGCCGGCCACACCGATCATCTGACCCTGACGCTGCACCGGGGTGGCGACGGTGATCACCAGTTTGCCCGACGAGGCGGCGATGTAGGGTTCGGTGACGATGGTCTGTTGGGCGCTGTTGGCTGCCTTGTACCAGCCTCGGGCGCGCGGGTCGTAGTCCGGCGCGCGGTTGCCGGCGGGCACCGAGAACATCACGCCGTCAGCACCGCCGAAATAGCTGAGCTGGAAATTGCCGGTGTAGGCGGGCAGGTCGATGATGCGTTTTAGGCTGGCCGGGGCGCTGCCGTCGGCGGCGACCTGCTGCGACAGCGATTGCAGCAACTGGATGCGGCTTTCCAGCCAGGTCTGGATGTTGCTGGTGGTCAGGCTGCCGAGTTCCTGCATCGAGGCTTCGGTGCTGCTGCTCAGGGCTTCGCGTTGTCGATAGTCGTTGAACAAAATGAAACAGGCGAACGCAACGGCCACCACGAGGGCGGCAGCCAACAAGATCTTGTGGCTGAATTTCATGTTTCTGGTCATCGAATGAACTACCGCGAAGGGGCTGGTCGAGAAAGGGTGGGAATTTGCCACACTCGGGGGCTTTGCGCTGCTCTTATTTCGACCGCCGCGCGCCAAAGATTAGGCGTCTTTGATGAAATGCGACGAAATGCTCAATAGCCGCACAAAGTGTCTGATTTACCGGTAAATGCCAGACGAGCGGAGCGATAAATAGCCCTTTCTGAAGGGAACCAGATGAGGGTTTTCTCTTCTAAGCTTCTGGTTGGCACCATGCCATCCCCCTTCCGCTCCAGGAGTTACTTCATGTCGCTGCGATCTATCGCCCTTCTGACTTTTTGCGTGCTGTTGGCCGCGTGCAGCAAGGTCAATCAGGAAAACTATTCCAAGCTTTCGGCCGGCATGGCCAAGGCCGAGGTTGAGACGCTGCTCGGCAAACCCACCGACTGTTCGGGTGCGCTCGGCATGTCCAGTTGCACCTGGGGCGATAAAAACAGCTTTATCAGCGTGCAGTACGCCGGTGACAAAGTGCTGATGTTTTCCGGCCAAGGCCTGAAGTAAACCGGGGCTATGCGCCCACGGGAGAAAAATAATGAAGCGGTTATTGTTCGTCCTTTTTGCCGGCCTGGTACTGGCCGGCTGCGCCACCCACGGTGAAGATCCGCTGGCGCCCAAGACGGCTCACAGTGTCAATCTCAAGCGTTATCAGGGCACCTGGTATGAACTGGCGCGCCTGCCGATGTACTTCCAGCGCAACTGCGCGCAGTCCGAAGCCCACTACTCGCTCAGACCCGACGGCAATGTCGATGTGCTCAATCGCTGCCTGACCTCCGACTGGCAGTGGGAAGAAGCCAAAGGCAAAGCTTATCCACAGGTGCCGGGCAAGACCGACAAGTTGTGGGTCGAGTTCGATACCTGGTTCTCGCGCTTGATTCCGGGTGTGGCGAAAGGCGAATACTGGGTGTTGTACGTCAGCGACGACTACAAGACTGCCATCGTCGGCGATCCGAGTCGCAAGTACATGTGGTTGCTGTCGCGCACGCCAACCGTCAACGGTGTGGTGCGCGAGGAGTTGCTGAGCAAGGCGCGTCAGCAGGGTTACGACACTACGCGACTGATCTGGCGGGCGTCGGATCGGCAGATGGCCAAGACTTCGAACTAAAGGTCACCACAAATCAAATGTGGGAGCGAGCCTGCTCGCGAAGAGGGCGTGTCAGTTAACGAAAGTGTTGCTGATACACCGCTTTCGCGAGCAGGCTCGCTCCCACATTTTTGTTTTGTGTCAGCCCAAAAGCTCGCGCAGAACCTGGGTGAAGGCGCGTGCGCTTTCCTCTTCGCCCGCGTGTCGGCCATCGCGCACCACCCATTGGCCATTGACCAGCACGTCGCGCACCTGACGATCGCCACCGGCAAACAACCAGCGATTCAAGATCCCGTCGCCGCTGGCGGTCGCCAGATACGGATCATTGCCATCGAGCACGATCCAGTCCGCACGCTTGCCGACTTCCAGCGCGCCAATCGGCTGTCCCAAAGCCTGGGCGCCGCCGTCCAGCGCTGCGTCATACAGCGTGCGCCCAACCATCGGCTGATCCGCGCCATACAAACGGTTACGCCGCTGATCACGCAGACGCTGGCCGTATTCCAGCCAGCGCAATTCCTCGACCACGCTGAGCGACACATGGCTGTCGGAACCGATGCCCATGCGTCCGCCCTGGGCGAGGAAATCCACCGCCGGGAAAATCCCGTCGCCCAGATTCGCTTCAGTGGTCAGGCACAGGCCGGCGATGGCGCGACTCTTGGCCATCAGCGTGACTTCTTCCGGGTTGGCGTGGGTGGCGTGAACCAGGCACCAGCGCTGATCGACTTCGGTATTTTCGTAGAGCCATTGCAACGGACGGCGACCGCTCCAGCTCAGGCAGTCATCGACTTCCTTCTGCTGTTCGGCGATGTGAATGTGCACCGGGCACTGCTTGTCGCTGGCGGCCAGCACTTCGCTGATCTGCTGCGGGGTGACCGCACGCAGCGAGTGGAAGCACAGTCCCAGCGATTGGGCTTTTTGCTGAGCCAGTAATGGCTGCAAGCGCGATTGCAGGTTCAGGTAATTTTCGGTGCTGTTGATGAAGCGGCGCTGCCCATCATTGGGCGTTTGGCCGCCGAATCCGGAATGGCTGTAGAGCACCGGCAGCAGGGTCAGACCGATGCCGCTTTCGCTCGCTGCCTGACTGATGCGCAGTGCCAGTTCGGCCGGATCGGCATACGGCTGACCGTTATTGTCGTGGTGTACATAGTGGAATTCAGCAACCGAGGTGTAACCGGCCTTGAGCATTTCGATGTACAGCTGACGGGCGATCACGCCGAGTTGCTCGGGGCTGATTTTTCCGACGAGCCGATACATCAGGTCGCGCCAGGTCCAGAAACTGTCGTTCGGATTGCCGGCCACTTCGGCCAGCCCGGCCATCGCGCGCTGGAAGGCGTGGGAGTGCAGATTGGGCATGCCCGGCAGCAGCGGACCGCTCAGCCGTTCGGCGCCGTCTGCAGTGGAATCGGCCTGAATCTGGGTCAGCACGCCATCGGCGCTGACCTCGAGACGTACATTGTTGGCCCATCCGTTAGGCAGCAGCGCGCGTTCGGCAAAGAAAGCGGACATGGTTCAGCACCCCATCGTGTGTTATTTGTATATACATATACAGACGTTTGCCTGCCCGGTAAACTCCGGCAAGCTAGCAACCCTCATCCAATGAACAGGGATCAACCGTGCCGACTCCGCCTCCAGTCTCTCCGTTGGCCGCGAACCTGGGCGACAGTCCGGCGCCCTTGTACGCCCGCGTCAAACAGATGATCACCCAGCAGATCGACAGCGGTAACTGGCCACCGCACTACCGCGTGCCATCGGAAAGCGAACTGGTCAGCCAGCTCGGTTTCAGCCGCATGACCATCAACCGCGCGCTGCGCGAAATGACCGCCGACGGCCTGCTCGTGCGCATGCAAGGTGTCGGTACGTTTGTCGCTGAACCGAAGAGCCAGTCTGCGTTGTTCGAAGTGCACAACATCGCTGATGAAATTGCCTCCCGTGGCCATCGCCACACCTGTCAGGTGATCACCCTCGAAGAAGAGGCCGCCGGTTCCGAGCGCGCGCTGGCGCTGGACATGCGCGAAGGGCAGAAGGTGTTCCACTCGCTGATCGTGCATTACGAAAACGACATTCCGGTGCAAATCGAAGACCGCTTCGTCAACGCACTGGTCGCCCCGGAATACCTCAAGCAGGACTTCACCCTGCAGACCCCTTACGCCTATCTCAACCAGGTCGCGCCACTGACCGAAGGCGAGCACGTCGTCGAGGCGATCCTCGCCGAGCCGTCCGAGTGCAAGTTGCTGCAGATCGAAAAAGGCGAGCCATGCCTGCTGATCCGTCGCCGCACGTGGTCGGGGCGTCAGCCGGTGACCGCCGCGCGTTTGATTCACCCAGGTTCCCGTCATCGTCTGGAAGGACGCTTTCATAAATGAGTCAGGTAAAGGTTTTACGCGCTGAAGGCTACCCGCGCATGCCGTGGAAAAACGGCGGCGGCAGCACCGAAGAGATTACCCGTGATGCGGGTGCCGGCCTCGATGGTTTCGGCTGGCGCCTGTCGATTGCCGACATCGCCGAGTCCGGTGGTTTCTCGACCTTTGCCGGTTACCAGCGGGTGATCACGGTATTGCAGGGCGATGGCATGACCCTGTGCGTCGATGGTGATGACACGCGGCCGCTGTTACCGCTGGACCCGTTTGCCTTCAGCGGCGAAAGCCAGGTGTCCTGCACCTTGCTCGGCGGCGCGATCCGCGACTTCAACCTGATCTACGCGCCGCAGCGGTACAGCGCGCGGTTGCAGTGGCTGGATGGCGAGCAGCGGTTTTTCAGCTCGGCGACGACGGTGCTGGTGTTCAGTGTCAGTGAGCTGCTGCAAGTGCAGGTTGCTGACAACACTGCGCAACTCGGCCGCCATGATTGCCTGCAACTGGACGGTAACACCGGCCTGCTTGAAGTCGCGGTAAACGCCGCGTGCTGCGTGATCGAGCTGACTGCGCGCTGATCCTTCTGCTCATATAAAACACATTGTGGCGAGGGAGCTTGCTCCCGCTGGGCTGCGAAGCGGCCCCATTTCGGTAAATGCCGGAATGGGAGTCCTTCGGCCTCCAGCGGGAGCAAGCTCCCTCGCCACAATTGCATTTCAATCCTGTTTCCCTCGGCGCACCAACTTGTTACCGAACGCCCCAGCGTGGCGCAAAACCACGCTTTCGTAACAGCTGCACACTTCCCTCATACACCTCCGCAAAAATTTTCATTCACGCCGCAACCCTTGTCTCAGGCGCTCTGCAGCCCTGTCCGCAATTTTTCTTGAACGCCCCTCCAGCAAGTTGGCCGCTTGATTGCATATGCTTGTATGTACAAGTAAAGACGTATGCGTATGAGTCCGCAGCGTCCACTGATTCGCTTGTCGCGCATTGAGGCGCGCAGGCTGCTTGCCCACTGCCAGGGTTGGTTTGAATTGATCGCTGAGGAGTCTTTTTCGTGACTGACAATAAGCCTACAACTGCCGTTTATACAAAGAGACGTGACGTCGAAATCCGTGCATCGCGCGGCAACAAGCTGACCGCCAAGAGCTGGCTGACCGAAGCGCCGCTGCGCATGCTGATGAACAACCTCGATCCAGAAGTGGCCGAGAACCCGAAAGAGCTGGTGGTCTACGGTGGCATCGGTCGCGCTGCGCGTAACTGGGAGTGCTACGACAAGATCGTCGAAAGCCTGACCAATCTGAACGACGATGAAACCCTGCTGGTGCAGTCGGGCAAACCGGTCGGCGTGTTCAAGACCCACAGCAACGCCCCGCGCGTATTGATCGCCAACTCCAACCTGGTGCCGCACTGGGCGAGCTGGGAACACTTCAACGAACTCGACGCCAAGGGCCTGGCCATGTACGGCCAGATGACCGCCGGCAGCTGGATCTACATCGGCAGCCAGGGCATTGTTCAGGGCACCTACGAAACCTTCGTCGAAGCCGGTCGTCAGCACTACAACGACAACCTCAAAGGCAAGTGGGTCCTGACCGCGGGTCTGGGCGGCATGGGCGGTGCTCAGCCGCTGGCCGCCACCCTGGCCGGTGCCTGCTCGCTGAATATCGAATGCCAGCAGGTGAGCATCGATTTCCGCTTGAAAAGCCGCTACGTCGACGAGCAGGCCAAAGATCTCGATGACGCCCTGGCGCGCATCGCCAAATACACCGCCGAAGGCAAAGCGATTTCCATCGCGCTGCTGGGCAACGCGGCAGAAATTCTGCCGGAACTGGTCAAGCGCGGTGTGCGCCCGGACATGGTCACCGACCAGACCAGCGCCCACGACCCACTGAACGGCTACCTGCCGGCTGGCTGGACTTGGGACGAATATCGCGCCCGCGCCAAGACCGAGCCGGCCGCTGTGATCAAGGCCGCCAAGCAGTCGATGGCCGTCCACGTCAAAGCGATGCTGGACTTCCAGAAACAAGGCATTCCGACCTTCGACTACGGCAACAACATCCGTCAGATGGCGCAAGAAGAAGGCGTGGAAAACGCGTTCGACTTCCCAGGCTTTGTACCGGCCTACATCCGCCCACTGTTCTGCCGTGGCATCGGTCCGTTCCGCTGGGCGGCGCTGTCGGGTGATCCGCAGGACATCTACAAAACCGACGCCAAAGTCAAAGAACTGATCCCGGACGACGCGCACCTGCACAACTGGCTGGACATGGCCCGCGAGCGCATCAGCTTCCAGGGGCTGCCGGCACGTATCTGCTGGGTCGGTCTGGGCCTGCGCGCCAAGCTCGGTCTGGCGTTCAACGAAATGGTGCGCAGCGGCGAGCTGTCGGCACCGATCGTGATCGGTCGCGACCACCTCGACTCCGGCTCCGTTGCCAGCCCGAACCGCGAAACCGAATCGATGCAGGACGGTTCCGACGCCGTGTCCGACTGGCCACTGCTCAACGCTCTGCTGAACACCGCGAGCGGCGCGACTTGGGTTTCCCTGCACCACGGCGGTGGTGTGGGCATGGGCTTCTCGCAGCACTCGGGCATGGTGATTGTCTGCGACGGTACTGACGAAGCGGCCGAGCGTATTGCGCGCGTGCTGCACAACGACCCGGCGACCGGTGTCATGCGTCACGCCGATGCCGGTTACCAGATCGCTATCGACTGCGCCAAGGAGCAGGGGCTGAACCTGCCGATGATTACCGGTAAATAAACGCAATTCTGTGGGAAATGCTTTTGGTGGGAGTGGGCTTGCTCACGAACGCGTTGGATCAGTCAGCACATGTTTCGAATGTGCCGGCCCCTTCGCGAGCAAGCCCGCTCCCACCAAAAGCCGCCCGCGCAAGACGCTCAGTGAACTCGAATAACAATCCACAGAGGTTGAATCATGGCTGTAACCCCCGATCGTGCAGGCAACAAACCGTTGATCGAAAGGCGTTCGATCGACTACATCCCGGAAGCGGAAAGACACGGTCGTCTGTTGAGCCAGTTCACTCTGTGGATGGGTGCGAATCTGCAAATCACTGCGATTGTCACCGGGGCCCTGGCCGTGGTGCTGGGCGGTGATGTGTTCTGGTCGTTGATCGGTCTGTTGATCGGTCAACTGCTGGGCGGTGGCGTGATGGCGCTGCATGCGGCGCAAGGGCCGAAACTGGGCCTGCCGCAGATGATTTCCAGCCGCGTGCAATTCGGCGTCTACGGCGCGGCGATCCCGATCGTGCTGGTGTGCCTGATGTACCTGGGTTTCACCGCCACCGGTACGGTGCTTTCCGGCCAGGCGCTGGGCCAGTTGTTTGGCGTCAGCGACACGGTTGGCATCCTGCTGTTCGCCAGTGTCATCGTGGTGGTCACGGTGCTCGGTTATCGGGTGATCCACTGGATCGGCCGGGTTGCCAGTGTCATCGGCGTGATTGCCTTCGTGTATCTGTTCAGCCGTCTGCTGAGCCAGGTGGACGTGGGCGCGCTGTTGCAGATCCGCCACTTCAGCTGGAGCAGCTTCCTGCTGGCGGTGTCGCTCGCGGCGTCCTGGCAGATCGCGTTCGGCCCTTATGTGGCTGACTATTCGCGTTACCTGCCGAGCAAGATTTCCTCGGTGAAAACCTTCTTTGCCGCTGGCGCCGGTTCGGTCATCGGTGCGCAGGTGGCGATGGTCCTCGGCGTATTCGCCGCGGCCTCGGCCAACGGCCAGTTTGCCGGTCACGAAGTGGCCTACATCGTCGGGCTGGGTGGCACTGGTGCCACCGCCGCGCTGCTGTACTTCAGCATCGCGTTCGGCAAGGTGACCATCTCGACGCTGAACTCCTACGGCAGCTTCATGTGCATCGCCACCATCATCAGTGGTTTCAAAGGGCACCTGACCGTTACGCGTATGCAGCGTCTGGTGTTCGTGCTGGTGATCGTCGGCGCCGCCACCCTGATCGCCTTGCTCGGTCAGCACTCGTTCCTCGGTGCGTTCAAGTCGTTCATCCTGTTCCTGCTGGCGTTCTTCACGCCATGGAGCGCGATCAACCTGGTCGACTACTACTGCATCACCCGCGAGCGCTATGACGTGCCGGCGCTGGCCGATCCGAACGGTCGCTATGGCCGCTGGAATCTGCTCGGGATCAGCGTCTATGTGTTCGGCGTGCTGGTGCAACTGCCGTTCATCTCCACCAAGTTCTACACCGGCCCGCTGGTGGCCGCCCTCGGTGACGTGGATATCTCCTGGATCATCGGTCTGGTGCTGCCTGCTGCCCTCTATTACGTGTGCGCAAAAAAATGGCACGGCTCGGTGCCTGATCAACTGATTCTGCCGGTCGAGCAGAACAGCGTTGTACCACCTGAAAAAAGTGGGGCCGGGCGCGCTGCGGCGCAGGCCTGATTGGACGTGGACAGGGCTGGATGCCTCTTGACTGCCGTAAGCCAATTCATGATTAGGAGCGTCGCAACAATGAAATCGAACAAGACCCTGCTCACCACACTGTTGTCCATGGGCCTGCTGGCCAGTGCCGGTGCCACTCAGGCAGCCGGTTGGTGCGAGTCCGGTAAACCGGTGAAATTCGCCGGTCTGAACTGGGAAAGCGGCATGCTGCTGACCGACGTGCTGCAAGTGGTGCTGGAGAAAGGTTACGACTGCAAGACCGACAGCCTGCCGGGTAACTCCATCACCATGGAAAACGCCCTGAGCAGCAACGACATTCAAGTGTTCGCCGAAGAATGGGTCGGCCGCAGCGAAGTCTGGAACAAGGCCGAGAAGGCCGGCAAGGTCGTCGGTGTCGGCGCCCCGATCGTCGGCGCTATCGAAGGCTGGTACGTGCCGCGCTACGTGATCGAAGGCGACGCCAAACGCAAGATCGAGGCAAAAGCCCCGGACCTGAAAAACATCGCCGATCTGGGCAAATACGCGGCCGTTTTCAAAGACGCCGAAGAGCCGTCCAAGGGCCGTTTCTACAACTGCCCGGCGGGCTGGACCTGCGAGCTGGACAACAGCGAAATGCTCAAAAGCTACGGCTTGGAAAACAGCTACACCAACTTCCGCCCGGGCACCGGCCCGGCCCTGGATGCGGCGGTGCTGTCGAGCTACAAGCGTGGCGAGCCGATCCTGTTCTATTACTGGTCACCAACCCCGCTGATGGGCCAGATCGACGCGGTCAAGCTGGAAGAAAAACCGGGCGTCGACAAAAGCGTGAGCATCAAGGTCGGCCTGTCGAAAACCTTCCACGAACAAGCGCCGGAACTGGTGGCCGTGCTGGAAAAGGTCAACCTGCCGATCGACCTGCTGAACCAGAACCTGGGCCGCATGGCGAAGGAACGTATCGAGTCGCCAAAACTGGCGAAAATCTTCCTCAAGGAACATCCTGAAGTCTGGCATGCGTGGGTCAGTGACGACGCAGCCAAGAAAATCGACGCGGCGCTGTAGGTCGATACCTCCCGGTCAACCGTGAGGCTGGCCGGGAGATATGCCGTAAATCGCTTGATTGAGATTTCTGATTGAGAGCCGCTTATGTTTCCCGAAAGCTTTACCTTTTCCATCGCCGACTGGGTCAACGGTTGGGTCGATTCGCTGGTCACCAACTACGGTGATGTGTTCCGCCACATCTCGGACACGCTGCTGTGGGCCATCGTCAACCTCGAAGGCCTGCTGCGTGCGGCGCCGTGGTGGTTGATGCTGGCGATCGTCGGCGTCGTCGCCTGGCACGCCACGCGCAAAGTGCTGACCACCGCTGTCATCGTCGGTCTGCTGTTCCTCGTCGGTGCTGTCGGCCTGTGGGACAAACTCATGCAGACCCTGGCGCTGATGATGGTCGCGACGATCATTTCGGTGCTGATCGGCATTCCGCTGGGGATCCTTTCGGCGCGCAGCAACCGCCTGCGTTCGGTGCTGATGCCGCTGCTCGACATCATGCAGACCATGCCGAGTTTCGTGTACCTGATCCCGGTGCTGATGCTGTTCGGTCTGGGCAAGGTCCCGGCGATTTTCGCCACGGTGATCTACGCCGCGCCGCCGCTGATCCGCCTGACCGATCTGGGCATCCGCCAGGTCGACGGGGAAGTGATGGAAGCGATCAACGCTTTCGGTGCCAACCGCTGGCAGCAACTGTTCGGCGTGCAACTGCCGCTGGCCCTGCCAAGCATCATGGCCGGGATCAACCAGACCACCATGATGGCCCTGTCGATGGTGGTGATCGCCTCGATGATCGGCGCCCGTGGCCTGGGTGAAGATGTGCTGGTGGGGATTCAGACCCTCAACGTCGGACGCGGCCTCGAAGCCGGTCTGGCGATCGTGATTCTCGCGGTGGTCATCGACCGTATTACTCAGGCGTACGGTCGGCCACGGCATGAGGTGAGCAAATGAATAACGCAACCGTGAGCAAGATCGAAGTCAAAAACGTCTTCAAGATTTTCGGCAACCGTGCCAAGGACGCACTGGCGATGGTCGGCCAGGGCAAGACCAAGGATCAGGTGCTGAACGAAACCGGTTGCGTGGTCGGGGTCAACGACCTGTCGCTGAGCATCGGCACTGGCGAGATCTTCGTGATCATGGGCCTGTCCGGCTCCGGCAAATCGACCCTGGTGCGCCACTTCAATCGCCTGATCGACCCCACCAGCGGCGCGATCCTGGTCGACGGCGTGGACATCCTGCAATACGACATGGAAGCGCTGCGCGAATTTCGCCGGCACAAGATCAGCATGGTGTTCCAGAGCTTCGGCCTGCTGCCGCACAAGACCGTGATCGAGAACGTCGCCTACGGCCTGAAAGTGCGCGGTGAAAGCAAGCAACTGTGCGCTGAACGCGCGTTGCACTGGATCAACACCGTGGGCCTCAAAGGCTACGAAAACAAATACCCGCACCAGCTCTCCGGCGGCATGCGCCAGCGCGTGGGCCTGGCCCGGGCACTGGCGGCGGACACCGACATCATCCTGATGGACGAAGCGTTCAGTGCGCTGGATCCGCTGATCCGCGCCGAGATGCAGGACCAGTTGCTGGAGCTGCAAAAGACCCTGCACAAGACCATCGTCTTCATCACTCACGACCTCGACGAGGCCGTGCGTATCGGCAACCGCATTGCGATCCTCAAGGATGGCCGCCTGATTCAGGTTGGCACGCCAAGAGAGATCCTGCATTCGCCGGCAGACGAGTATGTTGACCGGTTCGTGCAGCGGCGGGCGGCGGTGGTTTAGTGGACTAAGGGTGAGACTGCTTTTGTGGCGAGGGAGCTTGCTCCCGCTCGAGCGCGCAGCGGTCGCAAAAATTTTGGGCCTGCTTCGCAGTCCAGCGGGAGCAAGCTCCCTCGCCACAGTTGGTGTATCAACAGAATTGGCATGAGGTTTTAGATGTCCCAGGCTGAAAAAATCATCATCACCGGCAACCCCCTGCGTTGGCAGGACGTGGTCGCCGTCGCCCGTCACGGCGCGCAACTGGAGCTGTCGAGCGAGACCTGGGCGCGCATCGAAAACGCTCAGGCCATCGTTCAGCGCATCGTCGAAAGCGGCGAGCGTGCCTATGGCGTCAACACCGGTCTGGGTGGTTTGTCCAACGTCTCGCTGAAGGACGAACAGCTCAGCCAGCTCTCACGCAACACCTTGCTCAGCCACGCCTGCGGCGTCGGCCCGGTGCTGCCTGATGAGCAGACCCGCGCGATCATCTGCGCCGCAATCCACAACTACAGCCACGGCAAATCCGGCATTCACCGGCGGGTGGTCGAAGCGTTGCTGGCGCTGCTCAATCGCGGCATCACCCCGCAGGTTCCGTCGCAAGGTTCGGTGGGTTACCTGACGCACATGGCGCACATCGGCATCGCGCTGCTGGGCGTGGGCAATGTCAGCTATCGCGGGCAGATCACTTCCGCGCAACAGGCGCTGGCCGAAGAAGGCCTGCAACCGGTGCAGCTCGGGGCGAAGGACGGCTTGTGCCTGGTCAACGGTACGCCGTGCATGACCGGCCTCAGCTGCCTGGCGATTGCCGACGCGACGCGTCTGGTGCAATGGGCCGATGTGATCGGCGCCATGAGTTTCGAAGCGCAGCGCGGGCAGATCGCCGCGTTCGATGCCGAGATCATCGCGCTCAAGCCGCACCCCGGCATGCAGCAGGTCGGTAGCAACCTGCGCGCCTTGCTCGATGGCAGTGAAGTGATCGCGACCAGCAAAGGCATTCGCACTCAGGATGCGCTGAGCATCCGTTCGATCCCGCAGGTACACGGTGCGGCGCGCGACCAACTGGAGCACGCGATCAAACAGGTCGAGGCCGAGCTCAACGGTTGCACCGATAACCCGTTGCTGCTGGGCACGCCGTACAACTTCCGGGTGATGTCGCAGGCCAACCCGCACGGTCAGTCAGTGGCGATGGCGGCGGATCTGCTGGCGATTGCCATGGCTGAAATCGGCTCGATTGCCGAGCGCCGCCTCGATCGTCTGGTCAACCCGCACGTCAGCGGTCTGCCGGCGTTTCTGGTGGCCAATCCGGGGGTGAACTCCGGAATGATGATCGTGCAATACGTCGCCGCTTCGCTATGTGCCGAGAACCGCCAATTGGCGCAGCCGGCGGTGCTCGACAACTACGTCACCTCGGGCCTGCAGGAAGACCACCTGAGCATGGGCACCAGCGCTGCACTGAAGCTGCACCGCGCCCTGGAAAACTGCACGCAGATCCTCGCCATCGAGTACCTGCTGGCGGCACAGGCCTTTGAATTCCTCAAGGAGCAGCGCTTTGGCGCGGGCACTGATCGGGCGTGGCGTCTGCTGCGGGAAACCGTCCCGGCCTACGATCAGGATCGCTGGCTGGCGCCGGATATCGCCGCCGCCGCCAGCGTGCTGAAAAACCCGAATGCGCTGCACAACGTATTACCGAATCTGCACTGACAACTACCCATACCAGCGTGCCAAGGCGCGGATCGTCCACAAGACGAGAAACGACGGATAACGGAATGCTCCGGAGCGACTGGTAGTTAATAACAATGTTCAAAAGGAGCATTTTAATGACTGCGCTGAACCTGATTCCCGGCCAACTGAGCCTGGCCCAACTGCGTGATGTCTATCAGCAACCGGTCAAGCTGACCCTCGACCACAGTGCTGCGGCGCAGATCGAGGCCAGCGTCGCTTGCGTCGAGCAGATCCTTGCCGAGAACCGCACTGCCTACGGCATCAACACCGGTTTCGGCCTGCTGGCTTCGACCCGCATCGCCAGCGAAGACCTGGAAAACCTGCAGCGTTCTCTGGTGCTGTCCCACGCCGCCGGCGTCGGCCAGCCGATCAGCGATGAGCTGGTGCGGCTGATAATGGTGCTCAAGGTCAACAGCCTCAGCCGTGGTTTCTCCGGCATCCGCCGCGTGGTGATCGACGCGCTGATCGCGTTGATCAACGCCGAGGTTTATCCGCACATTCCGCTCAAAGGTTCGGTGGGTGCATCCGGTGACCTCGCGCCATTGGCGCACATGTCGCTGGTGCTGCTGGGCGAAGGCAAGGCGCGTTACAAGGGCGAGTGGATGGAAGCCACCGAAGCGCTGAAAGTCGCCGGTCTGACCCCGCTGACCCTGGCGGCGAAAGAAGGTCTGGCGCTGCTCAACGGTACTCAGGTGTCCACTGCATTTGCCCTACGCGGTCTGTTTGAAGGTGAAGACCTGTTTGCCGGTGCGCTGGCAATCGGCGGTCTGACGGTTGAGGCGGTGCTCGGTTCGCGCTCGCCGTTCGACGCACGTATTCACGCCGCTCGTGGCCAGAAAGGCCAGATCGATGCTGCAGTCGCATATCGCGATCTGCTCGGCGAGCGCAGCGAAGTGTCCGATTCGCACCAGAACTGCGAGAAGGTTCAGGACCCGTACTCCTTGCGTTGCCAGCCACAAGTCATGGGCGCCTGCCTGACCCAGTTCCGTCAGGCCGCCGATGTGCTGGTGGTCGAAGCCAACGCGGTGTCCGACAACCCGTTGGTGTTCGCCGCTGAAGGCGATGTGATTTCCGGTGGCAACTTCCACGCCGAGCCGGTGGCCATGGCCGCCGACAACATGGCCTTGGCCATCGCTGAAATCGGCTCGCTGAGCGAACGCCGTATCTCGCTGATGATGGACAAGCACATGTCGCAACTGCCGCCGTTCCTGGTGGCCAATGGCGGGGTCAACTCCGGCTTCATGATCGCTCAGGTGACCGCCGCAGCACTGGCCAGCGAGAACAAGGCGCTGTCCCATCCGCATTCGGTCGACAGCCTGCCGACCTCGGCCAACCAGGAAGACCACGTGTCGATGGCTCCGGCCGCCGGCAAGCGCCTGTGGGAAATGGCCGAGAACACCCGCGGGATTCTCGCGGTGGAATGGCTGGCGGCGGTGCAGGGGCTGGATCTGCGTAACGGTCTGAAGACTTCGGCCAAGCTGGAGCAGGCGCGGGCGATTCTGCGCAAGGAAGTGCCGTTCTATGAGAAGGACCGCTTCTTTGCGCCGGACATCAATGCGGCGACCGAGTTGTTGGCTTCGCGCTGCTTGAGGGAATTGGTCCCGGCGAAATTGCTGCCTAGCCTGTAATGGCCCCTTCGCGAGCAGGCCCGCTCCCACAGGAGAATGCATTTCAACTGTGGGAGCGACCCTGCTCGCGAAATCGATTTTGAATACTGTGGAGACTAAGGGATGAAAACCCTCTGGCAACACTGCCACGTCGCAACCATGGCGCAGGGCGTCTACTCGATCATCGAGGATGCGGCCATTGTGACGTCCGGTGCGCACATCGAGTGGATCGGTCCGCGCAATCTGCTGCCGTCCGGTGAATACCCGGCGGTCAACGATCTGCAAGGCGCGTGGGTGACCCCGGGCCTGATCGACTGCCACACCCACACGGTGTTCGGCGGCAACCGCAGCGGCGAATTCGAGAAGCGTCTGCAAGGCGTCAGCTATGCCGAGATCGCGGCGCAGGGCGGCGGCATTGCCAGCACCGTGCGCGCCACCCGTGAAGCGAGCGAATACGAGCTGTTCGCCAGCGCCGCCAAGCGTCTGAAAAGCCTGATGCGCGACGGCGTGACCACGGTCGAGATGAAGTCCGGCTACGGTCTCGATCTGGCCAGCGAACGCAAGATCCTGCGGGTCATTCGTCGCCTGGCCAAGGAGCTGCCGATCAGCGTGCGCAGTACCTGTCTGGCCGCCCACGCGCTGCCGCCGGAGTACAAGGATCGCGCTGACGACTACATCGAGCACATCTGCGCCGAGATGCTCCCGGCATTGGCCGCCGAAGGGCTGGTCGATGCGGTGGATGCGTTTTGCGAGTACCTGGCGTTCTCGCCGGAGCAGGTCGAGCGGGTGTTCATCACCGCACAAAAACTCGGCCTGCCGGTGAAGCTGCATGCCGAGCAATTGTCGTCGCTGCATGGCTCCAGTCTGGCCGCACGGTATCACGCGTTGTCTGCCGACCATCTGGAGTTCATGGACGAAGACGACGCCATCGCCATGGCCAAGTCCGACACCGTCGCGGTGTTGCTGCCGGGGGCGTTCTACTTCCTGCGCGAAACCCAGCTGCCGCCGATGGACGCCCTGCGCAAGCACAAGGTCAAGATCGCTATCGCCAGTGACCTCAACCCCGGCACCTCGCCGGCGCTGTCGTTGCGCCTGATGCTGAACATGGCCTGCACCTGCTTCCGCATGACCCCGGAAGAAGCCCTGGCCGGCGCGACCATTCACGCCGCGCAAGCGCTGGGCATGGCTGATACCCACGGTTCGCTGGAAGTCGGCAAGGTCGCGGATTTCGTCGCCTGGCACATCGATCGTCCGGCGGATCTGGCCTATTGGCTCGGTGGTGATCTGGACAAACGCGTCGTGCGTCACGGCGTCGAATCAAGTCTGTAGGAGAGCGGTTGTGGATAAGGTTCTGAGTTTCAAACAAGGTCGCGTACCGCTGCTGATCAGCATGCCGCATGCCGGCGTGCGCCTGACGCCAGCGGTCGAAGCCGGGCTGATCGCGGACGCGAAAAGCCTGCCGGACACCGACTGGCACATTCCGCAGCTCTACGATTTTGCCGAGGAGTTGGGCGTCAGCACGTTGGCCGCCGAGTACTCGCGGTTCGTCATCGACCTTAACCGTCCGTCCGATGACAAGCCGTTGTATGTCGGCGCCACCACAGGCCTGTACCCGGCGACGCTGTTCGATGGCATTCCGCTGTTCCGCGAAGGGCACGAGCCCTCGAAAGCAGAGCGCGCGACCTACCTGGAACAGGTCTGGACGCCGTATCACCGCACCCTGCAACAAGAGCTGGCGCGGCTGAAGGCCGAGTTCGGCTATGCGCTGCTGTTCGACGCGCATTCGATCCGTTCGATCATCCCGCACCTGTTCGACGGCAAACTGCCGGATTTCAACCTTGGCACCTTCAACGGCGCCAGTTGCGATCCACAGCTTGCTGGACAGCTCGAAGCCATTTGCGCACGCCACGGCAACTTCAGCCACGTGCTCAACGGACGCTTCAAGGGCGGCCACATCACCCGCCATTACGGCAACCCGGCCGAGAACATCCACGCCGTGCAACTGGAGCTGTGCCAGAGCACCTACATGGAAGAGTTCGAACCGTTCCGCTACCGCGCCGATCTGGCAGAGCCGACGCGGGTGGTGCTCAAGGAGTTGCTGCAGGGCTATCTGGCCTGGGCAAAGTCGCATTACACCGCATAACCCACTGTGGGAGCGGGCTTGCTCGCGAAGGCGGCGCATCAGGCAACATATGCGTTGAATGACATAGCGCTTTCGCGAGCAAGCCCGCTCCCACAGGTTTTCTATGCAGCAGAAAAATTGTGACTGCGTACGGGCATGCTCATTGACGTAAATCGGGTTTATGATGCCGAACGGCAGAATAATAGAAGTCCCCCCAGGGATGACCTCGACCCCTTACGGAGCGCGCAATGCAGACATTGTTTCCGCAGATCAAACCCCACGCCCGGCACGATCTGGCTGTCGATGACACCCACACGCTGTACGTCGATGAAAGCGGCTCGCCGGAAGGCTTGCCGGTGGTGTTCATCCACGGCGGCCCGGGTGCCGGTTGCGACGCGCAGAGCCGTCGCTATTTCGATCCGAACCTGTATCGCATTGTCACCTTCGACCAGCGCGGCTGCGGACGCTCCACCCCGCATGCGAGCCTGGAAAACAACACCACCTGGGATCTGGTCGCTGACCTTGAGCGTATCCGCAAGCACTTGGGCATTGATAAATGGGTGCTGTTCGGCGGTTCGTGGGGTTCGACCCTGGCGCTGGCCTACGCGCAAACCCACCCGGAGCGCGTACACGGTCTGATCCTGCGTGGGATCTTTCTCTGCCGTCCGCAGGAAATCGAGTGGTTCTATCAGGCCGGTGCCAGCCGTCTGTTTCCCGATTACTGGCAGGACTACATCGCGCCAATCCCGCTGGACGAGCGCGACGATCTGCTCAGCGCCTTCCACAAGCGCCTGGTCGGTAACGATCAGATCGCTCAGATGCACGCGGCCAAGGCCTGGTCGACTTGGGAAGGACGCACCGCGACCCTGCGGCCGAACCCGCTGGTGGTCGACCGTTTCTCCGAACCGCAGCGCGCCCTGTCGATCGCGCGGATCGAGTGTCACTACTTCACCAACAACGCATTCCTTGAGCCGAATCAGTTGATCCGCGACATGGGCAAGATTGCCCATCTGCCAGGGGTGATCATTCACGGTCGCTACGACGTGATCTGTCCGCTGGACAACGCCTGGGAGTTGCATCAGGCCTGGCCGAACAGCGAGTTGCAGGTGATTCGCGACGCCGGTCACGCCGCCTCCGAACCGGGCATCACCGATGCGCTGGTGCGTGCCGCGAGCAACATGGCCCGCCGCCTGCTCGACCTGCCGCCCGAAGAAGCATGAAGGGGCTGTTACAGCGCGTGCGCGGTGCGCGGGTAGAGGTTGCGGGAGAGACAGTCGGCGCGGTGGATCAGGGTTTGCTGGTGCTGGTGGCGGTCGAACCCGACGATACCCGTACCAGCGCCGACAAACTTTTGCATAAGCTGCTTAACTATCGGGTATTCAGTGACGCCGAGGGCAAGATGAATCTGTCCCTGGCGGATGTCGGTGGCGGGTTGCTGCTGGTCTCTCAGTTCACCCTCGCTGCCGACACCAAGAGCGGGTTGCGTCCGAGTTTCTCGACCGCGGCCCCTCCGGCATTGGGCGAGGAATTGTTCGACTATCTATTCAGCAAAGCGAAACAGATGCATGGCACTGTGGCATCAGGTAGATTCGGCGCGGATATGCAGGTGCACCTGGTCAACGATGGCCCGGTAACCTTCCTGTTACAGACATGAAAGCGCTTGAAACAGCTTTTCAAGGGCTTTTCGACTGAAAACAGGCGTTTTTCGCGATAAATACTTTGTTACCCCTGATGCGTTGTCACGCGGGCTACTAGATAATCGCGCGCTATGGGGATCAGCGTTCGCTGTTCCATTTTTGACTTAGGTAGAGACTTGTCTGGATCCGATTGGGGAATCATTTTGCCCCAGCGGAGTCGGAACAATGCTCGCCAACCTGGCATATAGATAGCTGGCCGTTGGTTTTTTGATCTGTTTTCGGCGAGGGTTGCTCGTGATTGTTAGTCCCTGTAATGCAGCAAAAATGTCTGCCAAACGCATGCGAAGTGCCCTGGTAGCCGGCTCGGCGCTCCTGTGCCTGCTCAGCGCCGGCCAGCTTTGGGCGTTCAATCTTGACGATGTATCAGCCAAGGCTAAAGAGCTGGCCGGGCAGAAGTTCGAAGCCCCGCGCAGCAACCTGCCGAACGAATTCCGTGACATGAAGTTCGCGGATTATCAGAAAATCCGCTTCCTCACCGAAAAGGCTGAGTGGGCTGATCAGAAGACACCGTTCAAGCTGTCCTTCTATCACCAGGGCATGCACTTCGACACGCCGGTGAAAATCAACGAAATCACGGCGAACACCGTCGAAGAGATCAAATACGATCCGACCCGCTTCGATTTCGGCGACCTCAAGTTCGATCCGAAGGCCACTGAACAACTGGGCTACGCCGGTTTCCGTGTGCTGTACCCGATCAACAAGGCCGACAAACAAGACGAAATCATGACCATGCTCGGCGCGAGCTACTTCCGCGTCGTCGGCAAGGGTCACACTTACGGTCTGTCGGCCCGTGGTCTGGCGATCGACACCGCACTGCCGTCGGGCGAAGAATTCCCGCGTTTCCGCGAGTTCTGGATTCAGCAGCCGAAGCCGGGTGACAAGCATCTGGTGATCTTCGCCCTGCTTGATTCGCCGCGCGCCACCGGTGCCTATCGCCTGATCCTGCGTCCGGGCAGCGACACCATTGTCGACGTCAAGGCGCAGATGTTCCTGCGTGACAAGGTCGGCAAACTGGGCATCGCACCGTTGACCAGCATGTTCCTGTTCGGCGCCAACCAGCCGTCGAAAGTCCTCAACTACCGTCGTGAACTGCACGACTCCAGCGGTCTGTCGATCCATGCCGGCAACGGCGAGTGGATCTGGCGTCCGCTGAACAACCCGAAACACCTGGCCGTGAGCAACTTCAGCGTCGAGAACCCGCGTGGTTTCGGTCTGCTGCAGCGTGGCCGCGACTTCAGCCACTACGAAGACCTCGACGATCGCTACGACAAGCGCCCAAGCGCCTGGATCGAGCCGAAGGGCGAGTGGGGCAAGGGTACCGTTGATCTGGTAGAGATTCCGACCGCCGATGAAACCAACGACAACATCGTTGCGTTCTGGAGCCCGGAAACCATGCCGGAGCCAGGCAAGCCGCTGGACTTCGCCTACCGCCTGCACTGGACCATGGACGAAGCGGCGATTCACGCCCCCGACAGCGCCTGGGTCAAGCAGACCCTGCGCTCGACCGGTGACGTCAAGCAGTCGAACCTGATCCGTCAACCGGATGGCAGCGTCGCCTACCTGGTCGACTTCGAAGGTCCATCGTTGGCGGCTCTGGCCCCGGATGCCGACGTGCGCAGTCAGGTCAGCGTTGGCGATAACGCCGAACTGGTCGAGAACAGCGTGCGTTACAACCCGGAAACCAAGGGCTGGCGCCTGACCCTGCGCATGAAGATCAAGGACGCGAGCAAGTCCACCGAGATGCGGGCCGCCCTGGTACAGCCAGTGGTCACCGCTGATCTGGCCAAGTCTTCGGTACCGGCGTCGAACTCGTCGGTGGCCAAGGCGGACAAGGTCGCGGCCAAGCAACAAGAGAAAGACGAGAAGGAAGCCAAGGCAGCCGAGGCCAAACAGGCCGACGCCAAGCCAGCCGCAGATGCCAAGGACAAGGCCAACAAAGACGCCAAGCAGCCAGCGGCTGCGAACGCGGCCCCAGCCACACCGGAATCGGCACCGACTGAAGAAGTCCTGACCGAGACCTGGAGCTATCAGTTGCCTGCCGATGAGTAACTCTCAAGTACAGCCAGAGACTCTGTCCGAGTATCTGGCGCATCTGCCGATGACCGACGAGCAGCGCGCGGAACTCGCGGGCTGCCAGTCCTTCAGCGAACTGCACCAGCGTCTGTCGTCGCCGACGTTCGACGCGCCTGCCGAAGCCGCCCAGGCTTCGGTGGGCAAGCGCCTGACCCTGAGCACCGCCGAGGAGCTGGAAGAGGCGGAAATGCTGGTGCTCGACGCCAGCGGTCGGGTCAGCATGAAGGCGACTCCGCCGATCCGTCGGACCAAAGTCGTGCCGGAGCCTTGGCGCACCAATATTCTGGTGCGTGGCTGGCGCCGCCTGACCGGGCGCACCAACCCGCCGCAGCCGCCGAAGGACGAAAACGTCTTGCCGGCAGCGCGCTGGCGCACGGTTGGTTCGATTCGACGTTACATTCTGTTGCTGCTGATGCTCGGTCAGACCATCGTTGCCGGCTGGTACATGAAAGGCATCATGCCGTACCAGGGCTGGTCGTTCGTCGATCTGGACGAAGTGCTGCACCAGCCGCTGCTGCAAACCGCCACGCAAGTGCTGCCGTATGCGCTGCAGACCAGCATCCTGATCCTGTTCGGGATTCTGTTCTGCTGGGTCTCGGCCGGTTTCTGGACGGCACTGATGGGCTTCCTCGAGTTGCTCACCGGTCACGATAAATACCGTATCTCCGGCAAAAGTGCCGGCAACGAGCCGATTCCGAAAGACGCTCGTACCGCGCTGGTGATGCCGATCTGCAACGAAGACGTGCCCCGGGTATTCGCCGGTCTGCGCGCCACCTTCGAGTCGGTCGCCGCTACCGGTGATCTGGATCGCTTCGACTTCTTCGTCCTCAGCGACAGTAACGACACCGATATCTGCGTCGCCGAGCAACAGGCCTGGCTGGACGTCTGCCGCGAAGCCAAAGGCTTTGGCAAGATCTTCTACCGCCGCCGTCGCCGCCGTGTGAAACGCAAGAGCGGCAACCTCGACGACTTCTGCCGTCGCTGGGGCGGTGACTACAAGTACATGGTCGTGCTCGACGCCGACTCGGTGATGAGCGGCGAGTGCCTGACCAGTCTGGTACGCCTGATGGAAGCCACGCCGGACGCCGGGATCATCCAGACCGCGCCGCGTGCGTCGGGCATGGATACCCTGTATGCGCGCATGCAGCAGTTCGCTACCCGCGTGTACGGTCCGCTGTTCACTGCCGGCCTGCACTTCTGGCAGCTGGGTGAATCCCACTACTGGGGTCACAACGCGATCATCCGCATGAAGCCGTTCATCGACCACTGCGCCCTGGCGCCGTTGCCGGGCAAGGGTGCGTTCTCCGGTGCGATTCTGTCTCACGACTTCGTTGAAGCCGCACTGATGCGCCGTGCCGGTTGGGGCGTGTGGATTGCCTACGACCTGCCGGGCAGCTACGAAGAACTGCCGCCGAACCTGCTCGACGAGCTCAAGCGTGACCGTCGCTGGTGCCACGGCAACCTGATGAACTTCCGCCTGTTCCTGGTCAAAGGCATGCACCCGGTGCACCGCGCGGTGTTCCTGACCGGCGTGATGTCGTACCTGTCGGCGCCGTTGTGGTTCTTCTTCCTGGTGTTGTCGACCGCGCTGCTGGCGGTGAACACACTGATGGAGCCGCAGTATTTCCTGGAACCGCGTCAGCTTTATCCGCTGTGGCCGCAATGGCACCCGGACAAGGCGATCGCGCTGTTCTCGACGACCATCGTGCTGCTGTTCCTGCCGAAGCTGTTGAGCATCATCCTGATCTGGGCCAAGGGCGCGAAAGAGTTCGGTGGCAAGTTCAAAGTGACCCTGTCGATGCTGCTGGAGATGTTGTTCTCCATGCTGCTGGCGCCGGTGCGGATGATTTTCCACACCCGTTTCGTGCTCGCCGCGTTCCTCGGCTGGGCCGCTACCTGGAACTCGCCACAGCGTGACGACGACTCCACGCCTTGGAGCGAGGCGGTCAAGCGCCACGGTCCGCAGACCCTGCTGGGCTTCTGCTGGGCGCTGCTGGTGATCTGGCTGAACCCGAGCTTCCTGTGGTGGCTGGTGCCGATCGTCGGTTCGCTGATGCTGTCGATCCCGGTGTCGGTGATTTCCAGCCGTGTCGGTCTGGGCCTGAAGTCCCGTGACGAGAGCCTGTTCCTCATCCCCGAGGAATACAATCCGCCGCAGGCACTGCTGGCGACCGACCAGTACACCCACGAAAACCGCTGGCATGCACTGAACGACGGCTTCATCCGCGCCGTGGTCGATCCGCAGCAGAACGCCCTGGCGTGTTCGCTGGCGACGGCCCGTCACGGTCAGGCCGAGCCGATCGAATGGCTGCGTCAGGAGCGTGTACGTCACGCCCTGAAGGCGGGTCCGGCAGCCCTGAGCAATCATGATCGCCTGCAACTGTTGAGCGATCCGGTGGCCTTGGCGCGTCTGCACGAGCTGGTCTGGGCCGAAGGTCACAACGAGTGGCTGGATGCCTGGCGCGCTTCGGTGAAAGCCGATCCGCATGCGCCGCTGTTGCCACTCAAGCCTGTGAGCTTGCAGGCGCAACCGGCCTGATGAAGAAACCCCGCGAAAGCGGGGTTTTTTTTGATCTCGATAAAAAGAGACCTTCACCCCGGCCCTTGATTGTTAAACAAATCGTCCATTAAACCTTGTGCAAAAAATCGAGTGCGTTAGCATCCGTCCCCGAATTGGCGCGCCCGGACGATCTTGTCCATTTCAGTCGGTTTTCGCGCCGCAATTGCAATGGTTTTGGGGACTTGAAGATGAAGAAGTATCTGTCGATGCTGCTGGTCGGCGTCACGGCACTGGTTGCAGTCAATGCGGCGCACGCTGGTGCAATCGATGACGCGGTCAAGCGCGGCACGTTGAAAGTCGGTATGGATCCGACCTACATGCCGTTCGAAATGACCAACAAGCGCGGCGAAATCATCGGTTTCGAAGTCGACATCCTCAAAGCCATGTCCAAGGCCATGGGCGTCAAGCTCGAGTTGGTGTCCACCGGTTACGACGGGATCATCCCGGCCCTGATGACCGACAAGTTCGACATGATCGGCAGTGGCATGACCCTGACTCAGGAACGTAACCTGCGCCTGAACTTCAGCGAACCGTTCATCGTGGTCGGCCAGACCCTGCTGATCCGCAAGGAGCTGGAAGGCACCATCAAGTCCTATAAAGACCTGAACACCGCCGACTACCGCATCACCTCCAAGCTCGGTACCACCGGCGAGATGGTCGCCAAGAAGCTGATCGCCAAGGCCAAGTACCACGGCTACGACAACGAGCAGGAAGCCGTGCTCGACGTGGTCAACGGCAAGGCTGACGCGTTCATCTACGACGCGCCGTACAACGTGGTCGCGGTGAACAAGGTCGGCGCCGGCAAACTGGTGTTCCTCGACAAGCCGTTCACCTACGAGCCGCTGGCCTTCGGTCTGAAGAAGGGTGATTACGACAGCATCAACTTCATCAACAACTTCCTGCACCAGATCCACGAAGACGGCACCTACGATCGCATCCATGACAAGTGGTTCAAGAGCACCGAGTGGCTCAAGGACATGGAATAACACTGGGTCAGTCAGACCGAGTCGCCCCAATCGCGAGCAGGCTCGCTCCCACATTGGAATGCATTCCCCTGTGGGAGCGAGCCTGCTCGCGAAGAGGCCCTCCAGAGCAACACAAATTCCGGAACCTGCAATGAAACAGAAACAAGCCCAATGGCCCTGGCACGTCCTGACCGTGCTGGTGCTGGTCGGCCTGGCGGGCGCGTTGTATTACGCCACGTCGCTGATGTCCTACGAATGGCGCTGGAACCGCGTGCCGCAGTACTTCGCCTATCAGGCCGAAGAATCCCAGCGTGCCACCGATATCTCCACCGTTACCGAGCTGGTACGCAAGGGCGGTAGCGCGCAGGTCACCCTGCGCAACGACGCCGGTGACGAGCAGCACCTGACCGTCGACGAAAACAGCCTGCAATTCGCTCAGGGCGACGATGTGGCGGAAGGCGACGTCGTGGGCGTGACCCGGCATTGGGCGGCAGGGCCGCTGCTGTGGGGCCTTTGGACCACGCTGTGGCTGTCGGTGGTGTCGGGTGTGCTCGGTCTGCTGATCGGTCTCGTCACCGGGTTGTGCCGCCTGTCGAGCAACCCGACCCTGCGCGACCTTTCGAGCATCTACGTCGAACTGGTGCGCGGCACGCCGCTGCTGGTGCAGATCTTCATTTTCTACTTCTTCATCGGCACGGTGATGAACCTGTCCCGGGAGTTCGCCGGGATCGCCGCGCTGTCGCTGTTTACCGGCGCCTACGTGGCCGAGATTATCCGTTCCGGGGTGCAGTCGATTGCCCGTGGCCAGAACGAAGCGGCGCGTTCGCTCGGTCTGAGCGCGGGCCAGTCGATGCGCCACGTGGTACTGCCGCAAGCATTCAAACGCGTACTGCCGCCGCTGGCCGGGCAGTTCATCAGTCTGGTCAAGGACACCTCGCTGGTGTCGGTGATCGCCATCACCGAGCTGCTGAAAAGCGGCCGTGAAGTCATCACCACCTCGTTCTCGCCGTTCGAGATTCTGTTCTGCGTTGCCGGCCTGTATCTGTTGATTAACCTGCCGCTGTCGAAAATCGCCAGCCGGCTTGAGCGGAGGCTCGCGCAAAGTGATTGAAGTCCGCGAACTGGTAAAAGTTTTCGACACCCGTGGCCAGGTAGTCCGGGCTGTGGATAACGTCAGCACCACGGTGGCCAAGGGCGAAGTGCTGGTGGTGATCGGCCCGTCGGGTTCGGGCAAATCGACCTTCCTGCGCTGCCTCAATGGCCTGGAAGAATTCGACTCGGGTTCGGTGAGCATCGACGGCCTGCAACTGGCCGACCCGAAAACCGACGTCAACGCCTACCGCCGCGAAGTCGGCATGGTGTTCCAGCACTTCAACCTGTTCCCGCACATGACCGTGCTGGAAAACCTCTGTCTGGCGCAGAAAGTCGTGCGCAAGCGTGGGCAGAAGGAAAGCGAGGCCAAGGCCTTGGCGTTGCTGGAGAAGGTCGGTATTGCGCAGAAGGCTCGGGAATATCCATCACGCCTGTCCGGCGGCCAGCAACAGCGCGTGGCGATTGCCCGGGCGCTGGCGATGGACCCGAAAGTGATGCTGTTCGACGAACCGACTTCGGCCCTCGACCCGGAAATGGTCGGTGAAGTGCTGGATGTGATGAAGAATCTGGCCGTGGAAGGCATGACCATGGTTTGCGTGACCCACGAAATGGGTTTCGCCCGGGAAGTGGCGGATCGAGTGCTGTTCTTCGATCACGGCAAACTGCTGGAAGATGCTTCCCCGGCGGAGTTTTTTGATGCGCCGAAGGATCCGCGGGCGCAGGCCTTTCTGCGTCAGGTCCTTTAATTTCAGCGTCTGACCTACCGCTTTCGCGAGCAAGCCCGCTCCCACATTAGACCGCGTCCGCATGGACAACCAGGTCAACTGTGGGAGCGGGCTTGCTCGCGAATGCATCACCTCGGTTCAGAGCGAACCGAGGTTTTCGGATCACCTCAAACCTTGAACCGCCCCACCAGCATCTGCAGATGCGTCCCCAGCCGCGCCAGCTCAACACTCGACGCCGCCGTCTCTTCACTCGCCGCCGACGTCTGATCCGACACATCCCGCACATTCAGCACGCTACGGTTGATCTCCTCGGCCACGGCACTCTGCTGCTCGGCTGCCGCTGCAATCTGCTGGTTCATCGCCTGAATCGCCGAGACGGTGCGGGTGATGCTTTCCAGTGAGCCACCGGCGCGGCGGGTCAGTTCGACGCTGCTGTCGGTCAGGCTGCGGCTGTTGTCCATGATCGTTGCCACTTGCTGGGTGCCGTTCTGCAGGCCGACGATCAGTTCCTCGATCTCTTCGGTGGACTTCTGCGTGCGCTGGGCGAGGCTGCGCACTTCATCGGCGACCACCGCAAAACCACGCCCGGCCTCACCGGCACGCGCTGCTTCGATCGCGGCGTTGAGCGCCAGCAGGTTGGTTTGCTGGGCCACGGACTTGATCACGTCGAGCACGCTGCCGATCTTGTCGCTCTCGCGCTTGAGTTCGCCCATGGCTTCGGTGGAGTGGCCGACTTCGACGGCCAGACGCTCGATCTGCGCGATGGCTTCACCCACCACTTTGTCGCCTTCGCGGGCCTGCTGGTCGGCGGCCACAGCGGCTTCGGAAGCTTCCTCGGCGTTGCGCGCGACTTCCTGCACAGTGGCGGCCATTTCGTTCATGGCGGTGGCGACCTGATCGGTCTCGATCTTCTGATTGTTGACCCCGGCGCTGGTCTGCTCGGTGACCGCCGACAGTTCCTCGGCGGCGCTGGCAATCTGCGTGACGCCGTCGCTGATGCCACCGATCAACTCGCGCAGACCTTGCGTCATGCTCTGCATCGAACGTTGCAACTGGCCGAGTTCGTCGCGACGCTGAGACACCAGGTTGTGGGTCAAGTCGCCGGCAGCCACACGTTCGGCGACCTTCAGGGTCTGGTTCAGTGGAATGATGATCTGCCGGGTGATCGCCCACGCGGCCAGCAAACCGAAGGCCACGGCCAGCAGGGTGGCGATGATCAGCATGTTCTTGGCGTGCGCGGCATCGGTATCGCGCACCACGGTTTGTGATTCGGTGAGCTTCTTGCTGAGGTCGAGGAGGATGTCGCCCTGCGCCGTCATGGTTGCCCCGGCCTTGGCATTGTTCACCTGCGAGTCGCGGAACTGAGCGACCGCCGCGCGATAAGCCTTGATCGAGTCGGTGGCCTGTTGCAGGTTGGCGATGTGCTGTTCGGGCAGTTTCGCCGGCAGGCTGTCGAGGTTTTTCAGTGCATTGTCGATGGCGTCCAGCGCGGGCTGCTCCGCCTCGGCCTTGCCGCTGTAGGTGTAGCCGCGCACCTGATAGCGCGCTTGCTGCAACAGTTTGCTCAGTTCGATCACGCTGTTGAATTGCGCGACGCTGTCACCTTGCAGCATGGATTTCTCGACTTCCGAGACTTTGGCCACGGCATTGTCTGCACTGGCGCCGAGCTTGCTGCGCGCGTCCTCACGCTGCACGGTGGCCTGTGTCATGTCGGCGAAGGCACGTTTGTACTCGGCGACAGCGGCCAGTTGCTGATCGACCATGGCCGCATCTGAGGGCTGCTCGATCAGGCCGCGCGCGGTTTGCAAGCCGCTGGCGAGTTTGGCCAGTAACTCGTTGACCGCGCCCGGGCCTTGTTCGCCGCGACGCGCTTCATAGTCCAGACGCGCCAGGCGCAGGTCCTTGGTCAGCTCGTTGAGGCTGGAGATGAAACCGAGCTTGTCGCCACGGCTGATAATGCCGCCCATGCCGGTCCAGCCGGTAAAGGTAATCAGCAGGGTGAGCAACAGCACCAGGCCGAAACCGGTGCCCAGCTTGCGTTTGACGCTGACGTTCCCAAGATTCTCGGCTAACCAACGGTACATGCGACGACTCCCCTCGGACCACTAATTGGACTTATGGGGACTGTATCGGCTGGGTGATGGCAATCTGTAACCTGATTTGCCCGGGGCGCAGCGACATTGTGGCGAGGGAGCTTGCTCCCGCCCGGCGGCGCAGCCGTCGCAAAACTGGCAAACACATTTTAATCTGAAGAAAGAGCAATGGCCGCTTCGCGCCCAAGCGGGAGCAAGCTCCCTCGCCACAGTACTTTTAGAACAGGCGGGCGAGCAGGGCGGTGACGGCGGTTTCGACGCGCAGGATGCGCTCGCCCAGTTGCACCGGTTGCAGGCCGGATTTGCCCAGCAGGTCGATTTCGTAGGGAATCCAGCCACCTTCGGGGCCGATCGCCAGGGTCACCGGTTCGCTCAACGCACGTGGGCACGGCGGGTAATTGCCGGGATGGCCGACCAGGCCGAGGGTGCCTTCGCTGATCGCTGGCAGACGATCTTCGACGAACGGTTTGAAGCGCTTCTCGATGATGACTTCCGGCAGCACGGTATCGCGGGCCTGTTCGAGGCCGAGAATCAGGTTCTCGCGAATCGCTTCCGGCTCGAGAAACGGCGTCTGCCAGAAACTCTTCTCGACCCGGTAGCTGTTGACCAGAATCACCTTCGACACGCCCATGGTCGCCACGGTCTGGAACACCCGTCGCAGCATCTTCGGCCGTGGCAGGGCCAGCACCAGGGTCAGCGGCAGCTTGGCCGGCGGTGATTGATCGAGGGTGACACGCAACTCGGCTTCACCGGCCTCAAGGCGAAGCAGCTCAGCCGAGCCCATCAAGCCATTGATCCGTCCCACGCGCAGGCTGTCACCGACTTCCGAGCGGTGAACTTCCTGCATGTGGGTCAGGCGCCGGTCACGCAGCACGACGCGGTCGGCCGCGATGAAGTCGGCCTCTTCGAGCAACAGCAGGTTCATGCCTGGGTCGCTGGCGGCTGGTCGTTGTGATCGTCGGCCGGTGTTTCGTCCGGGCGTTCGCGCTTGCTGATCAGGCCGCCGAACAGAATGCCGATTTCAAACAGCATCCACATCGGTACCGCCAGCAGGGTCTGCGAGAAGATGTCCGGCGGGGTGAGGATCATGCCGACCACGAAGCAGCCGATGATTACGTACGGGCGGATCTTCTTCAGGTATTTGACGTCGACCACGCCGATCCACACCAGCAGCACCACGGCCACCGGAATTTCGAACGCGACGCCGAAGGCGAAGAACAGCGTCATGACGAAGTCGAGGTAACTGGTGATGTCGGTCATCATTTCCACGCCGGCCGGGGTGGCGGCGGCGAAGAACTTGAAGATCAGCGGGAACACGAAGTAATAGGCGAACGCCATGCCGGTGTAGAACAGCAGGATGCTCGACACCAGCAGCGGCACGGCGATGCGCTTCTCATGCTTGTACAGGCCCGGCGCGATGAAGCCCCAGATCTGATGCAGGATCACCGGAATCGCGAGGAACAGCGAGACCATCATCGTCAGCTTCAGCGGCGTCAGGAACGGCGACGATACGTCAGTGGCGATCATCGTCGCGCCGACCGGCAGGTACTGGCGCAGCGGCGTCGAGACGAAGGTGTAGATCTGCTGGGTGAACGCGAACAACCCGGCGAAGATGATGAACACCGCCGCCACACAGCGCAGCAGGCGGGTGCGCAACTCGGTGAGGTGCGATACCAGCGGCATGTGCTGGTCGTTTTCAGGGAGATCGCTCATGGGGCTCGCGGCGGCAGAGTAGGGTCGTGAGGCGCTGGTGTGATCGGCGCGGCGGTCGTGGCTACGTGTTCAACTGAGGGTTGTGCAGATACAGGCACGGGTTCTGTCGGCGCTACAGCGGCGGCAGGTGCAGGTGTCGGAGCTGTTACAGCTGGCGCGGCTGGCGCATGAATCGTCTGCTCACCCACATGTTCAACCGGCGCAGGCTCCTGCTGAACCGGCGTGAAAATCTTTCGCGCCTCCTGCTCCAGCGACAGGATGTGCTCGTTGTGCAGTTGCCGACGGATCTCGTCGGCACCGATTTCACGTTCAACTTCCTGTTTGATCGCGTTGAAGCTGCGCTTCAGCCGGCCGACCCACAGGCCGGCGGTGCGCGCAGCGCCCGGCAGACGCTCGGGGCCCAGCACCAGCAGGGCGACGAGGCCGACGAGCAGCAGTTCAGAGAAGCTGATACCAAACATTAGTCAGTGCTCACACGTCTTTGCGGATCGGCTCTTCGACTTTCTGCGCCTGCACGTCGATGGTGTGCGGCGGGTTGGCCTGAGCGGTGGCTTGCGGCTGCACCGGTGGTACTGGCTGCGCAGGCGTCACGGTCGGATCGGCGGCCGGTTTTTCGTCATCGTTCATGGCTTTACGGAAGCCCTTGATCGACTCGCCGACGTCGGTGCCGAGGTTTTTCAGTTTCTTGGTGCCGAACACCAGCACCACGACTACCAGAATGACGATCCAGTGTTTCCAGTCAAAAATGCCCATGTTGCTGTTCCTCTCTAAAAATTGTTCAGGCGGACGGACGCGAGGCTTTCTCGACGTGTCCGGACAGACCGAAGCGACGATCCAGTTCATCCAGCACGGCCTGCGGATGCTGCCCCAGTTGGGCGAGCATGACCATGCTGTGGAACCACAGGTCGGCAGTCTCGTAGATCACATCGCTGCAGTCACCGCTGATGGCGGCGTCCTTGGCGGCAATAATGGTTTCGACCGACTCTTCGCCGACTTTCTCCAGAATCTTGTTCAGGCCCTTGTGATACAGACTAGCTACATATGAGCTGTCGGCCGCTGCGCCTTTTCGCTCTTCGAGCACTTCGGCCAGGCGAGTCAGGGTGTCACTCATGTTTGTGTCCTGCGGAATAGATAGCGTGCGGGTCTTTCAGAACCGGGTCGACTGTCTTCCAGTCGCCGTTTTCGAAGACGCGGTAAAAGCAGCTTTGACGGCCGGTATGGCAAGCGATGTCGCCGATCTGTTCGACCATCAGGATGATCACGTCGGCATCACAGTCCAGGCGCATTTCATGCAGGGTCTGTACGTGGCCGGACTCTTCGCCCTTGCGCCACAGCTTGCCACGGGAACGTGACCAGTAGATTGCACGGTTTTCCGCAGCGGTCAGTTCCAGCGCTTCGCGGTTCATCCAGGCCATCATCAGCACGCGTCCGGTCTTGTGATCCTGGGCAATCGCCGGCACCAGGCCATCTGCGTCCCACTTGATCTCGTCCAGCCAGTTTTTCATCTTCGACTCCGACAGCGAACCCGTACTTCAATTGTCAGGTTCAGGCGTTGAAACAGTGTGCCAGCCGATCAGCGAACTGGCTATCGGCGAACGACCAGATACAAGCCGACGGCCACCATGATGCCCGCCGGCCAATGCCCCAGTTCGTGCAGCGGGCCACCCGCGGCGAGGATCGTCCCGCCAGCCAGATGCGCGCAACCGAGCAGGCGCAGAAACCAGTCGTCCTTGCGTTTGTGCCACGGTGGTGGCGGGTCGTAGGCGTGCGGTTGCGACATGCGTTCGAGCAGGTCGCGGGCCATGTTGGCCAGGTGCGGCAGCTGCTCGAACTGGCTCTGCACGTTGCCGAGCAAGGCTTTGGGGCTGACGCGCTCGCGCATCCAGCGCTCGAGGAAGGGCTGCGCGGTGTTCCACAGATCCAGATCCGGGTACAGCTGACGACCGAGGCCCTCGATGTTCAATAGAGTCTTCTGCAGCAACACCAGCTGCGGCTGGACTTCCATGTTGAAGCGCCGTGCGGTCTGGAACAGGCGCATCAGCACCTGGCCAAATGAAATATCTTTTAACGGTTTTTCGAAGATCGGCTCGCACACGGTACGGATCGCCGCTTCGAATTCATTGAGTTTGGTTTCCGCCGGCACCCAGCCCGAATCGATGTGCAATTGCGCCACGCGGCGGTAGTCGCGCTTGAAGAAGGCGAACAGGTTGCGCGCCAGATAGTCCTGGTCTTCCGGGGTCAGGCTGCCGACGATGCCGCAGTCGATCGCGATGTACTGCGGGCTCCACGGGTTGACGGTGCTGACGAAGATGTTGCCCGGGTGCATGTCGGCGTGGAAGAAACTGTCGCGGAACACCTGGGTGAAAAAGATCTCCACGCCGCGCTCGGCGAGCATTTTCATGTCGGTGCGCTGGTCGGCGAGGGTCGCCAGATCCGTCACCTGAATCCCGTAGATGCGCTCCATCACCAGCACTTTCGGCCGGCACCAGTCCCAATAGACTTGCGGCACATAGAGCAGCGGCGAGCCTTCGAAGTTGCGCTTCAACTGGCTGGCGTTGGCCGCCTCGCGCAGCAGGTCGAGCTCGTCGTAGATGGTTTTTTCGTAGTCCTGCACCACGTCCACCGGGTGCAGCAGGCGGGCGTCGGCGGAGACCTTTTCGGCGGCGCGGGCGAGGATGAACAGCCATGCCAGATCCTGGGCGATCACCGGTTTCAGGCCCGGGCGGATCACCTTGACCACCACTTCTTCGCCGGTCTTCAGTTGCGCGGCGTGCACCTGCGCCACCGAGGCCGAGGCCAGCGGCTCGACGTCGAAACGGCTGAACACTTCGCTGATCTTCTTGCCCAGCTGTTCTTCGATCAGCTTGATCGACAGCTGCGAATCGAACGGCGGCACGCGGTCCTGCAGCAGCATCAACTCATCGGCGATGTCTTCCGGCAGCAGGTCGCGGCGGGTCGAAAGAATCTGCCCGAACTTGATGAAAATCGGCCCCAGATCCTGCAGCGCCAGGCGCAGACGCGCACCACGGCTCAGCTCCAGCGGCTTGCGCGGCAACCAGCGCCACGGCAGCACGTAACGCAGCGCCAGGAGAAACCAGGGCAGCGGCAGCTCGAACAGCAGGTCATCGAGGCGGTAGCGGATCACGACGCGCTGGATGCGCAACAGACGGCGGACGGCAAGCAGCTTCATGCGTTATCGCTTGGGTCGAGGGATCGGGAAAGGCGCTCGAAACGCGCCTCGAGACGTTCCAGATCAAGTTTGATCCGGTCCAGTTCGCTGAATCGCGCTTCGGCTTCGCGCTGCCCGACGAGGGTGCGCGATTCTTCGGCGAGGTATTCGGCGAGGTTCTGGTTGAGGCTGGCAAATCCTTGTTGATACCAGCGTGCGCGGCTGCGCAGGTGACCGCCAATCAGTTGCGTGGCGACCGGTCCGAGCCAGCGCGAGAGTTCGTACTCCCAGTCCAGCTCGAGGTCCTGCAGCACCCCGGCCAGTTCCAGCAGCACGCCGCTGTCACCGTCGAGCTCGACTTCCGGGGCGTGCAGCACCGCGGTCTTGTCTTTGCTCACGGCCAGATTTACCAGGCTCGAGGCCGGGGCGCGCAGGGTGCAGTCGACGCCGGTTTCCCAGTGCGAGGCGAGCATCAGGCCCTCATCGCTGGGCAGGATGAACAGTTGCAGCGCCGGGCTGCGGCAATCGACGGCAATCACTTTGCCGGTCAGATGCGCCAGCCGCGGCAGCGCCGTGCTGTCGAGACGCAGCACCCGGTTCAGACCGAGTTCGACGCTGGCAAGCAGCCCGGTGAGCAACATCAGGGCTTGATGCCGCGGTGCAGGGCGACGATGCCTGCGGTCATGTTGTGATAGGTCACGCGGTCGAAACCGGCGTCGACCATCATCGACTTCAGGGTTTCCTGATTCGGGTGCATGCGGATCGATTCGGCCAGGTAGCGATAGCTTTCCGAGTCGTTGGTGATCAGCTTGCCCATCAGTGGCATGAAGGCGAACGAGTAGGCGTCGTAGGCTTTCGACATCAGCGCGTTGGTCGGCTTGGAGAACTCCAGCACCAGCAGGCGGCCGCCGGGCTTGAGCACGCGCAGCATCGAGCGCAGGGCGTCTTCTTTGTGCGTCACGTTGCGCAGGCCGAAGGCGATGGTCACGCAGTCGAAATGGTTGTCCGGGAACGGCAGTTTTTCCGCGTCCGCCTGAACGAATTCGACGTTGCCCGACACACCCAGGTCCAGCAGGCGGTCACGGCCGACCTTGAGCATCGATTCATTGATGTCGGCCAATACCACCTGACCGGTCGGGCCAACGAGGTGCGAGAATTTTTTGGTCAGATCACCGGTACCTCCGGCGATGTCGAGCACGCGGTTGCCTGCACGCACACCGGACAGTTCGATCGCGAAACGCTTCCACAGACGGTGCATGCCGCCCGACAGAAGGTCGTTCATCAGGTCGTACTTCGCGGCTACGGAGTGGAACACCTCAGCGACTTTTTCCGCTTTCTGGCTTTCCGGAACGTTTTTGAAGCCGAAGTGAGTGGTGGGTTCGGCATCGCTGCCTTTGCGCTGATCAGTCATATCGCTGTCACCAAAAGAGAATGCGCGACATTCTAATCCCCAAGCCATGCTTTGTCTTGGAATGGCTAAAGGTAAGATGGGCGACCTTCGGGACGATTTGCCGCAGACGCGGTCAAGATTTACCGTCACCTATTCATCAAGCAGGAGTCATTCGATGGCCAAAATCAGTGTTGAGCGTGCCCACAGCCTGGGCAAGGAAGCCGCCCGCGAGAAGGCCGACAAGCTGGCGCAGAAACTCTCCGATCAATATGGCCTGGAGCCGCAGTGGTCGGGCGACACCCTGAACCTCAAGCGCTCGGGCGTGAAAGGCGCGGTGCATGTGGCCGACGACTCGATCCGTGTCGACGTGGAACTGGGCATCATGATGTCGGCCATGAGCGGCATGATCAAAGCCGAGATCGAGAAGGCTTTGGATAAAGCGCTGGTCTGATCGCGATTCTTCGGTAACCCGAGATCCCTTGTGGGAGCGAGCCTGCTCGCGAAAGCGGTGTGTCAGTCGACTCGAATATTGACTGATACACCGTATTCGCGAGCAGGCTCGCTCCCACATTTGTTTGGTGGTGCTCCCGCTGTTTATGTCAGTTGTTAGGGTGCCGTTTCTAATTTTTCTCCCTACTTTGTGCCTGAGCCCGACACTTTTGCGGGCAGTTCCTCAAACCTTCTGCGCGTGAGGTGCACCATGGCCAAAGTCATTCTGAAGAAAAAAATCGACGCTTCGACTTCTGCTCTGAGCGACGTCAAATCCTATGCCCGCAAGATCTGGCTGGCAGGCCTGGGTGCCTACACCAAGGTCGGCCAAGAGGGCAGCGACTACTTTCAAGAGCTGATCAAGGCTGGTCAAACTGTTGAAAAGAAAGGCAAAAGAGTCGTCACCGAAAAACTCGAAGCCGCCAATGCCGAGATCGATGAAGCCAAGGATGAAGTCAGCTCGTTCAAAGGTCGCGTCGAAGTTCAGCTCGACAAGGTCGAGAAGGCGTTCGACTCCCGTGTAGCAAGCGCCTTGAATCGTATCGGCATTCCGTCTAAACATGACGTTGAGACACTCTCTGCTAAGCTCGATGAGCTGACGGCATTGCTCGAACGCGTCGCGCGTAAATCTTAAGGAGAACGGGATGGCTGGTAAAAAGAACACCGATAAAGAAGGCAGCTCGTGGATTGGGAAAGTCGAAGACTACTCCCGCAAAATCTGGCTGGCTGGTTTAGGCGTGTACTCGAAGATCGACACTGACGGCAGCAAGCTCTTCGAGTCACTGGTCAAAGACGGCGAGAAAGCCGAGAAGCTCACCAAGTCGGCAGTCGGCAAGAAAGTCGATGCCGCCAAGGATTCCGCTTCTTCGGCCAAATCGCGCATCAGCGGCGTGAAAGATCGCGCACTGGGCAAGTGGGACGAGCTGGAAGGGGCTTTCGACAAGCGCCTGAACAGCGCGATTTCGCGCCTGGGTGTGCCTAGCCGCAATGAAGTCAAAGCGCTGCACAGCAAGGTCGAGACCTTGACCAAGCAGATCGAGAAACTCACCGGTCTGAAAACCCAACCGGTCGCGGCGAAAACCGCAGCGGCCAAACCGGCAGCCAAAACCGCCGCCAAGCCACTGGCTAAAGCGGCTGCGAAACCAGCTGCCAAAGCTGCGGCCAAGCCAGCGGCAAAAACCGCTGCCGCCAAGCCTGCTGCTAAAACGGCCGCTGCCAAACCAGCCGCCAAGGCTGCCGCGAAACCGGTTGCTGCCAAAGCCGCTGCGAAACCTGCGGCCAAGTCCGCGGCCAAACCAGCAGCGAAAACCGCTGCCGCGAAACCGGCTGCCAAACCTGCGGCCAAACCGGCTGCGGCGAAAAAACCGGCAGTGAAAAAACCGGCCGCGCCGAAGGCCGCTGCGCCGAAGCCAGCTGCACCCGCAGCAGCCAAGCCAGCCACCCCGGCAACCCCGGCCAGCGCGTCGAACTCCGCCGCTGCACCGACTCCGGCAGCCACCCCGACTGCTGCATCGACCCCGTCGACGCCAACCAGTCAGTCCTGATTTTTCAGGGCAAAACAAAACGCCCGGCCTGTGAAGGTCGGGCGTTTTTGTTTGTGCAGAGAATCGCTGGAACAGCGCCATTCTCCTGTGGGAGCGGGCTTGCTCGCGAAGGCGGTGTGTCATTCAGCATTGATGTTGGCTGAGCCACCGCTTTCGCGAGCAAGCCCGCTCCCACTGGGGGAGGACAATGTGTAGCCCATTCATTCGTGATCTTCGAGGTACTGCAATGCCATCCGCTCCGTCGCCACTTTCACCGGCGGCAGCAGATGCGGCGCCACCAGCATCATGATCTGGTACACCACCAGTTTGACCTCGCCTTCACGATCGAGAATCCGCTGATAGTCCAGCGAGAACAGCAGGGTCAGGGTGATCTGCTCCACCAGTTGCCCCAACGCCTGGGTGTCACTGACCAGTTGCCCCGAAGCCTTCAACCGCGCCAGCAAGGACGCCAGCGTACGCTTGAGCGCGTTGAGCAGGTTGCGGATGCCCTTGGCCAGTTTCGGCAGGCGCCCGGCGAGGTTCGACAGGTCCTGGAACAGAAACCGGTACTGCGCCAGGCGCTCGACGATCAGGTGCAGAAACAGCCAGTAATCCTCCGGCGCCAGCTCGGCATCCGATGGCGGATCGAGCAGCGGCGCCAGTTCGTTCTGGAAGCGTTCGAACAGGCCGAGAATCAACGGCTCCTTGCCGTGGAAGTGGTAGTAGAGGTTGCCGGGGCTGATCCCCATTTCGTTGGCAACTTCCATGGTGGAGACGTTGGGCTCACCCTTTTCGTTGAACAGTTGCAGAGCACATTCGAGAATCCGGTCGCGGGTTTTCATCCAGTCTTCTTAGAAAAGTTCGGTTAAGCGTCAGCGCACATGCACGTAGGTGCCGGGTGCTGCCTCCATCGGTGGATAATTCGGGTTGCCGAGGGTAAACGTGGTTTCGTGCTGCGTGCCGGAGCGCTGCTGTATCCACTCCAGCCACTGCGGCCACCAACTGCCGTCGACGCGTTTGGCGTCGTAATACCAGGCGCGCGGATCGCTGCTCAGCTTGCCGTTTTCGACGTAATTGGCTTTCGGGTTGCTCGGCGGGTTGAGGATGCTTTGCACATGACCACTGTTGGACAGTACGAAACGTCGCTCGCCACCGAGCAGCAGGGTCGAGCGGTACACCGCGTCCCACGGCGTGATGTGGTCGTTCATGCCGGCCACGCTGAAGCTGTCGACGGTGACTTTCTGCAGATCGATCGGCGTACCGCAGACTTCCAGCCCGCCCGGGTGGGTCAGCGGGTTGTGCTTGAAGAAGTCCAGCAGGTCGCCGTGGAACGCGGCGGGCAGGCGAGTGTTATCGTTGTTCCAGTAGAGAATGTCGAAGGCCGGCGGCTCTTTGCCGAGCAGGTAGTTATTGACGAAGTAGCTCCAGATCAAATCGTTGGGCCGCATCCAGGCGAACACCTTGGCCATGTCGCGACCGTCGAGCACGCCTCGCTGATAGGAGCGGCGTTTGGCCGCTTCGATGGTCTGTTCGTCGGCGAACAGGGTGGTCGGGGTTTCGATCTCACTGTCGAGCAGGCTGACCAGATAGGTCGCACTGGAGATCCGTCGCAGTTGCCGTTTCGCCTGCAGATGACCCTGCAGCGCGGCGATGGTCAGGCCACCGGCGCAGGCACCCATCAGATTCACCTCGCGCGCGCCGGTGATCGCACGGCAGATGTTCATCGCTTCTTCCACCGCTTCGACGTAGGTCGAGAGGCCCCATTCACGGTGGCGCACGTCCGGGTTGCGCCAGCTGATCATGAAGGTCTGCAGACCGTTTTTCAGCGCGTACTGGACGAAGCTATTCTGCGGGCTGAGGTCGAAAATGTAGTACTTGTTAATTTGCGGCGGCACCACCAGCAGCGGCTTGGCGTACTGTTTTTCGCTCATCGGCTTGTACTGGATCAGCTCGAGCATCTCGTTGCGAAACACCACCGCACCGGGGGTGGTCGCGACGGTCTTGCCAACTTCGAACGCCTGCTTGGTAACCTGGCGTGGCAGGCCATCGTTGTGCAGCAGATCATCAAACAGATGGCTCAGGCCGCGCACCAGACTCTGGCCGCCGGAATTGAACAGTTCCTTGACCGCCAGCGGATTGAGCAAGGTATTGGAGGGCGCGACGGCATCGTTGAGCAGGGTGAACGCGAAGTGCGCGCGAGCGCGATCGTCCTCGCTCATGCTGCTTTCATCGATCCAGCTCTTGACCTGTTTCTGCCAGGCCAGATACGCCTGCAGGCTGCGCCGGTAGAACGGATTGAGGCTCCACGCCGGATCGGCGAACCGCGCGTCCTGCGGGTTGGTCGGGTGCAGGGTTTCACCGAGCAGCACGCGACCGAGCTGGCCGCCGAGTTTCAAGGCGTGTTTCGCACTGTGGAGCGGGTTGCGCAGACCGTGGGCGGCGACGCTGCGCAAGGTCGAGAGCAAGTCCCGCCCACGCAGGCCGGTCATTGCACTTTGTGCATTGATGAACACGGCGGGACTGGGCACTACGCCCGTCGCAGGTTTGTCGCGCATGACTCAACACTCCTTCGTCTTCAGGTCAAAAACAAACTCACCGAACCAGAACACCATAGTCGCTGTTACGGGTTGCTGCCTGCGCGGCGTCCTGCCGCGCACGTTGTTCAAAACCCTGCATAAAGCCTGCCGCCGTGATTTATCCGCCCAGCGGGGTCGGGTGCGGGTGCATCACGGCGCGCTGCCGTTCCTCCTCAAGGAATTTCATGATGATCGGCGCCACGGCTTCGGCGCGGGTGATCAGGAACAGATGACCGTCGTCGATGATGTGCAACTGGGCGTTGGGGATGCGCCAGGCGAGCATGCGCATGTTGATCAGCGGGATCAGTGGATCGTCGTCGCCGGCCAGCACCAGGGTCGGCTGATGGATCTTGTGCAGCCAGTGAATGCTGGTCCAGCCGAGGCCGGCGAACAGCTGCCAGTAGTAACCGAGCTTGCCCGCCGAACGCACTTTCGCTGCATGGCTGGCGGCCAGCGTCGGGTCGCGGCGGAACGAGCCGCCGTAGATCAACGGCGCAATGCGGATCACGTGCGATGGCTGGATGTAACGGCGTGGGCTGGCCATCATCCACAGCACTTTCGGCTTGCCCGGCACCATGAAGGCGCCGGCCGCGGTCGCCGCCAGCACCAGTTTCTTGCAGCGTTCGGGGTAGTCGTGGGCGAATTGCTGCGCCAGCGCGCCGCCCCACGACACGCCGATCACATTGACCTGGCCGTAGTCGAGGTAGTCGAGCATCCGCGCCGTCAGCTTCGCCAGCCCGGGAAAGCGATAAGGCCGGTTGGGCGTCGACGAGCCGCCGACACCGGGCACGTCGAAGGCGATCACTTCCAGATCCGGGTCCAGCGCCGCGACAAACGGAAACACCAGCTCCAGGTTGGCGCCGATGCCGTTGAAAATCAGCAAGGGCGTCAAATGAGGCTTGCCGGGGCGTACCGCGGTGCGGAGGGTCTGCCCATCCAGATCGACGGTACGGAAAATGAACGGTTGCGGCATGCTTCAGGCCCTGTGGGTCAATCTCAATATCACCCCGAATCCTGTGGGAGCGAGCCTGCTCGCGAAGGCGTCGTGTCAGCCAGCATCAATGTTGATTGCATGACCGCTTTCGCGAGCAGGCTCGCTCCCACAATGACAGGGTGGTGTCAGTTACCGCTCGTGAACATATGTGCCCGGCGATGCTTCACCTGGCGCGTACGCCTTGTTGCCGAGTTTGGTTGGTGCTTTTTTCAGATTACCCGAGCGCTCGGCCTGCCACGCCTGCCAGTACAGCCACCAGGAATCGGTGTGCTTGGTCGAGTTCTCTTGCCATTCGTCGGCATTGGCGGCCATGCCTTCGCTGGTCATGTAGCGCGATTTCGGGTTGCCCGGCGGGTTCAGGATGCTCTGGATGTGCCCGCTGCTCGACAGCACGAACTCGACCTTGCCGCCAAATAGCTGCGCCGACTTGTAGCAGGACTTCCACGGGGTGATGTGGTCGTTGGTGCCGGCCAGCGAGAAGATGTCGGCGGTGACCTGCTTGAGGTCGATCGGCGTGCCGCACACTTCCAGTGCATTGGGGCGGATCAGTGGGTTGTTTTTGAACATCTCGATCAGGTCGCCGTGGAACGCGGCCGGCAACCGGGTGGTGTCGTTGTTCCAGAACAGGATGTCGAACACCGGCGGCTCGTTACCGAGCAGATAGTTGTTGACCCAGTAGTTCCAGATCAGGTCGTTGGGGCGCATCCACGCGAAGACCTTGGCCATGTCTTTGCCTTCGAGCACGCCGGCCTGATATGAGTGACGCTTGGCGGTCTCGAGGGTCTGCTCGTCGACGAACAGGGCGACGTCGCTGTCCAGGGTGGTGTCGAGGACGCTGACCAGCAGGGTCAGGGCGTTGACCTTCTTTTCGCCGAGGGCGGCATAGTGGCCGAGCAGGGCGGTGCAGGTGATGCCGCCGGAACAGGCACCGAGCATGTTCACGTCTTTGCTGCCGGTGATGGCGGTGACCACGTCGACTGCTTCCTTCAGCGCATCGATGTAGGTCGACAGGCCCCACTCGCGCTGGGCCTTGGTCGGGTTACGCCAACTGACAATGAAGGTCTGCACGTTATTACGCAGGCAGAAGCGCGCCAGACTCTTGTCCGGGCTCAAATCGAAAACGTAGAACTTGTTGATCTGTGGCGGCACCACGAGCAGTGGCCGCTCATGGACCTGTTCGGTGATCGGCTTGTACTGGATCAGCTCCAGCACGTCGTTGCGAAACACCACCGCGCCTTCGGTCACGCCAAGGCTCTTGCCGACCTCGAACGCGCCCATGTTGACCTGGCTCGGCATGCCGCCGTTGTGCACCAGATCCTTGGCCAGATGCGAGAGGCCATCGAGCAGGCTTTTGCCGCCGGTCTCGAAGAAGCGTTTGACCGCCGCCGGGTTGGCGGCGGTGTTGGTCGGGGCCATGGCTTCGGTCATCAGGTTGATCACGAAGTGGCCGCGCGCGATGTCTTTGGGTGACAGGCTGCTGTCGTCGATCCAGGAATGGAGCTCCTTGCGCCACGCCAGGTAAGTTTGCAGATAACGTTTGTAGAGCGGGTTCTGACTCCACGCCGGATCAGCGAAGCGACGATCATCGCTGGCCGGTTGCAGTTCGGATTTGCCGAACAGCACATTCTTCAGTTCAAGACCGAAATGGGTCACGTGCTTGACGCTATGGATCGGTTGTTTGATGGCCTGGGTCAGCACCATTCGAGCAGAGGCCAGCAGATCCTTTCCGCGCAGCCCAACGACGGGATTAAGCCCCAGGGTGTTTTCCGAGGCTTGGTACTTCAGGTCATCGTTATTCTTGTTACTCATCTACGACGCTCCATTGTCCTGAGACGAGTACCCGTTTTCTGCTGTGCAGTTCCACAGCGAATGCCAGGTACTACTGCTCGGGTGACCGTTAATTCTGCATAGCTGCTTTACAGTCGTAGAGCACTGCAGGGAACTTGCCAGCTCCATTGGTTACCCGAGTTTAATTTTTTTCGCAAGCAGGCCGATCCTCGGCCACACAGCAGAGCATTCAAACAGATGAATTTAGAAAATGCCCTCTAAAGAGCAAGAGTCTCGGACTAGAGCATCAGCTTGACGATTGACTGGTCCGGATCGCGGGTTTTCCCGGCCGCTTTGAGCTCGGCCAGATAATCGGCCCAGAGTGCGTCATGACGTCGCCCCAGCTCGTAGAGATAATCCCAGGTGAACAGGCCGCTGTCGTGACCGTCGTCGAAGGTCAGTTTCAGTGCGTACTGACCGGCCGGTTCCAGGCCGCTGAGGCCGACATTGAGCTTGCCGAATTGCAGGATCGGTTTGCCGTGGCCCTGGACCTCGGCGGAAGGGGAATGCACGCGCAGGAATTCGGCGGGCAGGGTGTACTCCTCGCCGGACGCGTATTTGAGCGTCAGGGTTTTCGAGGCTTTGTGCAGTTTGATGTCGGTGGGGATTGAGGTCATGGTCTGGCGTCCGTTGTGTGGGCGACCCTGATTCAAATGTGGGAGCGGGCTTGCTCGCGAATGCGGTGTGTCAGCCAACATGGGTGTCGACTGGCACGGCCTCTTCGCGAGCAAGCCCGCTCCCACAGGGTCCGCTACCGCTGTAAGTATGGCTTACAGGATATAACGGGACAGGTCTTCGTTCTGCGCCAATTCGCCCAGATGGCTGTTGACGTACGCAGCGTCGATCAGGATCGGCTTGTCGTCATGCGCACTGGCCAGGTCGCCGGCACTGAACGATACCTCTTCCAGCAGACGCTCAAGCAGTGTGTGCAGACGACGGGCACCGATGTTCTCGGTCTTCTCGTTGACCTGCCAGGCGATCTCCGCCAGACGCTTGATGCCTTCCGGCTGGAACTGAATGTTCAGGCCTTCGGTTTTCAGCAGCGCGCAATATTGCTCGGTGAGCGATGCGTGCGGCTCGCTGAGGATGCGCTCGAAGTCTTCCGGGCTCAGCGCCTTGAGCTCGACACGGATCGGCAGACGGCCCTGCAGCTCCGGCACCAGATCGCTCGGCTTGCTCAGGTGGAACGCACCGGAGGCGATGAACAGGATGTGGTCGGTCTTGACCATGCCCAGCTTGGTGTTGACGGTGCAGCCCTCGATCAGCGGCAGCAGGTCGCGCTGTACGCCTTCACGGGACACGTCGGCGCCGCCGACATTGCCGCGCTTGGCGACCTTGTCGATTTCGTCGATGAACACGATGCCGTGTTGCTCGACCGCTTCCAGCGCCTTGGCCTTCAACTCTTCTTCGTTGACCAGACGCCCGGCCTCTTCGTCGCGCACCAGTTTCAGCGCTTCTTTGACCTTGAGCTTGCGCGCTTTCTTCTTGCCCTTGCCCATGTTGGCGAACAGGTTCTGCAGCTGGCTGGTCATTTCTTCCATGCCAGGCGGCGTGGCGATTTCGATACCGGCCACTTCGGCGACTTCGATCTCGATTTCCTTGTCGTCCAGCTGGCCTTCGCGCAGGCGCTTGCGGAACAGCTGACGGGTGTTGGAATCGCTGCTCGGTGCTTCTTCATTGCTGAAGCCCATGCGTGCAGGCGGCAGCAGTGCGTCGAGGATACGGTCCTCGGCAGCGTCTTCGGCACGGTGGCGTACGCGGGTCATTTCCTGCTCGCGGAGCATCTTGATCGCGGCGTCGGCCAGATCACGGATGATCGATTCGACGTCACGGCCGACGTAGCCGACTTCGGTGAATTTGGTCGCTTCGACCTTGATGAACGGCGCGTTGGCCAGTTTTGCCAGGCGACGGGCGATCTCGGTTTTACCGACACCGGTCGGGCCGATCATCAGGATGTTCTTCGGGGTCACTTCAACACGCAGCTCTTCAGGCAGCTGCATGCGGCGCCAGCGGTTGCGCAGGGCAATCGCGACAGCGCGCTTGGCATCGTCCTGGCCGATGATATGGCGGTTGAGTTCGTGGACGATTTCGCGGGGAGTCATGGACATAATAATTGACGGTCCTCAAGCAGAAACAAGCCGTGGCACTTAGGCCGCGTCAGGCTTATTCAGCGAGATCCTGCTCCTCAATGGTCTGGGTGTGGTTGGTGAATACACAGATGTCGCCGGCGATACCGAGGGCAGTTTCGACGATCTCACGGGCCGACAGGTCGGTCTTTTTCAACAGCGCGCTGGCTGCGGCTTGCGCGTAGGCGCCGCCGGAACCCATGGCGATCAGGCCGTCTTCGGGTTCGACCACGTCACCGTTGCCGGTGATGATCAGCGAGGCGTCCTTGTTGGCGACCGCGAGCATGGCTTCGAGGCGGCTCAGGGAGCGGTCGGTGCGCCATTCTTTGGCGAGTTCGACAGCGGCGCGGATCAGGTGGCCCTGATGTTTCTCAAGCTGGCCTTCGAAACGTTCGAACAGAGTGAAGGCGTCGGCGGTGGCACCGGCGAAACCGGCGATGACCTGGCCGTGGTACAGGCGACGCACCTTTTTGGCGTTGCCTTTCATCACGGTGTTGCCGAGAGAAACCTGGCCGTCGCCGCCCATGACGACTTTGCCGTGGCGGCGGACTGAAACGATGGTGGTCAAGGGAAGAGTCTCCACGCAGCGGGGCGAAAATGCCTTATGCCCATTCATATGGGGGTGCTGGATAGGATTTCAACCGGGGAGGGCGCAGGGGGACGAACGGCGGAGGACAGACCGGGAATATGTTGTGCCGGTTATGACGCCTTCGCGAGCAGGCTCGCTCCCACAGGGACTGCGTGATTCCTGTGGGAGCGAGCCTGCTCGCGAATGAACGATGACGCGATGCGACTGACGGAATCAGCGGCTCTGGCGTTGTTGTAACAACAGGTTGCTGAAGCCGCTGCCGGCCAGTTGTTTTTGCGCAGTCGTCAGCTGTTCGCGGTTGCTGAACGGGCCGACCAATACGCGGTACCAGGTTTCATCCTTCACCGTGCCCGACTCAACCGAAACAGCCTGGCCCAGCAGAATGATCTGCGCCCGCACCTTGTCCGCGTCCGCCTCTTTGCGGAACGAGCCGGCCTGGAGGAAAAACTTGGTCACCGGCGCCGCTTTCGCCACCGGTGGCGCTGGCGGCGGGGTAATACCTGACAGCGCAGCCTGCGCCCGCGCGGTGTCGATCTTCGCCGCTTCCGCCGGGGTGACCGGCGTGGTCGGCACTTGTGGCGTCGGCAGGGTTTTCTCCGGCACGGCATCCGGCGGCACGATCACTTCCGATTCCGGCAGCAAGGTGTAGAAGTCGTACTTCGGCTTCACCGGTTGCGTCGGGCTCGGCGGAGTCTTGTTGGCCTCAGCGATCTTCGACGCTTTCTGCTGTTGCGCCTGCTCGATTTTCTCGCGCTTGACTGTGTCGCTGCCCTTGCCCGGCTCCAGTTTCATCAGGAACACGATGAACGCACCGACCGTCAGGCCGATGGCCATCCACAGCCAGCCCGGGATCGGTTGCTTTGCAGGAGCTTGGTAACGGCTGGCGCCACGCTTGGGTGCAGGTTTTTTCTTGGCAGCCAACTTACATTTGCTCCAGGACTTTCAGGCCCAGCAGCTCCAGGCCTTGTTTAAGGGTTCGACGCGTCAACTCGGTCAGACGCAGACGGCTTTGCATCTGTTCTGGTGTTTCAGCTTTCAGGATCGGGCAGTTCTCATAAAAGCTGGAGAACAGGCTGGCCAGATCGTAGAGGTAAGTGCACAGAATATGCGGAGTGCCTTTTTCCGCGACGCCGTTCAGCACTTCACCGAATTGTGCCAGTTTGGTGCCCAGCTCCTGTTCCAGCTCGGCTTCGAGGACAATTTGGCCCTGGACCTCGCTGAAGTCTTTGTCCAGTTTGCGGAATACGCCGGCAGCGCGGGTGTAGGCGTACAGCAGGTATGGCGCGGTGTTGCCTTCGAAATTCAGCATCAGGTCGAAGTTGAAGCTGTAGTCGCTGGTGCGATGCTTGGACAAGTCGGCGTATTTCACGGAGTCGATACCGACGACTTTCGCGATTTCGTGCAGAGTTTTGACCGGTAATTCCGGGTTCTTTTCTTGTACGAGTTTGAACGCCCGATCCTCTGCTTCGATCAGCAGGTCAACGAGTTTCACGGTGCCGCCATCACGGGTTTTGAAGGGACGGCCGTCGGCGCCGTTCATGGTGCCGAAGCCCATGTGCTCCATTTCCATCGGATGGGTGACGAAGCCGGCCTTGCGCGCCACGGCGAACACTTGCTGGAAGTGCAGGGCCTGACGCTGGTCGACGAAGTACAGCGCGCGATCGGCTTTCAGCTTGCCGCTGCGGTAGCGTACGGCTGCCAGGTCAGTGGTGGCATAGAGGTAGCCGCCGTCAGCCTTGACGATGATCACCGGCAGCGGGTCGCCGTCGGCGTTCTTGAACTCGTCGAGGAACACGCACTGGGCGCCGTTACTTTCGACCAGCATGCCCGCCGCTCTCAGGTCGTTGACCACGTTGATCAGGTCGTCGTTGTAGGCGCTTTCGCCCATCACGTCGGCCATGGTCAGTTTGACGTTGAGCTTTTCGTAGATGTCCTGGCAGTGAGAAAGGGAAATGTGGGTAAAGCCCTTCCATGCCTTGATGCACTCTTCATCTCCTGCTTGTAGATCGACTACCAGCTTCCTGGCGCGATCGGCAAACACTGGATCTTCGTCGAAACGTTTTTTCGCGGCGCGGTAGAATTCTTCCAGATCCGACAGTGCGCTTTTGAGCATGTCTGGATGATCTTCCAGCATTGCCATCAGCATGCCGAACTGGGTGCCCCAGTCGCCCACGTGGTTCTGGCGGATCACTTCGTCGCCGAGGAACTCAAGTACGCGCGCCACGCCGTCGCCGATGATGGTCGAGCGCAAATGACCGACATGCATCTCTTTAGCCAAGTTCGGTGCCGACAAATCGACCACGGTGCGCTGTACAGGACCAGCCTTGCGCACGCCAATGCGCTCGTCAGCCAAAGCGGCTTCGAGGCGATTGGCCAGCGCCTGAGTGTTCTGGAAGAAATTGATGAAGCCTGGACCGGCGATTTCGGCCTTGGTGACGTTCTCGTCGGCCGGCAGCGCAGCGATGATTTTCTCCGCCAGATCGCGCGGCTTCATGCCCGCAGGCTTGGCCAGCATCATGGCGATGTTGCTGGCGAAGTCGCCGTGGGTTTTGTCGCGGGCGTTCTCCACCTGAATCGCCGGCGACAGGCCTTCAGGCAACACACCTTCGTTGACGAGTTGGGTGAGGGCTTGTTGGATCAGCTGGCGAATGGTGTCTTTCATGGTCTTCTCTTTCGACCGCAAGCGCGGCGGCGCATCGATGCGCGGGTGGAAAAACTGGGCATTATCCGTTGCGAAGACGGGCTTGCCAACCTTAGCAGGCAGCTTATGGATATGTGGTGACAATTCGGGCCTCTTCGCGAGCAAGCCCGCTCCCACAATGGATCAGCGGCGTTCATTTGTCTGGCTCATACCCTGTGGGAGCGGGCTTGCTCGCGAAGGCGATTTTCAGATCAATACAGATCCACGGGATCGACATCCAGCGACCAGCGCACCGCCCGCCCGCTCGGCATCTGCTCCAGTTCCAGCAACCAGTTGGCGAGCAACCGATGCAGCGGGGCCCGGGCTGCCGCCTGCACCAACAACTGTGCACGATAGCGACCGGCTCGGCGCTCCATCGGCGCCGGCACCGGCCCGAGCAATTCGATGCCGCTCAGATTCTGCTCGACCAGCAAGCGTTCGGCCGCGCTGCATGCCTCATCGAGAAAACCTTCGGCCTGCCCCGGTTTGTGCGCTTCGGCACGCAACAGGGCCAAGTGTGAAAACGGTGGCAGTCCGGCAGCCCGGCGCTCGCTCAAGGCCTGCTCGGCGAAAGCGAAGTAACCCTGCTCGGTCAGTTGCACCAACAAAGGATGGTCTGCCAGGTGCGTCTGGATGATCACCTTGCCCGGCTCCTCCGCCCGCCCGGCGCGCCCGGCGACCTGCACGATCAATTGCGCCATGCGCTCGCTGGCACGGAAGTCGCCGGAGAACAGTCCGCCGTCAGCATCCAGAATCGACACCAGCGTAACCCGGGGGAAGTGGTGCCCCTTGGCCAGCATTTGCGTGCCGACCAGAATGCACGGCTGGCCTTTCTGAATCGTCGCGAACAGTTGATTCATCGCGTCCTTGCGCGAAGTGCTGTCGCGGTCGACGCGCAGCACCGGGTAGTCCGGGAACAGAATCGCCAGGCGCTCTTCGGCGCGTTCGGTGCCGGCGCCCACCGGCCGCAGATCGACTTTGTTGCACTTGGGGCATTGGCGCGGCGTGCGCTCGACGTTGCCACAGTGGTGGCAGCGCAGTTCGCCGTAGCGCTGGTGCACGGTCATTCGCGCATCGCAGCGTGAGCACTCGGACATCCAGCCGCAATCGTGGCACAGCAACGTCGGCGCAAAGCCGCGCCGGTTGAGAAACACCAGCACCTGCTGGCCGGCCGCGAGGGTCTGGCCGATGGCTTGTTGCATCGGCCCGGAAATGCCGCTGTCCAGCGGACGGCTTTTCACGTCCAGCCGCAGGAACCGTGGTTGCTTGGCACCGCCGGCTCGCTCGTTGAGACGCAGCAGGCCATAACGACCGGTGTAGGCGTTGTGCAGGCTTTCCAGTGAAGGCGTGGCGGACCCGAGGACGATCGGGATGTTTTCCTGTCGCGCGCGCACCAGTGCCAGATCCCGGGCGTGGTAGCGCAGGCCTTCCTGCTGTTTATAGGAGCCGTCGTGTTCTTCGTCGATGATGATCAGCCCCGGGTTCTTCATCGGGGTGAACAGCGCCGAGCGAGTGCCGATAATAATGTCGGCCTCGCCGTCGCGGGCAGCGAGCCAGGCGTCGAGGCGCTCGCGGTCGTTGACCGCCGAATGCAGCAGGGCGATGCGCGCATTGAAGCGCTGCTCGAAACGCGCCAGGGTCTGCGGGCCGAGGTTGATCTCCGGGATCAGCACCAGCGCCTGCTTGCCGGCTTCGAGGGTTTCGCGGATCAGTTGCAAATAGACTTCGGTCTTGCCGCTGCCGGTGACGCCCGCCAGCAGATACGCGTGATAACTGTCGAACCCGGCGCGGATCGCTTCGTAAGCGGCGCGTTGTTCGGTATTGAGCGGCAGTTCCGGTTGCGCCAGCCAGTGTTCATGGCGCACGCCGGGGGCGTGCCGGCGGATCTCCACCTGCACCAGGCCCTTGGCCAGCAGCAGGTCGAGGCTGTCCTTGCTCAACATCAGTTTGCTCAACAACTGATGGGCGACGCCGTGCGGGTGCTGCGCCAGCGTCGCCAGCGCTTCCCGTTGCCGTGGCGCGCGGGCGATGCGCGGATCATCAAGGCTGGCGCCCGGCGCGACCGACCAGAAACGCTCCTGACGGGCTTCGGCCGGTTCGCCCTGACGCAGCAATACCGGCAGTGCCCAGCTCAAGGTGTCGCCGAGGCTGTGCTGGTAATACTGCGATGTCCACAGGCACAGCTTGAACAGCGCGGGCGGCAGCGGCGGCTCGGTATCGAGCAGGGCCAACGCCGGCTTGAGTTTCTCCAGCGGCACGTCGCTGGTATCGGTGATCTCGACCAGAATCCCGACCATCTCCCGCCGCCCGAACGGCACCCGCAGGCGCATGCCCGGCTGCAACTGGGCACGCAACACCCCGGCCGGCGCCCGATAGTCGAACAGGCGGCGCAGGGGCGAAGGCAGGGCGAGGCGCAGAATGGCGTCGGGCACGCGGGGAGTCTCTATCAACACGAAAGAAGGGCGAACGCAGATCAATTGTGGGAGCGGGCTTGCTCGCGAATGCGGTGTGTCAGGCACCGTAATATTGGCTGACACAGCGCATTCGCGAGCAAGCCCGCTCCCACAGGGAATCGCGCAATGGGCCGGGAGCCTAGCAGACGGTCGGTCTCAGGGACAGCTTGCGCGATTGACATTGTCTGGTAGAATCCGCGGCCTAATTACGTGCGGTATTCAACAATAGTGTTGGGTGGCGGCACGCTAGCTGAGGAAGACATCATGAAAGCTGATATCCACCCGAATTACCCAGAAGTTGCAGTAACCTGCAGCTGCGGCAACAAGTTCGAAACCCGTTCGACCTTCGGCAAAGCCCTGGCGATCGACGTTTGCAACGAGTGCCACCCGTTCTACACCGGTAAGCAGAAGACTCTGGACACCGGTGGCCGCGTTCAGAAGTTCGCCGACCGTTTCGGTGCCTTCGGCGCCAAGAAGTAAGATTGGTCATTCTGGAAAACTTCGACGGTTTCTCCAGGCTGATGAAAAAGGCGTCCCTTGTGGGCGCCTTTTTTGTGTCCGCGATTTGGCTGTCCGCTGCCCAGGCATTTTGCCCCACGCCTGCCGGCCTCAGCAGCGTCAGCGTCCAGCGCGTGGTCGATGGCGACACGCTACGCCTGAGCGATGGGCGCAGTGTGCGGATGATCGGTCTCAACACGCCGGAGTTGGGCAAGCAGGGCCGCAGTGACGAACCCTTCGCCGTGGCGGCACGTAAACGCCTTGAAGTACTGGTGGCGGACAGCGGCGGTCGGGTCGGTCTGCTCCCAGGCAAGCAGGCCAAAGACCATTACGGTCGCACCCTCGCGCATGTCTACAGCACCAACGGCACCAATCTTGAAGCGCAAATGCTCGCCGACGGCCTTGGTTTTCAGGTGGCGGTGGCACCGAATGTCGATCTTGTGGCCTGTCAGCAGGCGGCCGAACGCAGCGCCCGGCAGGCCGGTCGGGGCCTGTGGCGCCAGTCACCTGTACTGAAAGCGGAGCAGATCCGCACTTCGGGTTTCGCCGTGGTCAGTGGGCGTGTGAGCAAGGTTCAGCGCAATCGCGGCGGAATCTGGATCGAGTTGCAGGACTCGGTTGTACTGCGCGTTGCACCCAATCTCGTCAGACAATTCGACAACGCCTGGTTGCAGACGCTGCAGGGCAGGCAGATCGAGGCTCGCGGCTGGGTCGTTGATCGTTCGCGGCGTGGCGGGTTGAAACCGGGTCAGGCGCGTTGGTTGTTGCCTTTGACTGATCCGTCGATGCTGCAAAACACTCACTGAAGAAAAATTGTAGACATTTTTTCTGTCGATTGTGAACAGTCAAGCCCTTGTGCGCCGTGGCTCTTGGCCCAAAGTCGTAGGACAGGGCGCTTGACAGGGGTGACCGCTCAGTCTTGTGGGGACTTTGCGAGGCGCGTATCCTCGCTGACCAGTCTGTCCAACAGTAAAAAGCGGAATGCCAAAATGTCTGATCTGAAAACTGCCGCTCTCGAATATCATGCCAATCCTCGTCCAGGGAAGCTGAGTGTCGAGCTCACCAAGGCCACTGCTACCGCCCGCGACCTGTCGCTGGCCTACAGCCCCGGCGTAGCTGAACCAGTGCGTGAGATCGCCCGCGATCCTGAACTGGCCTACAAATACACCGGCAAGGGCAACCTGGTTGCAGTCATTTCCGATGGCACCGCGATTCTGGGCCTGGGTAACCTCGGCCCACTGGCCTCCAAGCCAGTGATGGAAGGTAAAGGTGTACTGTTCAAGCGCTTCGCCGGCATCGACGTATTCGACATCGAAGTCGACTCCGAAAGCCCGCAAGCCTTCATCGACACCGTAAAACGCATCTCCATCACCTTCGGTGGCATCAACCTGGAAGACATCAAGGCGCCTGAGTGCTTTGAGATCGAACGTGCTCTGATCGAGCAGTGCGACATTCCGGTATTCCACGATGACCAGCACGGCACCGCGATCGTGACCGCTGCGGGCATGATCAACGCCCTGGAAATCGCCGGCAAAACCCTGCCGGAAGCCAAAATCGTCTGCCTCGGCGCCGGCGCTGCGGCCATCTCCTGCATGAAGTTGCTGGTGAGCATGGGCGCAAAAATCGAAAACATCTTCATGGTTGACCGTACCGGCGTGATCCACTCCGGCCGTGATGACCTGAACCAGTACAAAGCCGTGTTCGCTCACGCCACCGACAAGCGCAGCCTGGCTGATGCTCTGAAAGGCGCTGACGTGTTCGTCGGTCTGTCCGGCCCGAACCTGCTGAGCGCTGAAGGCCTGCTGTCGATGGCGGCCAACCCGATCGTCTTCGCCTGCTCGAACCCGGATCCGGAAATCTCCCCGGAGCTGGCACACGCCACCCGCAGCGACGTGATCATGGCCACCGGTCGTTCCGACTACCCGAACCAGGTCAACAACGTTCTGGGCTTCCCGTTCATCTTCCGTGGTGCCCTGGACGTTCGCGCCAAGCGCATCAACGAAGAAATGAAAGTGGCTGCGGCCAACGCCCTGCGCGAACTGGCCAAACTGCCAGTGCCACAGGACGTGTGTGACGCCTACGGTGGTGCGCCGCTGGAATTCGGTCGTGAGTACATCATTCCGAAGCCAATGGACAAGCGCCTGATCACCCTGATCTCCGACGCTGTGGCCAAGGCTGCGATCGAGACCGGTGTGGCGACCCTGCCGTATCCGAAGAACTACCCGCTGAAAAGCGTGGATGACGTGTTCAACGGCTAAGCCGTTGTAGCGCTTCAACGAAAGCCCCGGCTTGTGAGAGTCGGGGCTTTTTTGTGCCTGTGTGATTTGTGGTGTTCTTCAGTGCCTCTTCGCGAGCAAGCCCGCTCCCACAGGTTTTGTGGCTACAACTCGCTCACTGTGGGAGCGGGCTTGCTCGCGAAGAGGCCGGCCCAGACAACATAAAATCACAGGCATAAAAAGCCCCGCACTTCTTTCGAAGGCGGGGCTTTTTGGGGCGCATTGATCAGAACAGATCGATCGGCGCCTGCTCATCCGCCGGCAGCGGACTGCCCGGTACGGCGCCGTTGCCCAGCTCATTCACCGAGGGCGGCGTGTCTTCGGACTTGAACAGCTCGAAGTAGGCGCCCGGCGTGCTCGGCGTTGCCGCACGACCGCTGACCGGATCCACCCGCAGGCTGAGAATGCCTTCCGGCTCAGGCTGTACGTGCGGCGGCTTGTCCTTGAGCGCGGCAGACATGTAGTTCATCCAGATCGGCAACGCCACGGTGCCACCGAACTCGCGGCGACCGAGGCTTTCCGGCTGGTCGAAGCCGGTCCACACGGTGGTCACGTAATCGGCGTTGTAACCGGAGAACCATGCATCCTTCGATTCGTTGGTGGTACCGGTCTTGCCCGCGATATCGCTGCGACCCATGGCCAGTGCGCGGCGCCCGGTGCCGAGCTTGATCACGTCCTGCAGCATGCTGTTGAGGATGTACGTGGTGCGGCCATCGACGATCCGCTCAGCCACGGCCGGCGCTTGTGGCGCGGCGGCAGCGCCCGGTGCTTCACCCGGAACCGGAGCGGCGTTGACGGTGATCGGCTGAGACTCCGGCGCGGCAAGGCCATCGGTCGCCGAGCCACCCTGTGGCACGGTCGGCGGGTTGGCGACGAACAGCGTGTCACCGTTGCGGCTTTCGATCTTGTCGATGATGTACGGGGTGATCTTGTAGCCGCCGTTGGCGAAGGTGCTCCAGCCGGTAGCGATCTCCATCGGGGTCAGGGTCGCGGTGCCCAGCGCCAGCGACAGGTTCGGCGGCAGGTCCTGCTTGTTGAAGCCGAAGCGGGTGATGTAGTCGATGGTCTTGCCCACACCCATCGCCTGCAGCAGACGGATCGACACCAGGTTACGCGACTTGTACAGCGCCTCGCGCAGACGGATCGGGCCGAGGAAGGTGTTGGTGTCGTTCTTCGGCCGCCAGACTTTGTCCAGGTACTCGTCGACGAACACGATCGGCGCGTCGTTGACCAGGGTCGCGGCGGTGTAACCGCTGTCCAGCGCAGCGCTGTAGACGAACGGCTTGAAACTCGAACCCGGCTGACGCTTGGCCTGCAGGGCGCGGTTGTAGTTGCTCTGCTCGAAGGCGAAACCACCGACCAGCGAGCGAATCGCGCCGTTCTGCGGATCCAGCGATACCAGCGCGCCTTGCGCCTGCGGGATCTGGCTGAATTTCAGCGAATTGTTCGGCTGACGCTGCACGCGAATCAGGTCGCCGACCTGCGCCACATCCGACGGCTGACGCGGTGCGGCGCCCATGCTGTTGGTGTTGAGGAACGGCCGCGCCCATTTCATGGTGTCCCAGGCGACGTGCTCTTCGCCGGTACGGGTCAGCACCTGCAAGCCATTCTTGTCGACCTGGGTGACGATGGCCGGCTCCAGGCTGCTGATGGTGCGCTGCTTGGTCAGCTCGGTCGCCCAGGCTTCGTGAGTCTTGCCCGGCAGGCGCGACTCGGGTCCGCGGTAGCCATGGCGCTGATCGTAGGTCATCAAGCCTTCGTGCAGCGCGGTGTTGGCCATTTCCTGCAGGTTGCTCGGCACCGTGGTGGTGACGCGGAAACCTTCGGTGTAAGCGTCGCTGCCATAGCGACCGACCATTTCGGCACGGGCCATTTCGGCGATGTACGGTGCGTTCACTTCCGGGGTCGGCACGTGATAGCTGGCGTTCAGCGGCTCGTTGATCGCGGCGGTGTAGTCAGCCTCGGAAATCTTCCCGAGCTTGTACATGCGTCCGAGAATCCAGTCGCGACGCTCCTTGCTGCGCGCCGGGTTGGCCAGCGGGTTGAAGCGCGACGGGGCTTTCGGCAGGCCGGCGATCATCGCCATCTGCGCCAGGCTGACGTCGCGGATCGACTTACCGTAATACACCTGCGCCGCCGCCTCGATGCCGTAGGCGCGGTTACCCAGATAAATCTTGTTCACGTACAGCTCGAGGATCTCGTCCTTGGTCAACTGCCGCTCGATCTGCAGGGCCAGAAGAATCTCGGTGGTTTTGCGCGAGAAGCTGCGTTCGCTGGTCAGGAAGAAGTTCTTCGCCACCTGCATGGTGATGGTGCTGCCGCCGGACTGAATGTGCCCGCTTTTCACCAGTTGGGTCGCGGCACGCATCAGGCTGCTCGGATCGACGCCATAGTGGTTGGCGAAATTGTCGTCTTCAGCACTTAGTAACGCATTAATGAAATTGGGTGGAATGTCGGCGAAACGGATCGGAGTACGGCGCATTTCGCCAAATTCTGCGATCAATTTGTTGTCGCTGCTGTAGACCCGGAGCGGAATCTGCAACTGAATGCTTCTCAGCGCCTCCACAGACGGCAAACCCGGACTAAGGTAAAGAAACGCGCCGCTGAGACCTAAAAGCAGTCCGCAGAAAACGGCGACGATGGACCAACCGAAAAATTTCAGCAGACGAATCAAGGCTTTTGAACATCCAGGGCAAAGAATGAATTGGGCGACAGGGTTCCGGTAACACACAGAACAACCTGGGCCGGCAGTAAAAAGCGGAAAAAAACGCTGGGCATTATAAGCACTTTTCTGCTGGGGGCGTCATTTGCGCTTCTGTCAAGACGGGGTGAAGGAACGCAATGCGTATTACAGAGTCCGTAACTCACGGAAAGTCATAGGGAATTGGTAGTGCTGGGACTCTTCAAGAAAAAGACCAATACGTTACTGGGGATCGACATCAGCTCCACTTCGGTGAAGCTGCTGGAGTTGAGCCGTCAGGGCGACCGCTACCGGGTCGAGGCCTACGCGGTAGAGCCGCTGCCGCCCAACGCCGTGGTCGAAAAGAATATCGCCGAGCTCGAAGGCGTGGGCCACGCCTTGTCCCGGGTGCTGGTCAAGGCACGCACCGGGCTCAAGAGCGTGGCGGTGGCGGTGGCCGGTTCTGCGGTGATCACCAAGATCATCGAGATGGACGCCGGGCTGACCGATGACGAGCTGGAAAACCAGCTCAAGATCGAAGCCGACCAATACATTCCCTATCCACTGGACGAAGTCGCCATCGATTTCGAAGTCCAGGGCGTGTCGCCGCGCAACCCGGAGCGGGTCAGCGTGCTGCTGGCCGCCTGTCGCAAGGAAAACGTCGAAGTCCGCGAAGCGGCGCTGGCGCTGGCCGGGCTGACCGCGCGCGTGGTCGATGTCGAGGCCTATGCGCTAGAGCGCTCGTTCGGTCTGCTCGCCACTCAACTGGCAGCCTCGCAGGAACGCCTGACCGTGGCGGTGGTGGACATCGGCGCGACCATGACTACCCTCAGCGTCCTGCATAACGGCCGCATCATCTATACCCGCGAGCAACTGTTCGGTGGCCGGCAACTGACCGAGGAAATCCAGCGCCGCTACGGCCTGACTGTCGAGCAGGCCGGGCTGGCGAAAAAGCAGGGCGGTCTGCCGGACGACTATGTCAGCGAGGTATTGCAACCGTTCCGTGATGCTCTGGTGCAGCAGGTCTCGCGCTCGTTGCAGTTCTTCTTTGCCTCCGGGCAGTACAACGCCGTCGATCACATCCTGTTGGCCGGCGGCACCGCCTCGGTGCCGGGGCTGGATCGGCTGATCGAACAGCGTCTGGGCACCCCGACCCAGGTCGCCAACCCGTTTTCCGACATGGCCTTGAGCAGCAAGGTCAACGCCGGGGCCCTGGCCAGTGACGCGCCGGCCCTGATGATTGCCTGCGGGCTCGCGCTCAGGAGTTTCGACTGATGGCGCGGATCAACCTTCTCCCCTGGCGTGAAGAGCGCCGCGAAGAGCGGCGCAAACGCTTTCTGCTGATTCTGATCGGGGTCTTCGTCGGCTCGGTGGGCGCGGTGTTCATCGCCGATCAGATCGTCGGCACCGCCATCGAGCGGCAGACAGCACGCAATGACTACATTGGCAAACAGATCGCCGTGGTCGACGAACGGATCAAGCAGATCAGCGAACTCAAGGCACGGCGCCAGCAACTGGTCGAGCGCATGCGCATCATCCAGGACTTGCAGGGCAACCGGCAGATCAGCGGGCGGATCTTCGACCAACTGGCGCGCACGCTGCCGGACGGGGTGTATTTCACCAGCGTGAAATTGCTCGGCAAGACGCTGTCGATCAGCGGCGCGGCGGAGTCGAACAACCGCGTTTCGGAGCTGATGCGCAATCTGGATGCTTCCGACTGGTTCGATGCGCCGAGTCTTAATGAAGTGAAAGCGACGACTGCCGGTCAGGTGGATCAGGCCAACGTCTTTCAGCTGACCGTGCGTCAGACCCAGCCAGCCGCGACGGAGGGCGACAAATGAAGCCGTCCGAATGGCTGCAAAATCTGCGCAATATTGACTTCAACGATCTGGACACCAGCAATATCGGCTCCTGGCCGGCCGCGGTGAAAACCATCGCGGGAGCGTTGCTGGCGGTGCTGGTGTTGGCGCTTGGCTATAACTTTTTCATCAGCGACGTGGAAAACCAGCTGGAAGCCAAGCGTCAGGAAGAGGACACCTTGAAGGAGCAGTTCGCCAGCAAGGCGCACATGGCCGCCAACCTGGAGCTGTACACCCAGCAGATGAAGGAGATGGAGAACTCCTTCGGCGTGCTCCTGCGGCAGTTGCCCAGCGACACCGAAGTCCCGGGATTGCTCGAAGACATTACCCGTACCGGGCTGGGCAGCGGTCTTGAATTCGAAGAGATCAAGCTGCTGCCGGAGGTGACCCAGCCGTTCTACATCGAGCTGCCGATCCAGATCACTGTCACCGGGGCTTACCACGACCTCGCGACCTTCGTCAGTGGCGTCGCCGGGTTGCCACGGATCGTCACCTTGCACGATTTCGAACTGGCACCGGCCAATCCCGACGGCGGGACGAAGCTGCGCATGAGCATCCTCGCCAAGACCTACCGCTATAACGACAAGGGGTTGGACAAATGACCCCGATCCGTTATTTCGCCCTGTCAGTGCTGGTGCTCGGCCTCAGTGGTTGCGGCAGCAGTGACGAATTCAGCGACCTCGACGCCTACATGAACGAAGTGCGTCTGCGCCCGGCCGGCCGGATCGAGCCGACGCCGACCTTTCATTCCTATCCCACCTTTACCTACAGCGCGGCCAACCTGCGCAACCCGTTCTCGCGCCAGGTGCGCGTCGATCTGGCCGGGCAGCAGCGTGGCTCGCGCAACGTCAAACCCGACCCCAACCGGGTCAAGCAATACCTCGAAGGTTTCAACATCGAGCAGTTTGAAATGGTCGGCACGATCTCCAATGCCAGCGGCTCCTTCGCCTTGCTGCGCGGGGCGGGTGCAGTGCATCGGTTGAAAGTCGGCGACTACCTGGGGCGCAACGACGGGCGCATTGTCGCCATCAGCGCCACTCAGGTCGATGTGGTCGAGATCGTGCCCGACGGCGAAGGCGCCTGGCTGGAACGTCCGCGCACCATTCCTTTGAAAGAGCACTCATAGTGGAAGTCGAACAATGAACAGGATTTTCTCCACCCTCGGTTTTTCGCTATGGATAGCGCTGCTTTCACCGATGGTTCAGGCGGCCAGCCTCAAGACGCTGGATGTCGCGGCGTTACCGGGTGATCGCATCGAGTTGAAGCTGTCGTTCGACAGCCCGCCACCGCAACCCAAGGGCTACACCACCGAATCGCCGGCGCGAATCGCCCTGGATCTGCCGGGTGTCGCCAGCCAACTGACGAGCAAGACCCGCGATCTGGGCAGCGGTAACGCGCGAACCGCCACAGTGGTGGAAGCCAACGACCGCACGCGCCTGATCATCAATCTGACGCAACTGACGCCCTACACCTCACGGGTCGAGGGCAACAATCTGTTCGTGGTGGTCGGGCAGGGCGCCAAGCCTGCTGCACCACGGCCAGCCACTGCTGCACCACGACCGGTCGCGGCTCCAGCGCCGGCGAAGGCTTATACCCCCGTCGCCAAAACCATTCGTGGCGTCGACTTCCAGCGTGGCACCGCGGGAGAGGGCAACGTCGTCATCGACCTGTCGGATCCGACCATCGCCCCGGACATCCAGGAGCATGACGGAAAGATCATCCTCAGCTTCGCCCGCACGCAGTTGCCCGACAGGCTGCGGGTGCGCCTCGACGTCAAGGACTTCGCCACGCCGGTGCAGTTCGTCAACGCTGCCGCCACCGGTGATCGTGCGGTCATCACCGTCGAACCCAGCGGTACGTTCGACTATTCCACCTACCAGACCGACAACAAACTGACCGTCAGTATTCGCCCGATGACGGTCGATGACCTGCAAAAGCGCAACGCTGACCGCAACAGCTACAGCGGCGAAAAGCTTTCGCTGAATTTCCAGGACATCGACGTGCGTTCGGTGCTGCAACTGATCGCCGACTTTACCAACCTCAATCTGGTGGCCAGCGATACGGTGCAGGGCGGGATCACCCTGCGTCTGCAGAACGTGCCGTGGGATCAGGCGCTTGATCTTGTGTTGAAAACCAAAGGGCTGGACAAGCGCAAGATCGGCAACGTGTTGCTGGTGGCGCCGGCCGACGAAATCGCCGCCCGTGAACGCCAGGAGCTGGAGTCGCAGAAACAGATCGCCGAACTGGCGCCGCTGCGCCGCGAACTGCTGCAAGTGAATTACGCCAAGGCCGCGGACATCGCCAAGCTGTTCCAGTCGGTGACCAGCGCCGAGGCGAAAATCGACGAGCGTGGCTCGATTACCGTCGATGAGCGCACCAACAACATCATTGCCTACCAGACCCAGGATCGCCTCGACGAACTGCGGCGGATCGTGGCGCAACTGGATATTCCGGTGCGCCAGGTGATGATCGAGGCGCGGATCGTCGAGGCCAACGTCGATTACGACAAGAGTCTGGGCGTGCGCTGGGGCGGTTCGATCCAGAACAAGGGCAACTGGAACACCTCGGGGGTCAGTAACGGCACCTCGACCACCATTGGCACACCGGGCAGCACCAGTACCAACTCGCCGTTCGTCGACATGGGCACGGTGGGTAATACCTCGGGGATCGGCATCGCCTTCATTACCGACAATGTGCTGCTCGATCTTGAGCTGACCGCCATGGAGAAGACCGGCAACGGTGAGATCGTCTCGCAGCCCAAAGTGGTCACCTCCGACAAAGAGACGGCGAAGATCCTCAAGGGCACCGAGATTCCGTATCAGGAAGCCAGCTCCAGCGGTGCGACGTCGGTGTCGTTCAAGGAGGCTTCGCTGTCGCTGGAAGTGACGCCGCAGATCACCCCCGACAACCGCATCATCATGGAGGTCAAGGTCACCAAGGACGAACCGGACTACCTGAACAAAGTGCAGGATGTACCGCCGATCAAGAAGAACGAGGTCAACGCCAAGGTGCTGGTGAACGACGGCGAGACCATCGTGATCGGGGGCGTTTTCTCAAATACTCAAAGCAAGGTCGTAGATAAGGTGCCATTTCTTGGCGATGTGCCGTATCTTGGCCGCCTTTTCCGGCGTGATGTGGTTTCGGAGAAAAAATCCGAGCTGCTGGTATTTCTCACTCCGCGTATCATGAATAACCAGGCGATTGCTGTGAGTCGTTGATTCTGTGCGAAATTTGATTCTTGTAGGACCGATGGGCGCTGGAAAAAGCACCATCGGCCGGTTGCTGGCCAAAGAGCTGCGCCTGCCGTTCAAAGATTCCGACAAGGAAATTGAACTGCGCACGGGCGCCAATATCCCGTGGATCTTCGACAAGGAAGGCGAGCCCGGCTTTCGTGACCGTGAGCAGGCGATGATCGCCGAGCTGTGCGCGTTCGACGGCGTGGTGCTGGCGACCGGCGGCGGCGCGGTGATGCGTGATGCCAACCGCAAGGCCCTGCACGCGGGCGGACGGGTGGTGTATCTGCATGCCTCCGTCGAGCAGCAGGTCGGGCGTACGTCGCGCGATCGCAATCGTCCTTTGCTGCGCACCGCCGATCCGGCGAAAACCCTGCGAGACCTGCTCGAGATCCGCGATCCGCTTTATCGGGAGATCGCCGATCTGGTGGTGGAAACCGACGAACGGCCACCGCGCATGGTGGTGCTCGACATTCTCGACCGTCTGGCGCAGCTGCCACCCCGTTAAAGCGCCGCCGGAAATGCGCTATCCTCGGCGTCCTGTCACAGCCGCCGAGGTTGTGGCGGATGGCGTGCGAGCGGCGTCAGATTCGCTATAGGCCGCAGACAACCAATAATTCAGGGCAGGACGCCTGCTTCCATCTTCACTGTGGGGACACATGCAGACACTCAAGGTCGATCTAGGCGAGCGCAGCTACCCGATTCATATTGGCGAAGGTTTGTTGGATCAGCCCGAGTTGCTGGCGCCGCATATCCATGGGCGGCAAGTGGCAATCATCTCCAACGAGACCGTTGCGCCGCTCTATCTCGAACGTCTGACCCGCAGCCTTGCGCAGTTCTCGGTGATCTCGGTGGTGCTGCCGGACGGCGAAGCCTTCAAGAACTGGGAAACCCTGCAACTGATCTTCGACGGCCTGCTGACTGCCCGTCACGACCGCCGCACCACGATCATCGCCCTCGGCGGCGGTGTCATCGGTGACATGGCCGGTTTTGCCGCCGCCTGCTACCAGCGCGGTGTCGATTTCATCCAGATTCCTACCACGCTGCTGTCCCAGGTCGATTCGTCGGTGGGCGGCAAGACCGGTATCAACCATCCGCTGGGCAAGAACATGGTCGGCGCGTTCTATCAGCCGAACGTGGTGCTGATCGATACTGCATCGCTGAAAACCCTGCCGGAGCGTGAACTGTCCGCCGGTCTGGCCGAAGTCATCAAGTACGGTCTGATCTGCGACGAGCCGTTCCTGGCCTGGCTCGAAGACAACGTCGACGCTCTGCGCGCGCTGGACCAGAAGGCCCTGACCTACGCCATCGAGCGTTCCTGCGCGGCCAAGGCGGCAGTGGTCGGTGCCGATGAGAAGGAAACCGGAGTGCGCGCCACGCTCAACCTCGGCCACACCTTCGGCCACGCCATCGAGACCCACATGGGCTATGGTGTCTGGTTGCATGGTGAGGCGGTGGCCGCTGGCACCGTGATGGCGCTGGAGATGTCCGCGCGTCTGGGCTGGATCAGCGAGCAGGAACGTGATCGCGGCATTCGTCTGTTCCAGCGTGCCGGTCTGCCGGTGATTCCGCCGGAAGAAATGACCGAAGCCGATTTTCTCGAACATATGGCAATTGATAAAAAAGTGATCGACGGTCGTCTGCGCCTGGTGCTGCTGCGCCGGATGGGCGAAGCGGTGGTGACCGCCGATTATCCGAAAGAGGTTCTACAGGCCACGCTGGGAGCGGATTACCGCGCTCTGGCTCAGCTTAAAGGTTAATAAGATTCCGATGACTAGTTTGCATGCCGACGAGGCGTTCCTCGGCCATTTCCAGTTAAGTCACGACCCTTTCGCGCCGCGGGTGCCGGGCTTCAAATTCTTCCCGGCCCAGCGCAAACCGGTGCTGGGGCAATTGCACCACCTGGCGCGTTACAGCCAGTTGCTGCTGGTGGTCACCGGCCCGCAGGGCAGCGGCAAGACCTTGCTGCGTCAGGCGCTGGTGGCCAGCACCAACAAGCAATCGGTACAAAGCGTTGTCGTGTCGGCCCGTGGAGCTGGCGATGCCGCCGGCGTGCTGCGTCAGGTGGCTCAGGCACTGAACGTGGCTCAGGCCGAAGTTGGCGCGATTCTGGATCAGGTGGTGCAGCTCGCGCTTACCGGCCAGGAGGTCTATCTGCTGGTGGATGACGCCGAGCAGCTCGACGAATCCGCGCTCGAAGCGCTGATGGCGCTAGGGGCCGGTGCACCGGAAGGTCGCCCGCATGTGTTCCTGTTCGGTGAGTCGTCGCTGATCGCGCAACTGGAGGCCTTGCACCTCGAGGAAGAGCGCTTCCACGTCATCGAACTGCAGCCGTATACCGAAGAAGAGACCCGCGAATATCTCGACCAACGGCTCGAAGGTGCGGGCCGGGGTGTCGAACTTTTCACCGCGGATCAGATCTCTGAGATTCACGAAAGCGCCGAGGGTTGGCCTGGTAACATCAACCAGGTCGCTCGCGATGCACTGATCGAAGTCATGATTGCCAGCCGCTCTGCGGTCAAGCGTCCAAGTATGGGGTTCAACATGCCGAAGAAACACGTATTGGCGATTTCCGCCGTCGTTGTGGTCGCGGTCGCCGCCGCCTGGCTGATGCCGGGTCGCAACAAGGCGCCAACCACCGGCGCACCTGCCAACGAACAGGCACAACTGCCATTGGGCCAAGGCGCCAATGGCGGCGCACCGAACGTCGAGTTCGCCGGCAATACCCAGCCGATGCCGCTGCCGCTGGTCGGCAACTCGCAGCCGGTGATGCGCGGCCCGTTGGCTGAAGCTGCGGGTGGCATCACTGAAGGTGACGACGGCGTGCCTGTCGAAGGCTCCAGCGCAACACCGCCGACCGTAACGACTTCCGCACCACCGGCAGGTGTTCCGGCTGGCCCGGCGCCAACCCCGGTTCCGGCACCCGCGGCCAAGCCGACCCCGGCACCGACTCAGGTCGCCACCGCCAAGCCTGCTCCGGCAGCGCCAGCGGCCAAGCCGGCTCCGGCCCCGGCCAAGCCTGTTGCGGCTGCCAAACCGGCCGAGAAGCCGGTTACCGTGGCCAAGGCTGCCGGTGGCAGCTGGTACGCCGGTCAGCCGACCAGCAATTACGTGGTGCAGATCCTCGGCACCAGCTCCGAAGCGACCGCACAGAACTTCGTCAAGGAACAGGGCGGCGAGTACCGTTATTTCAAGAAAGTCCTTAACGGCAAGCCGCTTTACGTGATCACCTACGGCAACTTCGCCAATCGTGATGCAGCCGTTTCTGCCATCAAGGCCTTGCCAGCGAAGGTTCAGGCTGGTAAACCTTGGCCTCGCACTGTCGCCAGCGTCCAACAGGAACTGGCAACAACTCGCTGAAGATTCGGCGGCCTTACCCAGGCCGCCTCTCCAAGCACCTCAAAATTTCTACGAGTGCGCGCTTCCTTCCAGGTCGCGTGCCTTGTGGTGTCTGCGTCACAGTAGTCTTTGAGTCGTTGCAGTCAAAATTAAAAAAGTTTTGACTAGCACAGCAGATCGCTTTAAACCTTTCACAAATGCGACATGAATTTGCGACATTTCGTCGTCAAATTTGTGAGCCTCTGTGTCGCTGTGTACAATGACCACCCTTTTGCCCCCGCAAAGCCGGCGTACGTTCGGCGCGGCAAGCAAGTGGTTGAATTGAAAAGAAATTTGCCTCGTAAAGAGGCAGCCTGGTGAGAAAGTGTCTATGAAAGCAGGTCTGTACCAACCAGATGAATTCAAGGATAACTGCGGTTTCGGCCTGATAGCCCATATGCAGGGCGAGCCCAGTCATACCCTTTTGCAAACGGCCATCGAGGCCCTGACCTGCATGACCCACCGCGGTGGGATTAATGCCGACGGCAAGACCGGTGACGGTTGCGGTCTGCTGATTCAAAAGCCTGACGCGTTCCTGCGGGCGATTGCCCAGGAAAACTTCAGCGTCGAGCTGCCCAAGCAATATGCCGTGGGCATGGTCTTCTTCAACCAGGATCCGGCCAAGGCCGAAGCCGCTCGCGAGAACATGAACCGCGAGATCCTCGCTGAAGGCCTGCAACTGATCGGCTGGCGCAAAGTGCCGATCGACACCAGCGTCCTCGGCCGACTGGCCCTCGAGCGCCTGCCGCAGATCGAGCAGGTGTACATCGGCGGTGAAGGCCTGAGCGATCAGGACATGGCGGTCAAGCTATTCAGCGCCCGTCGTCGCTCGTCGGTGGCCAACGCCGCCGACACCGACCACTACATCTGCAGCTTTTCGCACAAGACCATCATCTATAAAGGCCTGATGATGCCGGCCGACCTGGCCGCGTTCTATCCGGACCTGGGTGACCAGCGCCTGCAAACCGCGATCTGCGTGTTCCACCAGCGCTTCTCTACCAACACCTTGCCGAAATGGCCGCTGGCCCAGCCATTCCGCTTCCTCGCCCACAACGGTGAGATCAACACCATTACCGGTAACCGTAACTGGGCGCAGGCCCGTCGGACCAAGTTCACCAACGATCTGATGGATCTGGAAGAGCTCGGCCCGCTGGTCAACCGTGTCGGTTCCGACTCCTCGAGCATGGACAACATGCTCGAACTGATGGTCACCGGTGGCATCGACCTGTTCCGTGGCGTGCGGATGATCATTCCGCCAGCGTGGCAGAACGTTGAAACCATGGACCCGGATCTGCGTGCGTTCTACGAGTACAACTCGATGCACATGGAACCGTGGGACGGCCCGGCCGGCGTGGTAATGACCGATGGTCGTTACGCGGTGTGCCTGCTCGATCGTAACGGTCTGCGTCCGGCACGCTGGGTTACTACCACCAACGGTTTCATCACCGTTGCCTCGGAAATCGGCGTCTGGAACTACCAGCCAGAGGACGTGATTGCCAAGGGCCGTGTCGGTCCGGGGCAGATCCTCGCCGTGGACACCGAAACCGGGCAGATCCTCGACACCGACGCAATCGACAACCGTCTGAAATCCCGTCATCCGTACAAGCAATGGTTGCGCAAGAATGCCCTGCGCATCCAGGCGACCATGGAAGACAACGACCACGGTTCGGCGTTCTACGATGTCGATCAGCTCAAGCAATACATGAAGATGTATCAGGTCACGTTTGAAGAGCGCGATCAGGTACTGCGTCCGCTTGGCGAACAAGGCTACGAAGCCGTCGGCTCGATGGGCGACGACACGCCGATGGCCGTGCTGTCGCAGCGTGTGCGCACGCCGTACGACTATTTCCGCCAGCAGTTCGCGCAGGTCACCAACCCGCCGATCGACCCGCTGCGTGAAGCGATCGTGATGTCGCTGGAGATCTGCCTCGGTGCCGAGCGCAACATCTTCCAGGAATCGCCGGAGCACGCCTCGCGCGTGATCCTCAGCTCGCCAGTGATCTCGCCGGCCAAGTGGCGCTCGCTGATGAACCTCGACCGCCCGGGTTTCGAGCGGCAGATCATCGACCTCAACTACGACGAAAGCGTCGGCCTCGAAGCGGCGATCCGCAACGTCGCCGATCAGGCTGAAGAAGCCGTGCGTGCCGGTCGTACCCAGATCGTTCTGAGCGACCGTCATATCGCCCCGGGCAAACTGCCGATCCACGCTTCGCTCGCCACCGGCGCGGTGCACCACCGTCTGACCGAAAAAGGCCTGCGCTGCGACTCCAACATCCTGGTTGAAACCGCCACCGCACGCGATCCGCATCACTTCGCCGTGCTGATCGGCTTCGGCGCCTCGGCGGTCTATCCGTTCCTCGCGTACGAAGTGCTGGGCGACCTGATCCGTACCGGTGAAGTACTGGGCGACCTCTACGAGGTGTTCAAGAACTACCGTAAAGGCATCACCAAAGGCCTGTTGAAGATCCTGTCGAAGATGGGCATTTCGACCATCGCGTCGTATCGCGGTGCTCAGTTGTTCGAAGCCATCGGCCTGTCCGAGGAAGTTTGCGAGCTGAGCTTCCGTGGCGTGCCGAGCCGCATCAAGGGTGCGCGTTTCGTCGACATCGAAGCCGAGCAGAAAGCACTGGCCACCGAAGCCTGGAGTCCGCGCAAGCCGATCCAGCAGGGCGGTCTGCTGAAGTTCGTCCACGGTGGCGAATATCACGCGTACAACCCGGACGTGGTCAACACCCTGCAAGCCGCCGTGCAGCAGGGCGACTACGCCAAATTCAAGGAATACACCTCGCTGGTGGACAACCGTCCGGTGTCGATGATCCGCGACCTGTTCAAGGTCAAGACCCTCGATACGCCGCTGGACATCAGTGAAATCGAACCGCTGGAATCGGTGCTCAAGCGCTTCGACTCCGCCGGTATCTCGCTGGGCGCCCTGTCGCCGGAAGCTCACGAAGCCCTGGCCGAAGCCATGAACCGCCTCGGTGCGCGTTCCAACTCCGGCGAAGGCGGCGAAGACCCGGCACGCTACGGCACCATCAAGAGCTCGAAAATCAAGCAGGTTGCGACCGGCCGTTTCGGCGTGACCCCGGAATACCTGGTCAACGCCGAAGTGCTGCAAATCAAGGTCGCCCAGGGCGCCAAGCCGGGCGAGGGCGGGCAACTGCCGGGCGGTAAAGTGAACGGGTTGATCGCCAAACTGCGTTACGCAGTACCGGGCGTGACCCTGATTTCGCCACCGCCGCACCACGACATCTATTCCATCGAAGACTTGTCGCAGCTGATCTTCGACCTGAAACAGGTCAACCCGAAGGCGCTGGTCTCGGTGAAACTCGTGGCTGAAGCAGGCGTCGGCACCATCGCCGCCGGTGTGGCCAAGGCCTATGCGGACTTGATCACTATCTCCGGTTACGACGGTGGCACCGGTGCTTCGCCGCTGACCTCGATCAAATACGCGGGTGCACCGTGGGAACTCGGCCTGGCCGAAACCCACCAGACCCTGCGCGGCAACGACCTGCGCGGCAAGGTTCGGGTCCAGACCGACGGCGGCCTGAAAACCGGCCTCGACGTGATCAAGGCAGCCATCCTCGGCGCTGAAAGCTTCGGCTTCGGCACCGCGCCGATGATCGCGCTGGGCTGCAAATACCTGCGTATCTGCCACCTGAACAACTGCGCCACCGGCGTCGCGACCCAGAACGAGAAGCTGCGCAAGGATCACTACATCGGCACCGTCGACATGGTGGTGAATTTCTTCACCTACGTCGCCGAAGAAACCCGTGAGTGGCTGGCCAAGCTGGGCGTGCGTTCCCTCGAAGAGCTGATCGGCCGTACCGATCTGCTGGAAATCCTCGAAGGCCAGACCGCCAAGCAGCATCACCTGGATCTGACTCCGCTGCTGGGCAGCGACCACATCCCGGCGGACAAGCCTCAGTTCTGCGGCGTCGAGCGCAACCCACCGTTTGACCAGGGCCTGCTGGCCGAGAAAATGGTCGAGATGGCGACGTCGGCGATCAACGACCTCAGCGGCGCCGAGTTCGATCTGGACATCTGCAACTGCGACCGTTCGATCGGCGCACGGATCTCCGGCGAAATCGCGCGCAAGCACGGCAACCAGGGCATGGCCAAAGCGCCAATCACCTTCCGCTTCAAGGGCACTGCGGGTCAGAGCTTCGGCGTGTGGAACGCCGGCGGTCTGAACATGTACCTGGAAGGCGACGCCAACGACTACGTCGGCAAAGGCATGACCGGTGGCAAGCTGACCATCGTGCCGCCGAAGGGCAGCGTTTATAAGACTCAGGAAAGCGCCATCATCGGCAACACCTGCCTGTACGGCGCCACGGGCGGCAAGCTGTTCGCCGCCGGCACCGCAGGCGAGCGTTTCGCCGTGCGCAACTCCGGTGCCCACACGGTTGTGGAAGGCACTGGCGATCACTGCTGTGAGTACATGACCGGTGGTTTTGTCTGCGTTCTGGGCAAGACCGGTTACAACTTCGGCTCTGGCATGACCGGCGGTTTCGCCTACGTGCTCGACCAGGACAACACCTTCGTTGACCGGGTCAACCACGAACTGGTGGAAATCCAGCGGATCAGCGGCGAGGCGATGGAAGCCTATCGCAGCCACCTGCAGAACGTGCTGAACGAGTACGTCGCGGAAACCGACAGCGAGTGGGGTCGTGAGCTCGCCGAGAACCTCGATGACTACCTGCGTCGTTTCTGGCTGGTCAAGCCGAAGGCTGCCAACCTGAAGTCGTTGCTTTCCAGCACCCGTGCCAACCCGCAGTGATATGCGCCTGAAGAGTTTGATGAGGTTTTAACAATGGCTGAACGTCTGAATAACGACTTCCAGTTCATCGATGTCGGGCGCAAGGATCCGAAGAAGAAACTGTTGCGTCAACGCAAGAAAGAGTTCGTGGAAATCTACGAACCGTTCAAACCCCAGCAGTCGGCCGACCAGGCCCACCGCTGCCTGGGTTGCGGCAACCCGTATTGCGAATGGAAGTGCCCGGTGCACAACTTCATTCCGAACTGGCTGAAGCTGGTGGCCGAGGGCAACATCCTCCAGGCCGCCGAGCTGTCGCACCAGACCAACACCCTGCCGGAAGTCTGCGGCCGGGTGTGCCCGCAGGATCGTCTGTGCGAGGGTGCCTGCACCCTTAACGACGGCTTCGGCGCGGTGACCATCGGTTCGGTCGAGAAGTACATCACCGACACCGCGTTCGCCATGGGCTGGCGCCCGGACATGTCCAAGGTCAAACCGACCGGCAAGCGTGTCGCGATCATCGGCGCAGGCCCGGCGGGTCTCGGTTGTGCCGACGTGCTGGTACGCGGCGGCGTGACGCCGGTGGTGTTCGACAAGAACCCGGAAATCGGCGGTCTGCTGACCTTCGGCATCCCCGAGTTCAAGCTCGAGAAAACCGTGCTGAGCAATCGCCGCGAAGTCTTCACCGGCATGGGCATCGAATTCCGCCTCAACACCGAGGTCGGCAAGGACGTGACCATGGAGCAACTGCTCGCCGAATACGATGCCGTGTTCATGGGCATGGGCACCTACACCTACATGAAGGGCGGTTTTGCCGGTGAGGATCTGCCGGGTGTCTATGACGCGCTGGACTTCCTGATCGCCAACGTCAACCGCAACCTGGGCTTTGAAAAGTCGCCGGAAGATTTCGTCGACATGAAAGGCAAGAAGGTCGTGGTTCTTGGGGGCGGCGACACGGCGATGGACTGCAACCGCACGTCGATCCGCCAGGGCGCCAAGTCGGTGACCTGCGCCTATCGTCGTGACGAAGCGAACATGCCCGGCTCGCGCAAAGAGGTGAAGAACGCCAAGGAAGAAGGCGTGAAATTCCTCTACAACCGCCAGCCGATCGCCATCGTTGGCGAGGACAAGGTCGAAGGCGTGAAAGTGGTCGAGACCCGTCTCGGCGAACCGGACGCCCGTGGCCGTCGCAGCCCCGAGCCGATTCCGGGTTCCGAAGAGATCATCCCGGCTGACGCCGTGGTCATCGCTTTCGGTTTCCGCCCGAGCCCGGCGCCGTGGTTCGAGCAGTTCGAGATCCAGACCGACAGCCAGGGCCGTGTCGTTGCGCCCGAGCAGGGACAGTACAAGCACCAGACCAGCAACCCGAAAATCTTCGCCGGTGGCGACATGGTGCGCGGTTCCGACCTGGTGGTGACGGCGATCTTCGAAGGCCGTAATGCGGCTGAAGGGATCCTGGATTACCTGGGTGTCTAAGCAAACAACGCAATACCTTGTAGGAGTGAGCCTGCTCGCGATGACGGTAGATCAGTCCCTGATGCATTGACTGAAACACCGCTATCGCGAGCAGGCTCACTCCTACAGTTGTTTTGGGGTGTTGCAAAATCAGTATTCCAACGCAATAAATTGACCCGATAGACAAAAGGCTGACCTGCATCCGTGCCTTTTGCGTCGCGCTCTGAGAAAATGCCCGCACTTTTTTTCCGGATGCCGACATGACTGCCCTGAAGAACGACCGTTTCCTCCGCGCCCTGCTCAAGCAACCTGTAGACGTCACCCCGGTGTGGATGATGCGCCAGGCCGGCCGCTACCTGCCTGAATACCGCGCCAGCCGTGCCCAGGCCGGTGATTTCATGAGCCTGTGCATGAATCCGGAATTCGCTTGCGAAGTTACGTTGCAACCGCTCGACCGCTACCCGCAACTGGACGCGGCGATCCTGTTCTCCGACATCCTCACCATCCCCGATGCCATGGGCCAGGGCCTGTACTTCGAGACCGGTGAAGGTCCGCGCTTCAAGAAAGTCGTCAGCACCCTGGCCGACATCGAAGCGTTGCCGATCCCTGATCCACACAAGGATCTCGGCTATGTGATGGACGCGGTCAGCACCATTCGCCGCGAGCTGAATGGTCGTGTGCCGCTGATCGGCTTCTCCGGCAGCCCGTGGACCCTCGCCACTTACATGGTTGAAGGCGGCTCGTCGAAAGACTTCCGCAAAACCAAGGCGATGCTCTACGACAACCCGCAAGTCATGCACCTGCTGCTGGACAAGCTGGCGCAGTCGGTGACCTCGTACCTCAACGGCCAGATCCAGGCCGGCGCGCAAGCGGTGCAGATTTTCGACACCTGGGGCGGCAACCTGTCGGCGGCGGCGTATCAGGAGTTCTCCCTGGCGTACATGAAGAAAATCGTCTGCGGCCTGATCCGCGAGCACGACGGTCGCAAGGTGCCGGTGATCCTGTTCACCAAGAACGGCGGCCTGTGGCTGGAAAGCATCGCCGACGCTGGCGCCGACGCACTGGGCCTGGACTGGACCTGCGACATCGGCAACGCCCGCGCCCGCGTCGGCGACAAGGTCGCGCTGCAAGGCAACATGGACCCGACCGTGCTCTACGCCAAACCTGAAGCGATCCGCACTGAAGTCGGTCGTATTCTGGCCAGCTATGGCAAAGGCAGTGGCCACGTGTTCAACCTGGGTCATGGCATCACTCCGGAAGTCGACCCAGAGCACGCCGGTGCGTTCCTGCGCGCGGTGCATGAACTGTCGGCGCAGTATCACGAGTAAGATTTTGACACGACCGCCCGAATGCAATGTTCGGGCGGTAATTGATTTTTGTATGTTTAAGTTGAACGTGCAATAAACCTTGTTCGTAAAGATTGTTTACTTTGTGCAGTTTCTGTTAATTGTTTTCTCGTTGACGTTGATAATTAAGAGCCTTGTAATGGCGCCACTTGTTTATCAGGATGGTTGCAATGAAAAGGGTGGGATATTCGCGTCTCCAGATTGCTTTGCACTGGATATCTGCGGCAGTAATTTTATGGGCTCTGTTGTCTGGCTTCTATGTGTCAGTCATTAAAGTTGCAGCGGAAACAAAATCGATAGTCGGATTTATAAATGTTTCGGTGACGGCTTTATTTATTCCGATATTTATACTGAGATTGTATGTTTCTGTCAGAGGCTCTCACACCACTTGCGAGGTGGACAGGACCTTTGTGGAGCGTCTGGCGAGTTGGATGCATAAGTCTATTTATCTGATGACGGCGGTTGTCTTGCTCACAGGAATATTAATGATGGATCGACCGATCAATATATTTGATCTGGTTCTTATTCCGGCGCCGCTGAACGATCTACAGTGGATTGATCGGTTCTTCGTCATCCATGTTTGGGCGTGCGTGATGTTACTGGTTCAAGTAGCGCTACACATCGCAGCCGTTATCAAACACGAAATGTGTGGGCGCCGAATCCTGAAAAAAATGGTGTTCTGACTCAAGCGGGAGCGCTGCCACCGAGGGGCGGCAACTTCGCCAGTTTCAACGCCACCAACAGCGCGATCATCAACAGGGCGCCAATAAACAGGCCGATGCCATTCCACCCGCCGAGATGCCAGAACACCCCGCCAGCCGTGCCGGCAATACTCGACCCGGCGTAATAGCTGAACAAATACAACGACGACGCCTGGCCCTTGGCCTTGGTCGCACGCCGGCCGATCCAGCTGCTCGCCACCGAGTGCGCGCCGAAGAAGCCGAAGGTGAAGATCAGCATGCCGACGATCACCAGCAACAGCGGCGTAAACATCGTGAGCGCAAGGCCGGCGAACATCAGCGCGATGGTTGCCCACAGCACTTTGCGCCGCCCCAGTTTGTCCGCCAGCGAACCGATCTTCGCCGAGCTGTAGATGCCCGACAGGTACACCACCGACAGCAAACCGACGAACACCTGATCGAGGTTGTACGGCGCGGCCAGCAGGCGATAACCGATGTAGTTGAACAGAGTGACGAAGGCGCCCATCAGCACGAACGCTTCAAGAAACAGCAGCGGCAGGCCGGCGTCGCGAAAGTGCATGGTGAAGCCATCGAGCAGGCTGCGTGGGTGCAGCGAGCGTGAGCGGAAGTTGCGCGATTCGGGGAGGATTTTCCAGAATACTGCCGCCGCAACCAATGCCAGACCGCCGATTACCAGCATTGCCGTGTGCCAACTGACAAAGTCGATCAACACCCCGGTGATCAACCTCCCGCTCATCCCGCCAATCGCGTTGCCGCCGATGTACAGGCCCATCGCCAGACCGATGTGCTGCGGATGGATTTCCTCACTCAGGTAAGTCATTGCCACGGCCGCCAGGCCGCTCAACGACAGCCCGATCAGCGCGCGCATGATCAGCACGCCGTGCCAGCTCGGCATCATCGAGCTGGCGATGGTGCACAACGCGGCGGCGAACAGTGCCGCGACCATCACCGGTTTGCGTCCGACCCGGTCGGAGATCGGCCCGGTGATCAACAGCCCGACGGCCAGCATGCCAGTCGCTACCGACAGAATCAGGCTGCTCTGCGCCGCGTTGATTCCATACTCGTGGGACAGCAGCGGCATCATCGGCTGCACGCAATACAGCAAAGCGAAGGTCGCGAAGCCGCCGCTGAACAGCGCCAGCACCGTGCGCATGAACATCGGCGTGCCTTTTTCGATGTAGATCTCCTGCAGCTCGGCGATGACATCGTCCGCCGCGGCAGGCGGAACTTCATGGGCAAGAGGGGCGGCGGCGGTTTTCACATCAGACCTCGGAGGGCACGGCCAGGCAGGCAATGAAAAAATCATATAGCTGGCTAATGTTTCTATCCAATATATTGTTCGACCTGTTTGATAGCTTTAACGACCTAATGGGGTTTCCATGGAATTGCGTCATCTGCGCTACTTCATCGCCGTCGCCGAAGAACTGCATTTCGGCCGCGCCGCACAGGTGCTGGGGATCTCTCAGCCACCGCTGAGCCAGCAGATCCAGGCGCTGGAGCAAGAGGTCGGCGCGCGGTTGTTCGAGCGCACCAATCGTCGGGTCGAGCTGAGCGAGGCCGGGCGATTGTTTCTGGAGGAGGCGCGGCTGGTGCTGGCGCAGGTCGACAAAGCGGCGGACGTCGCCCGGCGTGCACAACTCGGCGAACTGGGCGAATTGAAGATTGGCTTCACCTCGTCGGCGCCGTTCAACTCGACCATTCCCCAGGCGATTTTTGCTTTTCGTCAGCGTTTCCCGGCAGTCCACCTGAACCTGCGGGAGATGAGCAGCACCATGGTCGCGGACGCGCTGGTGGATGAGTCGATCGAAGTCGGGATCATGCGCCCGCTGGGCCTGCCGGATTCGCTGAGTGTGGTGGAGCTGATGCGTGAGCCGCTGGTGGCGGTGCTCGGCTCCAAACATCCGTTGGCGCAGGGCAGCGAGGAAGGCTTGTTCCTCTCGGCGCTGGCGCTGGAGCCGTTCGTGTTCTTTCCACGCAGCTATGGCAGCGGGTTGTATGCGCAACTGCTCAGTCTGGCGCGCGATGCCGGATTCAGTCCGCACTTCGCCCAGGAGGCCGGTGAGGCGATGACCATCATCGGACTGGTCGCAGCGGGGCTGGGGGTTTCGGTGTTGCCGGCGTCGTATCAGCGGATGCGCATTGACGGTGTGGTCTATCGACCGCTGCTCGATCCGGAGGCGGTGTCGGCGGTGTGGCTGGTGCAGCGCAAGGATCAGAAATCGCCAATGGCCAAGGCGTTTGTCGAACTTTTAACTAAAAAAACAGGACTATCCCAATATCCAGGCGTGCATGAAAATTGTACTCAGAATAAAAAAATGTGACATTAATTCCGATCTAAACGAAATCGATGTAATTTCTTCTTATACAATACGCTGTTATGCCTGATACACCTTGGTCATCTTTGTAAATGCCTTGCGAATACTCCGGATGGTATAGTCTCGGTTGAGAATATGATATCTCGGCAGATTCTCCCATTTTGGGGAATGCTAACCCCATTGCAAGTGCGTGAGGCTTTGGCCCAAGTGGGATTAAATCAATATTTCCATTTGCTGCTTGCTGAATGTTCCGCAGCCAATCGACTGTTGCGAACATATCCATCGAGTTTATTCGCTTAATTTCAGTCTGCATATCCATGCCTTGAGAAAGGTCGTGTAGCAGTCGCCAACTTCTTCTAAAACCCGGTGAGCCTGGTGGGAAAGGAAACAGAAATTTAGCTGTTCTACCTTTCTGTTGTTCTAGCAACTCGCCTAAGTTAAACGCCATATAACCAACGCTTACGATAGTAATTGGGTCGCCGCTTGTTTCTTTTATTCTCGAAAAACCTGGAATTGCTGATGGAGGCAACGCGTCTTCGGTAAGTTGTCCTTCTTTGTAGCCCGCAGGCCTGGTGTAACAAACTACGAGGTCTCTGACGTTAGAAGATTTTAGTAGTTGCTTTATAGTGAAAAGAAATACCCGTTTTGGCATGCAGGTAATGTCGAATAACAAAGAGCAGTCTTTCGTAGATGAGATTTTTTGAGCAAATTCATTCCAAGCTCCCGGTCCAGCAAGTAGGTCTTGAGTTGTTAAGTCAATTTTGTTTCGCAATAGTCCACGGATGACTTTTTCATTGTCATCAGTTTTTCTTGTGATTTCTGCAGTGAATCGACTTTGTGGATCATCTATTTTTATACAGAAATGATGGTTTTCATTTTTTTTTGATATCCATTCGGCGACCGCTAGACATCTAGGTTCAAATGATGAGCAGAAAACGCCCGTCCATGTTCTAACTCCGATTTTGGAAATGAGCCAATCGAGCTTACCCCACGGATGAATAGGTGTCATATCAATGTCCTTAAAATTTCAGCTCTGTTTGTAAAGGATTGCTATCGTTGTTTTTTATCTTTGAGCTGGTAGACGTTTTTCCGTTGTATATATTTTCAAGCTCGCTAATGGACGTATATATAGGCTCTTTCGTGCGAATGTGGGGTATTCTGAAGTGTGGGCTTAGAAGTGGATTTAAATACCACTTCATGCGCGGTTTTCCATCAGGCAGTTTCGTTGTATGGTCTGATTCAATTAGATCGCCATGGTCTCGGCAGCTTCTAATCAAGTCTGTTATTTCCGTCTGCTTTTCGAATTCGGTCTTATAAAGAGATATTCCATTGTGACCCGGGTTGGAGAGAGCCTTGTCGCTTCTGATTTTAGTAGAAAACCATGAGCCCAAAGCATTTATGAAAAAAAGTCTGCGGTCTCCATCCGTTCCTTCTTTTAGCTTCTCTGCCCAAATTCTACTTGCTTCATTAATGCCTATAATTTGTTTGTCCATTTCAATTTTAGGTATATAAGTTTTCGCCAGCTCATCATCTGGGGTGCTACGTAGCCAAGCTGCCCAAATTGCTCTGCAAATAGTCATGAATGCCAAGATGTTGTAACCGGAGAGGTCAATTATATGTCTTTGACCACTCCAGATTAGCATCTCCCTAGCATCTCCTGCTATCTGAATAAGGGCCGCCTCATTTCGTTCCTTTTTCCAGTAAGTACGGCTGGACCAATTTAGCGCCGAAGATATGTCAGTTAGTTTGTAAGTTTTTTCATTTTGTTGTTTTTTCTGACGAAGCCAGATCTCCCCTAATTTTGCTTCCAAAGGGTTGGTTTTCCATATTTCTTCAAGCGCTAACTTCCATTCTTTAGACCAGTTTTCTGGAATTTGCAGTGTCGAATGCTTTTTGTTAACGTAAACTTTAGCTCTTTGCGAAGGTGATAGTGTAGTGCCGAAGACTTTGGTTAATAGACTCTTTTCTGCAATATCAATTTCGAATCCGTAAGTGCTTAATCTTCTTTTAAATACGTCCTCTGCAAAATCACCAAAGTCAGCCACTTGTGAACTTTGCTCTTTGCGTCTGAACATCTCATCGATATCTATTGTGGAGAAGTCACGCATGTTTTCAAGATGCGCGCCACTGCCCCATACGGACACATCCGAATTCCATGCGTAATGTCTGGTACCTATTCTATACGCGACCCTTCCATCCCGCATTGCTAAAGCCTGATTTATAACTTGTCGAAAAACATTGGAGTATCCCGAGGATCTTTCAAGTTCAAAGAGTTCCTCGTGCTGATCTATTCTTAGAAAAACTAGTGTGTTCTCAGGGATTACTCCTGAGTTGCGGAAGCTATCTGCTAAGACTGCGGCGGGCTCTCCGACTCTAGTTCTGCTGGTTTCAACTGATTCGCTCAATTTATCGGCGTTGAAGTTAAAGTACTTTCTATACTCAATCAGTCTGCTTGAGATTTTTTCTTCGATGTTCTCAATTGTTGTACAGTCATCAAAGTATCCAAACCATGCATCTGATGATTTGATTGATTCAGCTAATTTAGCTTTTGTTTGTTTTGTCCAAGTGATCGGGATTTCGGACTTTATAACGTTATCCTTTGCTTGCTCCTCTGCTAGATATATGATGTTGCGTAATAAATCCTCTACTAAAAGATAATTTATATAGTCAGCAAAGGTGGTTGCGGCCCAATCTTTTCGGCGTTCTTCGGGTAATTCCGAAAGGCGAGAAGCTACGATGCGTGCATTATCACGAATCAGGTGAATTCCAGCTGCAATGAAGTTTTTATATTTTGTTGGGGCTGGATATTTTTCATTTGCTCGAGCGTAAGCGATGCGTGTACGTGTATTCAAAAGACTAAGAAGCATACTTTTGCCACTTCCTTGGCGGCCTTTGATAACAACATTGCCTGTGCCAAATAGCTCTTCTGAGTAGGTAACTACGTAAGGGCTAAACATTTTCACAAAATCTGTAGGAGCGAGGATTTCTGTAACCCAAAGATCGTGAAATGGGTTGTCAAATCTGTTCATGGCATCACCTTGACTTCTCGATCGGAGCGCGGAAATAATGGTTTCCAAGTGCTCGTTTGATGATGGAAAATTGGAGGCGTATTGTTTGGGCAGTTGCTGTACATGACAACTAGGCTACCAGTTTTCTTCCATCCATACTCTTCGCCATCTAATTTAGATTGCATTCGATCGTAGCCATGTTTTAAAGCGCTTCTTAACTGAGTAAAAAATTTCGGCTCCCCTATGTTAGGTTTGTCGGAAATTAAGCACTCATCGCTTAATATGGTTACTGGTGAATAATGGATGTCAGTTCTTTTTATTTTTGCTAGCACTTCTTTAAGTTTTCTATCCCCAGGCGCACAGATTATTAGTGGTATAATTATTATTGGGCCGTCGAAAACAGTTGCTGCATAGTTTACCGCTCTAGCTATTTGTCCTCCAGATCCCACGAAATCCTCAATAAGTACTAGGTATTTTATACCTTCCTTTAATTGGTATTCCTTTATTTTCTCTGGGCTAGCGAAGGCTCTCATGCTAATCCAGTCAGGACGAAGACTTTGCCCCTTTAATCCTGTTACGTGCAGAAAACCATTAATGCGCAAACTGTCGGTTACTGGGCATGGCCAAGTAGATTGTAATTCGGCATTTAATTGAGCGTTTGAGTCCTTTGTAAATATATCAATATTTGCTAAGTCGACTAACCACGGTTTAATAGTGTTTTCTAATGCACATCGATATAATTCTTCGAATTCTTGGTGGCCTGCAAAAAAAATGTATTCAACAGATTTAAAGGCGATCCATTGGTCTTCATTATCTGTAAAGAGCTCGAGCCAGTCGTTCAGCCGAACCATGAATTCTCGGCTTATTCTGTTAGATACCTTCTTAGTAGGTTCGAATTGTTGGAATAGCTGGATTGCTAAAGTCTCATATAAGCTTCTTAGCTTGCTTGCTTTTATAGAGCGACTGTCTTCGGTGATATGCAGTTCACGCTCAAGTTTTTCTATAGTTCGCAATCTATTGCTCATGCTTATCACCTAATGCCAGAGCCGATCTAATCATTTCGCCGATTACGAATCCCATTTTTGGTGGTACTGCATTCGCAATTAGTTTGAATTGATCTTCAATAGTGCCATGGAAAATGTAACTGTCTGGGAAGCCTTGTATCCTAGCTGCCTCTCTAACACTAAAACCACGGTTCTCTATTGGATGGAGAAAGCACTTTGGATCACCAAACCTAGAGTCGACGGTGAATGACGCCCCATCTGAGGTGGCTCGCCGGTACTTGCCGTTGAAAGTATGCCTGAGATCTATATGGGATCCAACCGACTTTAGAAATCCTTTCTTAATTAGGGATTTTACATTTCTAAGTGCTTTTCGGTTTAGTTCTGATTGTAGAGTTTCCAGTGAGACAGGGTCAGCATCCCCATAAGTGCGAATCCTGTTTCTTCGGCGGAGTCTCATAATCGCAATTAGGACCTCTTTTTCTTCATTTGAAGTCTCGCCAAATACCTCTGGAATATTCCAAGTATGAACTGAGGCGTCTGCTCCTCGAACATTACATAACTTTTGACCAGGAAGAATTCTGGTTGCAATTTTGAAGTCGTGTGTGTCTTCAACTAACAGCTTTGGTTCATGATTAGGTAGCTTGTGTGCGTCAGAGAGTACGCAGGCCAAAGTTTTTGGGGTGCTACGAGCAATGATTGGTAAACATTCGATGCTTTCTTTCCACGCAACTAGTATCACCCGTTTACGTGTTTGAGGAATTCCAATATCTCTGCAATCTATAGTCATTCCCGTGTATCTATATCCAGCGGCAGAAATCGCACTGCATGCATTATCCCAATGTTCCTTGTGGGAGCCTTGTAATATCCCAGGCACATTCTCAAAAATCATTACCTTAGGAGCTGCATCTATAGCTATTTTTACTGCCGAATGGAGCAGGTGATTTCTTGGATCATTAACGTCTCTTTTTCCTACCGTTGAAAAACCTTGGCATGGGGACCCTGCCAAAACCACATCACACTTCCCATTGAATGGTATTTTTCCATCAGAAAGATCTAGAACTTGTGCGTGATCGCCTAAGTTTTTTTTGTAATTTTCAATAGCTAACGGCCATATATCGTACGCTGCTTTAGGAGAAAATCCCGCGTTCATAAATCCGATGTCTAATCCACCACAACCCGAGAAAAGGCTAATAAAGCTTGGTTGAGTATCAGCTGGTGATTTTATAACTGATGTCGGCATTATATTTAAATAGATCCTAGTTAAACTAGAAAAACGATTTGTCATTGGAAACGGTATGACTAGCGTTCAAAAACTTTCTGAGAATTGAGGTGCCAAGGGCATTTGTCAACCCTAAAGCCAATGGCCCATTTAGGGCCAGTATACGAGGACTGACAGAAGAGCCCCAGCTTCTGCTTTAGGGGGAGGCATAAATCCTAATATTTCTTTCGGCACCGATTTTACATTCCCTGTGGGTAATCGGACTCTCAAGGCACGGTTTCCGCGGCTTTCACCAGAAATTCAGCCTCCCATGACAGATGGATACCTCGCTGTTTATAAAAAACCGGGTGCTTCCGTTCACTGCTGATGAATGATTATGCATTTACTCGGTTAGCACCAGATCCCCCTTCAACGCCACCCGCGTCACAAACACGCCGGCCCGGCACTCATAAGTATTCAAATCCTTGCGCACATGCTGGTCGTAATAACTGACGATATTGACCACCGCATTCGCCCCGACCCGCTTGGCGTCGGCCTGCAACTTGATCAGGTTCGACTGCAGCACCCATTCGCAGGAGTCGTGATCGCTCTTGTTGAAACCGTTGGTGCGCAAATCACTGACCACATCCCGCCGCAACAACTGCTGCGTGCCCTGCGGCCCGTTGCCGATCAGATAGAACTTCACACTGCCATCCAGCCGCCCGGCGCGAATCGCATCCGAGAGCACGGTCTCGAACGGCATGTACATCAGATTGGTGGCGTGGCTGGCGCTGGGCAATAGCCCGAGGAACGTGGCGGCGATCAGGGCTTTCACTTGCATGGTCATCTCCTTGACTTTGCGAGTCAGCATTCAACGATTTATGGAGTGTAGACACCGTACGTCGGTGCAGAAAAAACCGTCTGGTACATGTGTAGCTCAAGGGCTACACTCTCGGTCATGCCCGAGATTATTCGAAGTTCAACATTCTCCTGCTGGCTTTTGAAGCTGGCTGACAGCCGCGCCAGGATGCGTATTCAGGTGCGCATTGATCGTATGGCCGATGGGAATTTTGGTGATGTCAAAGCCGTCGGTGAGGGGCTCAGCGAAGTCAGAATTGACTATGGCCCCGGATATCGAGTCTATTTCATGCAACAAGGTCGGCAAGTGGTCATCCTCCTTTGTGGTGGAGACAAGAGCAGCCAACCCCGAGATATCAAGCAAGCCAGGCTCATCGCGGAGTCTTGGCAGGAGCAAAACCCATGACCGAACAATTCACTCGTTGGGACTCAGCCGAGTACCTCAAGACAGAAGAGGACATGGCCAATTATCTGGATGCCTGCATGGAGGAGGCTGGAGATGATCCTGCCTTTATCGCCAAGGCACTGGGCACCATTGCGAGAGCGCGAGGCATGACCCAAGTCGCACGTGACGCCGGGCTGTCTCGAGAAAGTCTCTACCGTGCACTGTCAGGTGAAGGAAATCCTGAGTTTGGAACGATTCTGAAAGTGGTGAAGGCGTTGGGCTTGAAGTTACATGCCAGCACTTGAGCTGAACTGAATAGCAAAGGGCGCCGTAAGGCGCCCTTTGTCGTTTCTACTGTCAATCAATCGACGTGGGCCAAATCCCCACGCAACGCCACGCTCGACACCACCAGGCCGGCGCGGCACTGGAATTTCTCGGTGTCTTTGTACAGGTCGCGCTGGTCGACGCTGGCGATGTTGATCACGGCGTTGGCGTCGGCTTTTTTCGCGGCGTTCTGCAGGGTGGCGAGAGCCGACTGCAGGGCCCAGAAGCAGGCGTCGGCGTCGGATTTGTTCGAGCCGTTGGTTTTGCGGCTGCTGCTGACGGTGTCGAGTTTGCGCACCTGTTTTGGCAGGGTTTCGCCGGCCAGGTAGAACTTCACGCTGCCGTCGAGCAGGCCGGCGTCGGTGGCGCGTTTGACGCCCTCGCGAAAGCTCAGGTAGGTCGGTTCGTCGGCGCCTTGCTTGACGATGCCCAAGTCGTTGACGAACTCGATGTCCGGGTTGATCGACAGTTCCTTGAGCACGTTGTCGCGCAGGCGGTTGACCCAGCGGTTGTAGTTGCCGTGGATCTTGCCGTCCTTGGCGTCGAGGCCGTAGCTGCTGCGGTAGTCGATTTCAAACGAGGTCGGGCTGAACGGGATGTCGACTTCGGCGTGGTGACGGCCGCGTACGGTAATCGCCGCTTTGATCATGCCCGGGCGCACCGACTGCACCACCCACTGGCGATCATTGAGTGCGGTGACGATGGCGCGGCTCATCTGTTGCTGGGTGAAGCCGAGGTTGGGCGAGAACTCTTCCTTGGCGTTGTAAACCGGTTTGCTGGTGCAACCGCCGAGCACAAAGGCCAGGGCCAGCAGGGCGGCGATGCGGTGAAACTGAGTCATTCCCTTCACTCCAAACATGTTGCGGTCAGTGCCAGCGGCGGAAAATCAACGAGGTGTTGACGCCACCAAAAGCGAAATTGTTGTTCATCACGTACTCGTGATGCATCTGGCGGAATTCGCCGCGCAGGTAATCGAGCTTGCCGCAGTGCGGGTCGACCTCGTCGAGGTTGAGCGTGTGCACGTACAGGTCGCGATTGAGCATCTCGATGCTGAACCACGACTCCAGCGCGCCACAGGCCCCCAGCGTGTGGCCGAGGAAACTCTTCTGGGAGCTGATCGGCATGTGTTCGCCGAACAGACTGCTGGTCGCCAGTGTTTCGGCAATGTCGCCCTGTTCTGTAGCCGTGCCGTGACCATTGACGTAACCGATGGCATCCGGCGTCAGCCCGGCGTCTTCCAGCGCCAGTTCCATGGCGCGGCGCATGGTGATCTGCTCGGGGCGAGTGGTGTGCTGGCCGTCGGCGTTGCTGCCGAAACCGACGATCTCGGCGTGGATCCGCGCCCCGCGAGCCAGCGCATGCTCCAGCTCTTCGAGCACCAGCATGCCGCCACCTTCGCCGATCACCAGACCGTCGCGGCCCTTGTCGTACGGACGTGGGCTGGTCTGTGGCGCGTCGTTTTTCAGGCTGGTGGCGTACAGCGCGTCGAAGACCATGGCTTCGGTCGGGCACAGCTCTTCGGCACCGCCGGCGAGCATCAGCGGCAGCCGTCCGAACTTGATCGTCTCGTAGGCGTAGCCGATGCCCTGACTGCCGCTGGTGCAGGCGCTGGACGTCGGGATCAGCCGCCCGGTGAGGCCGAAGAAGATGCTGATGTTGGCCGCGGTAGTGTGCGGCATCATCCGCACGTAGGAGTTGGCGTTGAGGCCTTCGGCCACCGAGTTGAGCAGCATGTTGCCGAACGCCTTGATCTCGTCGGTGCTGCCGGTGGATGAGCCGCAGGCCACACCCATGCGCCCGTCCTTGATCGATTCGTCACCGAGCAGGCCGGCGTCAGCCAGCGCCTGTTCCGCCGCACCCACCGCCAGCCGTGACACCCGGCCCATGCTGCGCAGTTGCTTGCGGGTCCAGTGCGGCGGTACGACAAAATCATCGATCGGCCCGGCCAGGCGGGTGTTGAGTTCGCTGAAGCGGTCCCACTCGTCCATGCGGCGGATGCCGCTGCGGTTGGCCGCGAAGTTGCCGGCGATGGTCTGCCAGTCGCTGCCCAGCGAAGTGATGCCGGCCATGCCGGTGACGACAACGCGCTTCATCAGCACAAGCCTCCGTTGACCGCCAGGACCTGGCGGGTGATGTACGAGGCTTCCGCCGACATCAGGAAATTCACCGCAGCAGCGACCTCTTCCGGGGTGCCCATGCGTTGTGCGGGGATCATTTTCATCAGATCTTCCACCGGCACGTTTTCGTCGAGCATCGCCGTGTCGATCAGGCCCGGCGCGACGCAATTAACCGTGATTTTGCGCTTGCCCAGTTCAATCGCCAACGCTTTCGCCGCACCGATCACCCCGGCCTTGGAGGCGCTGTAGTTGACCTGGCCACGGTTGCCGATCAAACCCGACACCGAAGTGATGCAGACGATCCGACCGGCGGCGCGACGACGGATCATCGGCATCATCACCGGGTGCAGGACGTTGTAGAAACCGTCGAGATTGGTGCGCAGCACCACGTCCCAATCGTCATCGCTCAGCGCCGGAAACGCGCCATCGCGGGTCAGGCCGGCGTTGAGCACCACGCCGTAATAGGCACCGTGGGTTTCGACGTCGGCTTCAAGAATGGTTTTGCAGGTTTCGCGGTCGGCGACGTCGAATTGCAGGACGCGCGCGTTGCGGCCCAGCGCTTCGACTTCGGCTTTCACCGCTTGGGCTTCAGCCACGCCGCTGCGGCAATGCAGGACGATGTCGTGCCCGGCCTGCGCCAGACGCAAGGCAATGGCGCGGCCGATGCCACGGCTGGAGCCGGTGACCAGTACGGATTCAGTCATCGTTCGACTCTCTGTTTTGTTCAAGGTATTGGCTGGGCTGCGGCGGGCGGAACACGTTCAAGCGTGCACTGGCCTCGATGCCGGGGGCGTTGATGTGGCATTCGAAAACACCCATGCCGTTGTCGTCTTCCAGCGAACGGATGCCATGGATAGTCAGTTCGCTGCCGGCCGGAAACGCCTCGACGTTGCACTCGAATTTGCGCGTGCCGAGGAGGAAGCCGAGCTCCACCGGGTTGCCCTTCTGCCGTGCATGGCAACCGGCGAACGCGGCGACGCTCTGCGCCATCAACTCGATGCCAACCCACGCCGGCAGGCTGCCGTCGGGCAGGTTGAACAAGCCATCGGGCTTGACCGTGAGGCGGGTGTGGATCTGCTCCTCGTCGAAGCTGAGGATGCGGTCGATCAGAATCATGTCGCCAGCGTGGGGCAGCAGTTCGGCGAGCGGCCAGTCGTTCATGGGGCGTCTCCGATAATCAGGCTGACGTTGTTGCCGCCGAAAGCAAACGAGTTGCTCATCAGGTAGCGGGGTGCAATGGACGACAGGCGTTCGCTCGCGGTCACCCACTTCAGCGCCGGCAAGTCGGGGTCGGGCTGGGCGTCCCAGACGTGTGGCGGCAGGGCGTGCTGCGGGTTGTCGGCGCTCAGGCTCAGCCAGCAGAACGCCGCTTCGAGGGCGCCGGCAGCGCCGAGGGTGTGGCCGGTCATCGGCTTGGTCGACGAGCAGGCCACGCCGCCCGGGAACAGCGTGGCGACCGCCAGACTTTCCATCGCATCGTTGTGCTGGGTCGCGGTGCCGTGCAGGTTCAGGTAGCTGATTTGCGCCGCTTGCAGCTGTGCGCGGCTCAAGGCTTTCTGCATCGCTTGCAGGGCGCCGCGGCCGCTCGGTTCCGGCGCGGAAATGTGGTGCGCGTCGGAGCTGGCGCCGCTGCCGAGCAGGGCAATGGCCGGGCCGTCGCAGCGCTGCTTGCTCATCAGGAACAGCACCGCCGCTTCGCCGATGTTGATGCCGTTGCGGTTGGCCGAGAACGGATTGCAGCGCTCGTCGGACACCGCTTCCAGCGCGCTGAAACCGTTGAGCGTGAGTTTGCACAGGCTGTCGACCCCGCCGCACAGCACCGCGTCGCACAGGCCCAGATCGAGCAAGCGCTGCGCGCTCATCAACGCCCGCGCACTGGACGTGCAGGCGGTGGAAATCACGTAGGCCGGGCCGCTGAGTTGCAGCCAGTCGGCGAGAAAATTCGCCGGGGCGCCGAGTTCCTGTTGCCGATAGTCGTACTCGGCCGGGAACTGCTGCTCACGAAGGTAGTGCGCCAACCCGCGACTGGCTTCGTCGATCCCCGAGGTGCTGGTGCCGAGCACCACGCCGATGCGCGCGCGACCATAGGTCTGGATCGCCCGATCGATGTCCTCGCGAATCTGCAGTGCGGCTTCCAGCAGCAGTTGATTATTGCGGCTGCTCTGGTCGGCCAGTTCGGCCGGAATCGCCGCCAGTTCACCGTGCACCGCCGCCACCGGCAACTCACGCCCGGCCACCCAGCCGGACTCGCGGCGCATGCCCGAGCAGTCACCGGCAAACAGGTTGTGAGCGACCTGGTGCTTGTCGCGACCCAGCGCGCAGATCACGCCGAGGGCATTGAGGTAGGCAGTCATGGCGTCGGTTCACCGAGAGGAGAAACCCGATAGTGCGGGCCTTGGGGCAGATTCAATTGGAAACTCAACGGTTGTGCATAACGGACCGCCCAGCGCGGCGCCAGCGTGCGTTGCTCGCCCTGCTGCTGCGCGGCGGGATAATTGCGCGCCAGTTCGCCGGAGGGGGTCAGGGCGAACAGCAGCGCGGCAAACAGCTCCCGGGCTTCCGGGTTGGGCGGCAATAGCCCGTCGGCCTGCCAGCGACCGTCGATCAGTTGCTGACGCGCCAGGGGGATGCCCAGCGGGTCCATCATCGACCAGCGGATGCCGGAGCCTTCGCGCTGGATCACCAACAGCCAGTCCTGACGCTGATTGGCCTGATTACGTTCGATGTGCAATTGCAGCGGTAACGGCAGCGTCGGGTTGCTCGCGGGCAGCGGGGCCTGGCTGGCGCAACCACTTAGCAGGGTAAACATCACCAACATCAGCCACACCACAAACCTTGTAGGAGTGAGCCTGCTCGCGATGACGGTGGCACATTCGAAAAGCATGTCGGCTGACCCACCGCTATCGCGAGCAGGCTCACTCCTACAGGTTATGTGTCGCATCAGAGACCACCTTCAAGCGGTTTTCGCGCGACGACATTCACCAACGTTTCCTCACGCTCGCCAAACGGCTTCGGCCGGCGCAATCCAAACCGTTCCAGCAGTCCGAAATCCTGCGACCGGCTCCACCACAAATACGGGTACGAGACATTGCGTTCGCCAAACTCGAAACCCTGCTGGCGAATCATCTCCAGGTACTGCGCCGCGCTCTTCTGCACATGCATCGGATGGCGGAACAGCCAGCGAATCACCCAGGTATCAATGTAAGCCTCGGTGGACTCGGCGAACAGCAGATAACCGCCCGGCTTCAGTACGCGGTAAAACTCGGCGAGGGCCTTTTCCTGCTCGACCAGGTGATGAAAGGTCTGATGGCAGAACAGCAGGTCGACACTGGCGTCCGCGACGTTGAGCGTCGCGCAGTCACTGCCGATCAGCTCCACATCGAAACCCTGGCGCGCCGCTTCTGCGGCGCTCAATTCAAGGCTGTGCGGATCTGCATCGACGCCGATCAAGCGTAGCGGGGCGAAGGTCTGGCGCAAATGCCGGAACGATTTGCCCTGACCGCAGCCAGCATCCAGCAGCACCGGATGGGCCGGCAGCGACTCGCTGAACAACCCGCGCAAATCGTTGATCGCCACGCGCAACACATGGTGCTGCCAGGTGTGGCTGCGCAGGAACCAGAAACCGAAGCGGGTTTCCTCGACGTAGCTGTCGCTCAAATAATTCATGGGGCGTCCTTTGCACAGAGTTCGGAAATCATCTTCAACCGGCGGCGCGCTTCGCTGACGAACGGGTTGCGTTCATCCCAGGCGTAGCCGGCGAGGATCGAGCAGATCATCCGGCGAATGTCCGCCTGACTGTCTTGATAAAAAATCACGTCCTGAAAGGTGCCGGCATACCAGCCTTCGACGTAGCAGCGGAAGGTGTCGACCCCACGCTTGAGCGGCTCGGCGAACTCGCGCTGCCAGTCGACGGTTTCGCCCTGCAACTGCCGGTGCAGGACCGCGGCGGCCATGCTCGCCGAACGCATGGCGATGGTCACGCCGGAGGAGAACACCGGGTCGAGAAACTCCGCGGCGTTGCCGAGCAGGGCGAAGCCCGGGCCGTGCAGGGTTTTCACATTGGCCGCATAACCACCGAGGGTGCGCGCCGGGGTGTCCCACACCGCGTTGTTCAGCACGCCGGCGAGGCTTGGGGTTTCGGCGATGAAGCCGCGCAGGCAGACGTCCAGATCGCTGTCGCGACCCTTGAAGTGTTCGGCGGCAGCGACCACGCCCACCGAGCAGCGCCCGTTGCTGAACGGGATCGTCCAGAACCAGATGTCGCGGTGCTCGGGGTGGGTGGTGACGAGGATCTTCTCGCGGTCGAAGGCCGGGTTGTCGATGTGATCTTCAACGTGGGTGAACACCGCCTGGCGCACCGGGAAATTCGATGGCGCTTCCAGATCGAGCAAACGCGACAGCACGCGCCCGTAGCCGCTGGCGTCGAGTACGAAATCCGCTTCGACGCGGTACTCGCTGCCGTCTTCGCGCAGCACGTCGAGCTGCGGTTTGGCCCGGTCGAAATCAACGCGGACGATGGCATCGCCGTAACGGATCTCGGCACCTTGCAGTGCAGCCTGATCGGCCAGCAGCTTGTCGAAATCGGCGCGCTGCACCTGGAACGTGGTGGGTTTACCTGCGGTGAAGGTGTCGCTGAAATCGAAGGCGCTGTAGCGCTCGCCCCAGGCGAACGCAGCACCGGTCTTGCGCTGGAATCCGGCGGCGTTGACGGCGTCGAGCATGCCGGCTTCTTCGACGAAGTCCAGGCAATGGCTGAGCAGGCTTTCACCAATGGAAAACCTCGGGAAGTGCTGGCGCTCGAGCACCAGCACATCGTGGCCCTTGCGCGTGAGCAGCGCAGCGGCGATGGCGCCGGACGGGCCGGCACCAATGATCACTACCTGACGACGTTGCATTTCAACGGTTGGCACGTGAACTCCCGGGCGCAGTGGCGGTGGTTTTCAGGGGCGCGCGGTGCAGGCCGATCAGGGCCGGCAACAGCGTCGCGATCAGGCCCATCAGCATCAGCGCGAAGTACAGCGCCGGGCTGATCAGCTGTTGTTGCAGCAACAGGTTGAGAAAGACGATTTCGCTCAGCCCGCGAATGTTCAGCAGCACGCTTTCCCGCCAGCGGCTGGCGCCTTCGAACGACGCACCGGCCCAGCCCAGGCCCAGCCAGTTGCCGAGCAGTTTACTGGCAATCGGCAACAGCAGCAGCGCCGCCCATTGCACCGCGCCGAGACTGGCGAGGGCGCTGTGCACGTCAATCTGCACGATACCGAAGGTGAGGATCAGCGGGATCGCGATCCATGTCTGCAAACGGCTCATCCACCGCGCCGGCAATGGCAGCACCAGCGGCACTTTGAGCAAGGCCATGCACAGCAGATAACCGATGCCGAAAATCAGCGCGTTGAGTTTGTAGTGCTCGGCCAGCACCAGCAGCGCAAAGAAACCGAGGCTGTAGGTCAGCGGTCGACGCACGCGCAGCAGACTCAACAGCAGCGGCACGCAGGCCAGTCCCAGCGGCAACAACAGGCTGCTCAAATGCAGACTGCCCTGAGCGAGACCGAACAGCGTCCAGCAGGTCAGGTCGATGAGGATGGCGGTCTGCACCAGACGCCGGGTGGCGGCGGGCGGATAGTCGATGTGGCGCAGGTACAGGTACAGCACCGGGATCGCCGTGATCGCGAACACCAGACCGATCGCCAGCGAGTTCAGCCACGGTTGCGCTGGCAGCAACCAAGCGGCGGCCGCCAGACCGGAGGCAAATGGCACGGCAAAACTCGGCACGGCGATTTTCACGCTCTGGCGGTCCAGCCGCAGGTCGATCACATCACTGAGAATGTGCCCGAGCAACAGCGCGAAACTCAGGCTGTAGAGGTCTTTCAGCCACACCGGCGCAATCAGTTCGGCACCGCTGAGCTGCCAGCCCGGTTCGATCCAGAAATACATCAGCAGCGGCAACCCGAAGCTGGCCAGCAGCAACTGGCTGACGATCGGGATCAGGCCGAAATGCCGACCGACACGGGTCGCCACAGCGAACAGCGCCAGGGCCATCAGCCAGAAACCGACGACCATCATGCTGCCGGCTCTGCGACGGCGGCGCGGTGGACGTGACGTCCGGCCCACGGCGCCAGAATGAAACTGAACGCCAGCCCGAGGCTGACCGCCAGGCCGAAATTGCTCACCGCCGGCGTGCTCGACACCGCCAGCAGACCGAACGACAGCCATGTCGTCAGCGCCGCCAGCAAGGTGCCCAGTAAGCTGACAGCCGCACCGCCGACCTGCTCACGCATGAGGATTGCGTAATCGACGCTGATCGCCGTTACCAGCAGCAGGCCGAACAGACTGAACAGGGTCAGCGGCTGACCGAGCCAACCGAGACTGGCGAGGCTGCACAGCGCCGCGAGTAACGGCAGAGCGACGATGCGCAAGGCGCCGCCGAAGCCGAACGGCACGATCAGCACCAGCACGATCAACACGCAGGAGGCGAGTTTCAGTTCGGCGGCGCTGATCTGGGTCGCGGCGAACACGTTGTTCAATTCGCCGAGACGATCCACCAGTATCACCCCCGGCAAGTCCAGCGCCTGCACCCGCAGCAGTGACGGATTGTTCAACCCTTGCAGGCTGGTCATCGCCGCCACGCCGTCAGCGGTCGGGCCGAGCCACAGCGTGCGGTAAGGCTCGCCCAACGGTCCGGCCAGTGCCGCGTCGATGTCTTCGGCAGGCAGGCTCTGCAACTGCTGCAACTCGGTTTGCAACGCCGCGAGCGGTACGCCGAGGTCGAGCAATGGCTGCCAGTATTGCGGCAGCTTGCTCAGCGCTTCGCGCACTTGCTGTTGCTGGCTCGGTGGGCTGAGCAGTTGATCGAGGGCCAGATAGCCTTGCAGTTTGTCGAGGTTGACCAGTTGCTGCAGACGCTCGCTCAACGCGGCCTGACGCTCCAGCAGTTGCTGCTGATTGGCGCCGCGTACGAGGAAGAACTGGCTGGTCGGCTGATAGCCGGTGATGCGCGCGATGGTCTGCGCCTCATCGGTCAGGCGTTGTGGTGCACCGACCCACTGGCGAATGTCGTTCTTGCTTTGCAGCTGCACCAGACCGCCAGCGCAGAACGCGATCAGCAGCGCCAGCAGCACCGGGGTGCGCACGTGTTCGAGCAGGGTTTCGCGCAGCTGCACCAAACGCTCGGCCAGGCGCAGCGGCCATTGCGCCGGTTGCAGCTCAACGTTGTTCAGCAGGGCCGGCAGCAGGCACACCGCCGACAGATAGGCACCGAGCAATCCGGCAGCGGAGAACACTGCGATTTGCGTCAGCGCCGGGAAGGGCGTCCAGGCCAGCGCCAGATAACCGATGGCGCTGGTGATCAGGCTCAGCGTCAGCCCGGAGAGTGTCAGGCGCAGCGCCGGCCAGCTGCGCCACGGCTTGAGGCTCCAGCTTTTCGACAGATAGTGCAGCGGGTAATCCACCGCCACGCCGATCAGGCTGGAGCCGAGTACCAGGGTCATCACGTGCATGTGGCCGAACAGCGCCACGCAGGCCACCGCGCCGAACAGCATGCCCACCAGCACCGGCACGAACGCCAGCAGCACCCGCCAGCGGCGAAACGCCAACAGCAGCAACAACAGAATCCCGAGAGTGGCGCCGCCGCCGACCCAGGTCATTTCGCGGGTGGCTTGTTGCTGGCCGTTGGCGGCGTACAGCAGACCGCTGGCGGCCAACAGTTGCACGTCGGCTTTCGCCGCCTGCTCGCGACTGTGCTGCAGCAGATCAGCGACTTTCAGCGGCAGATTCATGTCGAAGGCATTGCCGGTGGTGCGCGCGCGCAGCAGCACCCAGCGCTTGCCGTCGGCATCGGCGACCAGTGCGCCGCTGCCGATGTCCAGTTGCACCGCGCCGTGTTTCGGCTGGCTGTTCTGAATGCGTCCGGTCAGGCCCAGCCAGTCGTCCTGGCTCGGCACCAGGGTGAAACCGTTGAACGGGTCGAACAGCGCCTGCACCCGTTGCTGAATGAACGCATCGGGATGCTCGCTCAGCAGTTGCCGGTCATCCGCCGAGAGCATCGCCAGCCGTCCTTGCAGCAACTGCGTGCGCAGCGCTGGCAGATCCGCCTGCAGGTTCCACTGAACCTTTTCGAACAGACCGCTGGCCTGCCATTGCTCGCCGAGGGTCTGCGCCATGGCCACCGCTTGCTGGCGATCGGCGTGGCCGACCAGCACCAGCATTTCCCGATTGAGCGGCTCCTGCATGCGCTGTTCGGCGCGCAGTTCGAGGGCGTCAGGGTTGGTTCCGGGCACCAGTTCCATGAGGTTGGCCGACAGCGGCCCACCGTCGCGCCACTGCCACCCGGCCAGCGCGATGACTGCCAGCAGCAGGATCAGAAACAGCCACGGCAGCCTGCGCTCACTCGGCAAAGTCATGTTGCTCCGCTTCGCTCAACGGTTGACCGGAGGTACTGTCCTGCATGCGCAACACGGTGCTGTCGCCCTGGGTTTCCAGCAGTTCGATGGTCTGTACCAGCTCACCGCCGTCGATATTGATCTGATTGAACACTTGCTTGAGCAGCACCGAACGCGGGGTCAGCGTGAGTTTCCACTGCTGTGCGTCGCCGCTCAGGGCCAGTTCGAAATCCCGCTGCAAACCGCTGCTGTCGCCTTGCAGCACAGCGAGGAACAAGCGGTTCTGTTCGGCACCGGCGCTCTTGTTCGGCAGCAACTGCCAAGCGTTGCCGTCACGACGGGCGATGCCGTTGGCGGTGATGCGGTAATCCTGTTGCAGCGGGGTCTTGAGCAGCCACAGCAGGCCGTGATTTTTCGCCAGCACGAAGCTGCCCTTGCTGATCAACGGCTGAGGCAGGGCGCGCAGATGTTTTTCCTGAATGAACTGGCCGTGGATCACGTCCGGTTTCGCCAGTTGCTCGCTGAGCTGTTGCAGGTCGAAGGCGTTGGCCAGCGTTGACACGGCGAGCAGCGCCATCGCGCCAAGGCATTTGCAGAACAGTTTCATCGCAGCATCCTTTCCACCGCATCGGTGAACACTTTGGGTGAGGCCAGTTGCATCTCGCGGCTGCTGATCTCGACCGCTACCTGCACCGAGCTGGCACGGGTCAGGCGCTCACCGGTCTGCAGGTCGGTGATCAGATAATTGATCTTCAAGCGGTTCTCCCACTCCACCAGACTGGCGCGTACGTTCAAGCGCTGGCCGAACACCGCGCCGCGCACATAACGCAGTTGCAGGTCGATGATCGGCCACGCGTAACCGGACTCGGACATCTGCGTGTAGTTGTGGCCGATCTGGTCGAGCAGCGCGCAGCGCGCCACTTCCAGGTATTTGACGTAATGCCCGTGCCAGACCACGTGCATAGTGTCGACGTCGAAAAACGGTACGAGGATTTCCGTGTCGGCGTGCAGCACTCCGGCGCTACGCATGCAGCCTCCAGTGTTGCTCGGCGATACGTTGCAGACACAGGCGCAATTCGCCTTCGAGTGCACGGTCTTCGATGACCGGCGGGAAGTCCTTGGCCAGCTCTCCGTGCATGGCGGCCAGCGAAGGTGGCAGCGCGCGTGCGTCTTCATCGCGACCACGCAGCCAGACGCCCTGATTGGCCGCGAGCAACGTGGCGGCGGCGACTTGTTCGGTCAGCTCCAGCACGCGGATCGCGTCACGGGCGGCGATGGTGCCCATGCTCACCTTGTCCTGGTTGTGACACTCGGTGGAGCGTGAGAACACGCTGGCCGGCATGGTGTTTTTCAGCGCTTCGGCGGTCCAGGCGCTGGTGCCGATCTGCACGGCCTTGAAACCGTGGTTGAGCATGGCGCGATCCGCCGGGGCGCCGGACAGGTTGCTCGGCAAACCGTGGTTGTAGCGCTCGTCGACCAGCAGCGCGAGCTGCCGGTCGAGCAGGTCGGCGACGTTGGCCACCAGATTTTTCAGGCTGTCCATGGCGAACGCGATGTGCCCGCCGTAGAAGTGCCCGCCGTGCAGCACGCGCTCGGCTTCGGCGTCGATGATCGGGTTGTCGTTGGCGCTGTTGAGTTCGGTCTCGATGAACGCACGCAGCCAGTTCAGGCTGTCGGCCAGTACCCCGAGCACGTGCGGGGCGCAGCGCAGCGAGTAGCGATCCTGCAGGCGATGCAGCGGCGCGGTCGGCGCGTCGATCGCCAGATCCTTGCGCAGCCATGCGGCGACTTGCATCTGCCCCGGATGCGGCTTGGCGGCGAACAGACGCTCGTCGAAGTGTTCCGGATTGCCTTGCAGCGCGACCACGTTGAGCGCGGTGATGCGCGTGGCCAGTTGCAGCAGATAGTCGGCGCGGGCGAAGGCGAGGCAGGCGAGGCCGGTCATCACCGCCGTGCCGTTCATCAAGGCCAGCGCTTCTTTCGGACGGAGCACCAATGGCGTCCAGCCCAGTTCGCGATGCACGTCGGCCGCTTGCCGGCGTTCGCCACGGAACAGCACTTCGCGCTCGCCGGACAGGGTGGCGGCGACGTAGGACAGCGGCGTCAGATCACCGCTGGCCCCAACCGAACCTTCTTCGGGGATCAGCGGCAGGATGTCGTGTTCGAGGAAGGCGTGCAGGCGCTCCAGCAGTTCGATGCGCACCCCGGACACGCCGTGACACAGCGACTGCAAACGCGCCGCCAGCACGGCGCGGGTGGCTTGCGCGTCGAGCAGTTTGCCGAGGCCGCAACCGTGGAAGGTGTAGAGATGACGCGGCAGTGCCTCGACGTGATGCAGCGGCACCGCGACCACGCAGGAATCGCCGTAACCGGTGGTCACGCCGTAGATCACGCCTTCCTTGTCCAGCAGCGAATCGAGGAACCGTGCGCCTTTGGCGATGCGCTCGCGGTAAGCGGCGTCGCTCTGCAACTGCACGGGCGCCTGACGGTTGGCCAGGGCCAGCACGTCTTCGATGCGCAAAGGGCGTTCGCCGAAGGTTACCGGCTCATGGGTTGGCGTCGTCATCGGTCTTCCAGAAAGGGTAAAAGTTGAACCATTGGTGCGGGGCTTCGAGGCAATAGTGACTCAGGCGCTGCGCATAGCGGGTGGCCCACTGATGAATGACCTGCTCGCGCTCGCGGCGTGTCCAGGTCACGCTGTCGGCGAACGGCTCGAGGGTCAGGCGATAGTGGCCGTCCGGTTGTTTCAGGCACATCAGCAGATTGACCGGACACTTGAGCAAACCGGCCAGCAGCCACGGGCCTTGCGGAAGCGCTGCCGGGTGGCCGAGAAAGTCCACGCTGACGCTGCGCCCGCCGTGCAACGGCACGCGGTCGCCAGCAATCGCCAGCCACTCGCCGCGCTCCAGGCGTTCGTGCAGTTGCAGCATGATCACCGGGTCCAGTTCGCTGACCTGGATCAGGCGCAGATTGGTCGCCCCGGCCTCGCCCAGTAAGCGATTGAACTGCTCGGCGTGCTTGGTGTGCACCAACACGTTCATGGTGACCTTTTCGCCGATCTCGGCCAGCGCCCGGCAGACTTCGAGGTTGCCTAGGTGCGCGCCGACCAGCAGTTGCCCGCGACTGCCGCGCAACTGATTGCGCAGCAGTGCCGGGTCGATGATTTCGATCTGCTCGATACGGATCTTGCCGTTCCACACGTCGAGCTTGTCGAGCAGCGAATCGGCGAACGCCATGAACTGGCGGAACACCCGCCAGTAACTCGGGCGCAATTCGGCGCGGTTGCTCCAGTCGGCCAGCCGTTGCTGGTATTGCCAGGCACTGTTGCGCGCGGTACGGCCGAACAGGAAGAAATACAGGACGATGCCGTACAGCAGCGGACTGAGCAGGCGTCGGCCAAGCACCTTGGCGGCGAACGCGGTGAATTTCATCAGCAGGAAGCTGCCGCGCTCTTCGCGGTCGGCCCAGTGCTTCTTGTCGGTCTCGACGCTCATGTGCGCCACCGGCGCCAGAGGATGACGGGCAGGCGCAGCAGCATGCCGAAGAACAACCGGGTGTGCATGCTGGAAATCAGCGCGTTGTCGTGCAGCAGACGGAAGTGCGAGACGCCGTCCAGCGGGTAATGCACGCTGGTCTGCAGCCAACGCATCGGCTGGTTGCGCCACGCCAGACGCACGAGGATGTCCGAGTCGAAATCCATGCGCTTGCCGACCCGCGCCGAGTCGATCACCGCCAGCGTCGGGGCCAGCGGATAGACGCGAAAACCGCACATCGAATCGCGGATCTGCAGCGACAGCGTATTGATCCAGACCATCACGTGGGTCAGATAACGTGCGTACAAGCGGCCCTTGGGCACGCTCTCGTCGAACAGCGGATAACCGCAGATCATCGCCTCCGGGTGGGCGCGGGATTCCTCGACGAAACGGGCGACGTCGTGCAGGTCGTGCTGGCCGTCGGCGTCAACTTGCAGGGCATGGGTGAAGCCCAGGCGCGCCGCTTCGCGCAGGCCGGTCATCACCGCGCCGCCCTTGCCCTGATTGAGGGTCAGGCGCACCAGATGCACGCTTTCGCGTTCGGCCAGCGCATCCAGCACTCGCGCGCAGGACGGGGTGCTGGCGTCGTCCACCAGAATGCACGGCAGGCCTTGGGCGAGCAGCGCGTCGACCACGGTGCCGATCGCGGTTTCATGGTTGTAGACCGGAATTACGGCGCAGGGGTTATGCATGATTCACGCCCCCATTGTGGCGAGGGAGCTTGCTCCCGCTCGAGTGCGCAGCACTCGCTCGCAGTTTTGCGTGGACCGAGTTTGGGGCCGCTTCGCAGCCCAGCGGGAGCAAGCTCCCTCGCCACAGGTTATGCATCGGCAGTTCCCAGGAGGATTCGCCCGCTGGAGCAGGTCGCGGTGTCGTTACGGTAGGCGAAATACAGTTTGCCGCGCTCGGGATCGAAACGCAGGTGCAGCTGGATTTCATCGCCCGGGCGCACCAGTTGCTGGAATTTCAGCACTTCCATGCCGGCAAATTTGCCAGACAGGTTCAGCAGATGTCGGCCAAGGTTCAGCGCCCATTCGACTTGCACCACGCCGGGCAGCACCGGGGCCTTGGGGAAGTGGCCGCTGAAATAGGCCAGGTCCGGCGGAACACCCAGTTGCAGGCTCCACTCGCCGTCGGTTTCAACCTGCTCCAGCACTTCCGGGGCTTTCGGCCGTGGCGCCAGCAGCAGCGCTTCGATGTCGGCCTGCGGTAGCTTGCCCTGGCTGTTCAGCGGCAGTTGTCGCACCAGACGCCAGCGCCGGGGCAAGGCCAGGGCTTCGCAATGCTGGCTCAGGTGTTTGCGCAGGGCTTCGGTCAGGCTGCGACGACCGTGTTCGCACAAGGCAAACAGGCCGGCGTCGCTGAGCACCAGCAAGGCGCCAAGTACCGCGCGGTTTTCCTGAACCACGCCCAGCCGTGCTTCGGCGACCCACTCGTGGGCGACCAGTGCCTGTTCGAGCATCGGCAGGGAGATGCGCTTCTCTTCGAGTTTGACGATCCGGTCCAGCCGCCCGAGCAGTTCGAAACGCCCGTCGGCGGCAATGCGCGCGGCATCGGCGGTGTGCTCGACATGCCCGGCTGGCAGGTAGGGCGAGGCGATCAGCAGGGCGCCGTCGCTGTCCTGACTCAGTTCAACCCCGGCGAAGGGCTGCCACAGGCTGGCGCCCTGACGCCAGGCGATGCCGCCGGTTTCCGAGCTGCCGAGGATTTCGGTCGGCCACTGTTGCAGGCGTTGCTGCAGGCTCTGCGCCGCGTCTGCGGGTAAAGCGCCGCCGGAGGAAAACACTTGGCGCACGGAGCTCAGGGCCGGCCAGTCGAGGTTATCGCCCATGCGCTTGAGCAATGCCGGGCTGCCGACCCAGGCGAAGGCCGGGTGTTCGCGGCTGGCGCGCTGCAGGTCTTCCGGAAACGCCAGTTGCCTGCGCACGAACGGGCGTCCGGCGCACAGCGGCCACAGCACCCGGAACAACAAACCGTAGATGTGCTGGGTGGCGACGCTGCCGATGATCCAGGCTTCTCCCAGATCCGCGCCCCACAGTTGCTCCAGTGCTTCGACCTCGTTGGCCAGTTGGCGCAGGGTCTTGTCGATACGCTTGGGCTCGCCGCTGGAGCCGGAGGTGCACAGGCTCAGGCGGCACTGCTCGAGGTCGAGTTCAGCACCGGGCAGGGCCGGCTGCAGCAGATCGCTCAAGTGAACATCCGCGCTGTGATCGGTCAGCCATAGATCGACTTCATTCGACCAGCGCTGGCGGGTCTGCGCTTGCAGGTCAGCGGGCAGCAATACACTGACACCCGCACGCCAGGCCCCGAGCAGGGCGATGGCGAGGTCGGCGGCATCTTCCAGATGCACCGCCATGCGCTGCACGCCGCGTGCCTGCAGGCCGGCGGCAACGCTCAGCGCCTGCTCGCGCAGTTGCGTGTGGTCGAGCGCCGGGGCGGCGCTGATCGCGCGCTCCGGCAGGGCCTTGAGCAACAGTTGCTCAAGTTTTATCCAGTTCATTTACGGCCTCTTACCCGTTGTCGTATCAGCCATTCAATGGCAAACATCAGGCCGATCAATCCGTAGGAGATCAGGCCGGTGTACAACATCCACCAATGCAGCGGCGCCCACAGGGTCAGGAGCGCGGCGCACAAACCGTTGCAGAAGAAAAACACGCTCCAGGCCACCGTGACCTGGCGGGTGTAGCGGATCGCTTCGGGCGGCAATTGCGGCTCGCGCAATCGCGCCAGACGCTCGACCATCGGCGGCCCGTATTTCAGGCTCAGGCTGAACAGCACCAGCATGAAACCGCTGATCAGCACCGGATACCAGCGCAGCAACAGCGGACTGTCGAACAGCGCCAGCAGCAGGCAGAACACGATCGCTACGCAGGCCATCCAGCGGCTGCCGGGTTTGCGCTCGCCGGTCAGCGCGCGCGCCAGCCACAGCCCGCCCAGCAGCAGTCCGAACTGCCACGGGGCGAAGTGCTCCATGCCGAAATACACCGCAAAGGGGTACAGCAGCCCCGCCAGCAGCAGGCCGAGGCCGATCAATCGGCTCATGCGGCCGGTTGAACCAGACGGTAGACCGCCTCGACCACGTCACCGACGGTGCGCACCGATTTGAATTCTTCGGCGGCGATTTTCTTGCCGGTCTGGCGTTTGATGTGATCGATCAGGTCGACCGCGTCGATGCTGTCGATCTCCAGATCCTGATACAGGTTGGACTCCAGGCTGATCCGCGCCGGATCCAGTTCGAACAGCTCGACCAAGGCATCGCGCAGGGTGTTGAAAATGTCGTCACGAGTTTGCATGGTCCGGTCTCAAGCTGCCTGTTTTGCCGTGACGAACGCCGCAAGGCTCGCCACATTGGTGAAGTGGTTACGGGTGTCTTTGGCGTCGGCGTCGATCTTGATACCGTACTTTTTCTGGATCGCCAGACCCAGTTCCAGTGCGTCGACCGAATCCAGGCCCAGGCCTTCGCCGAACAGCGTCTGCTCGTCGCCGATGTCGTCGACGCTGATGTCTTCGAGGCCCAGGGCGTCGATGATCAGCAGTTTTATTTCACGGTGCAGATCGCTCATCTTCGGCGAGCTCCTTAATGTAGTAAGAGTGCAAATAATCATTGAGCTTGCGCGAGGCCTGCGGTGCCGGGCCTTGCGTGGCGAAAGTCTGTGGATCTATATCGGCCCCGACACGAAAACTGAAGTGCACGCGGCGGTGGGGGATGCGATACCAGGGTTCGGCCTTGGTCAGGGTGGTCGGATTGACCTTGATGACCACTGGCGTAAGGATTTTCGCACCGCGCAGGGCAATCGCTGCAGCCCCCCGATGAAAGGCTGGCGCCTGACCAGGTTGAGTGCGCGTGCCCTCGGGGAAAATGATCAGGGTCTGGCCGTTTTGCAGGGACTCGGCGGCAGCGTCGAGCATGTCCATGCTGCCGTCGTTGCTGATGTATTCGGTACTGCGCAGCGGGCCGCGGGTGAAGGGGTTTTCCCACAGGCTTTTCTTCACCACGCAATTGGCCTGGCGCACCAGGCCGATCAGGAACACCACGTCGATCAGCGACGGGTGGTTGGCGATGATCATCTGCCCTGGACGCCCGAGGCGTTCGGCCCCTTGAATGTCATAAGTCAGCACACCGGTGCGGGCCATGAACCGCACGAAAAACCAGAACAGCCGACTGACGGTTTGCCGTGCGCGTTGACGATGCCTGAGCGCGTCACCCGGCAGACAGCCGAGCAGCGGAAATACCAGCAAGCGCAGGCACAGCCCGCCGAGCCCGAACAGGGTGAAACTGGCGGCGGTGGCCAGCAAGCGCCAGTAATAGGCGTCGCGGTTCTTCTCGGTCACGGGTTGCGTTGCCAGGTCCATACACGATTTTTCCAGGCATGTTGGCAATGGGTTTGCTGACCGAGCAGGGCGCGCAACAGATTCAGCGCGTGGGGCCAGTGCGCTTTGGACACTGTTTCCTGGCCGCTGTTCAGGGTCAGCCGCCAGTCGGTACCGGGGGTGAGCAGCAGACCCAGCGCATAAGGGAACGGCACGTCGTCGACCCACTGCGAATAGGCCTCGGGCGGCTGTTCTTCGGTGATGATCAGCAGCACCGCGGGAGCGCCTTCAGCGAGCAGGGCGGAGGCTTCGATGATGCCGTGTTCCAGGCCATCGCCTGCGGCCGCCAGTGCAGTCATTTCGCTGGTTTCACCGCGCATGATCGACCACAGACCAATGATCGCGTTATGCACCGACAGGCTGAACTGGGTCGGCGACAACGGCTCGTCCTTGGCCAGATCACTGAGGATCTCGAAGGTGCGCGGGGTTTCGCCGTGTCGTGAAACAAACACCAGCGGCAGGTTCTCCCGTCCGTCGGCCAGCGGCCAGCCGACGCTGAACGCCATCCGCGCCAGACGGCTGAGGCGTCGGCGCTGCATGGCTGGCAGAAACGACACATCGGGCGCGGCATCGCTGCTCGGGAGTACGACCGGTTGTCGGCTCCAGGCCTGCCACGCGTCCACGCTGTCGAGCCCCGGGGCCCACGCGCGCCATTGGGCGATGTTGAAGTTGATCACGGATGTTCATCCCGCCCCTGCGGGCTTTTATGACGCTTTGAGTCGCCAGGGCCGCGGCTGACCTGAGGTGGCGCATGGCGCCGGGTGGCGCGCATTATCCCGGTGCGACGAGTGTGTAGCAAATGTTGGTTACGTTTTACGCAACGAAATGTACCGAGTGGTTCGTGGAAAAAATGTCATTTGGCCATTATCCGGATCGTGCGGGATTTGTCTGTCGGGCATATCGGCGCACTCGGGAGGTTTTTACCCGCCGTGCCCGCTGATTTTTGCGCCTGACTCTGTAGTCCGCTTCGTTGAAGGTAGCGAAGCGCACGCACAGGCAACTACACTCGGTCATTCTTTGATACACGGAGGTTTTGTCATGCGGCGCGTGGTGTTCAATCAGAAAGGTGGCGTGGGCAAATCCAGCATTGCCTGCAATCTGGCAGCGGTGAGTGCCAGCGAGGGCTATCGCACGCTGTTGGTCGACCTCGATGCCCAGGCCAACTCCACTCAGTACCTGACGGGGCTCACCGGCGATGACATACCGATGGGCATTGCCGACTTCTTCAAGCAAACCTTGTCATCAGGGCCGTTCTCGAAGAAAAACCAGGCCGACATCTACGAAACCCCGTTCGACAACCTGCACATCATCACCGCTACCGCTGAGCTGGCCGACCTGCAGCCCAAGCTCGAGGCCAAGCACAAGATCAACAAGCTGCGCAAATTGCTCGATGAGCTAGATGGCGAATACGACCGGATTTATCTCGATACCCCGCCAGCATTGAACTTCTATGCAGTGTCGGCGTTGATCGCCGCCGATCGGGTATTGATTCCCTTCGATTGCGACAGCTTCTCGCGGCAGGCGCTGTACGGCCTGCTGGCGGAGATCGGAGAGTTGAAGGAGGACCACAACGAAGGTCTGGAAGTCGAAGGCATCGTGGTCAACCAGTTCCAGGCCCGGGCCAGCCTGCCGCAGCAGATCCTCGATGAGCTGATTGCCGAGGGCTTGCCGGTGCTGCCGGTGTATCTGAACAGCTCGGTGCGCATGCGTGAGTCGCACCAGGCCAGCACCCCGCTGATCCACCTCGATCCTCGGCACAAGCTGACGCAGCAGTTCGTTGAGCTGCACAACCTGCTCGAAGACCACTGACCCCTGAGCTACTCAGATCCCCTGTAGGAGTGAGCCTGCTCGCGATGGCGTCCTCTCTGCGAGCATCTGAGTTGCCTGAAAAGACGCCATCGCGAGCAGGCTCACTCCTACAATTGAATCTGTGTTGGGTCAGATGCCCTGGCTACGCAACCACGCCATCAACTGTGGCAACGGAAACGCCCCGCTCTGGCGCGCCACCTCCCGCCCGTTCTTGAACAGAATCAGGCTCGGAATCGAACGGATCCCCAACTGCGCCGACAACTGCTGATTGGCCTCGCTGTCGAGCTTGGCCAAGCGGCACTTGCCCGCCAACTGCGCGGCCGCCTGCTCGAATACCGGCGCAAAGGACTTGCACGGCCCACACCAGTCCGCCCACACATCCACCAACAACGGCAGATCCCCTTTGATCTGGCTGGCGTAATCGCCTTGCTTGAGTTCGAACGGCTTGCTCAACAGCACCGCGGACTTGCAGCGCCCGCATTTCGGTTGATCGCCCAAGCGTTCGGCGGGGATGCGGTTGAGGCCGTTGCAGGCGGGGCAGGGGATGAGGAGTGGAGTGGTCATGACGGGCTCGGTTTAAGTTGATATCTCGTACGACTGATCTGGAGTCGTACGAGGCGTTTATCAAGGTTGAATCCGGAGCCTCAAGACGAACAACTGATCTCCAGATGCTTGCCCCACTCCGGCGGCCGCTCGGCATAACCTTCCATCCCCGGCTGCTCGTCGAACGGTTTGCTCAGCACCGCATGCAGGCGGCGTACTTCGGAGTAGTCGCCTTGTTCGGCGGCGTCGATGGCTTTTTGCGCGAGATAGTTGCGCAGGATGTACAGCGGGTTGACCGCGTGCATCCGCGCCCGGCGCTGTTCCTGATCGCTGTCGCCATCGCGGGCAACCCGTGCCACGTAGCGTTCGCCCCAGGTATCGAAGCCTTTGATGTCGACGAAGTCATCGCGCAAGCGGGCGACAGCCTGCTCTGCGGACTCTTCGCCGAGATGGCGGAAGAACAGCGTGTAATCGACGCCGCTGTTCTGCATCAGTTGCAACAGGTCTTCGAGCAGTTTCTGGTCGTCATCCTCGGCGCTGGTGAAACCGAGGCGGCGGCGCATCAGGTCGAGGTAGTGCGCCTGGAACAACGGCAGGTACAAACCGAGGGTTTCGCGCAAGGCTTCGACGCTGATGAACGGCGTCAGGGCCTGGGCCAGAGCGCTGAGGTTCCACTGGCCGATCGGCACCTGGTTGCTGAACGAGTAGCGGCCCTGATCATCCGAGTGGTTGCAGATGAAGTTGGCGTCGAAATCGTCGAGGAAGGCGAACGGGCCGAAGTCGAAGGTGATGCCGAGGATCGACATGTTGTCGGTGTTCATCACCCCGTGACAGAAGCCGTAGGCCTGCCACTTGGCGATCAGTTCGGCATTGCGCTCGACGATCTCGCGGAACATCGCCAGATACGGTTCCGGTTGCTCCAGGCACTCGGGATAGTGCATCGCCAATACGTGTTCGCCGAGCAATTTCTGCTGCTCGGGACGCTTGGTGTAGTAGAAGTATTCGAAGTGGCCGAAGCGCACATGGCTTGGCGCCAGACGCAGCACCATCGCCGCGCGTTCCTGCTTTTCGCGCCACACCGGAGTGTCGGAGCCAATCACGCAGGCGGCACGTGAAGACGGGATGTTCAGCGCGTGCAGCGCCTCGGAGGCGAGAAACTCACGAATCGACGAACGCAGCACCGCGCGGCCATCGCCCATGCGCGAAAACGGCGTCTGCCCGGCGCCCTTCAGATGCAGGTCCCAGTGTTCGCCGGCGTTGTTGTAGACCTCGCCAAGCAACAGCCCGCGACCATCACCCAGTTGTGGCGTGTAGCCGCCGAACTGATGCCCGGAATAGACCATCGCTCGTGGTTCGGCATCGGCCCACAACTTGTAGCCGCCGAACAGTTCAGCAAATTCCTGAGTCTCAGCGGTTGCCGGATCAAGATCGAGCAAGGCCAGGGCCGCCGGGCTGGCGACGACCAAACGCGGGTTGTCGATCGGCTCGGGCAGCACGTGGGCGGAGAACGCATCGCCGAGGCGGGCGAAGCGATTGTCGAAGGTCAGTTCGTCGAGGGCTTTCAAGGGCCGGCTCCAGCAGAATGTCCGAACATTCTGCTGGGATCAGACCGGTTAGTCGAGTTTGGCCGGCGGCGGCTCTTGCAGGGGCTTTTGCTCGGCGCCAATCGGCACGATGGTTTTGTTCTCGTCCTCGATCGGCACCAACTTGTATTCCTGGCCATGAAGGTTTTTCAGGTACACCTCCATCTGGCGGAACGAGATGTTGATGTGCTGCTTCTTGAACTCGCGATTGATGAAGCGGTTCACTTCGTCGATCACCGGGTTGCGGTCACCGAGGTCACGCACGTGCATGCGCAGTTCGTGATCGAGGGTGCTTTCGCCGAAGTTGAGGAAGTACACGTGCGGCTCGGGTTCCTTGAGGACGCGCGGGTTTTCCCGGGCAGCCTTGAGCAGCAGTTCCTTGACCAGATCCAGGTCGGAGCCGTAATCCACGCCGAGTTTCAGGGTGACGCGGGTGATGGTATCGGTCAGCGACCAGTTGATCAGTTGCCCGGTGATGAACGTCTTGTTCGGGACAATGATGTCCTTGCGGTCGAAATCGGTGATGGTCGTGGCGCGGATGCGGATCTTGCTCACCGTGCCCGACAGGTTGCCGATGGTGATGGTGTCACCGATCCGCACCGGGCGTTCGAACAGGATCATGATGCCGGAGATGAAGTTGGCGAAGATCTCCTGCATACCGAAACCGAGACCGACCGACAGCGCCGCCACCAGCCACTGCAACTTGTCCCAGCTGACGCCGAGGGTCGACAGAGTGGAAACGAAACCGACGCCGGCGATCACGTAGGACAGCAGCGTCGTGGTCGCATAGGCGCTGCCCTGCGCCAGATTGAGTTTCGACAGCACGAACACTTCCAGCAGACCCGGCAAGTTGCGGGCGAGGGCGAAGGTGATGCCGATGATGATCAGCGCGCCGAGCATGTCGCCGATGCTGATCGGCACCATGCTCATGTTGGCGCCGGTGCCGCTGGTGTATTCGTAAAGGGTGATGTTGTCGAGGTACGAAAACACCGAGATCAGGTCGGCCCAGACCCAGTACAGCGCGGCGATGAAACCGCCGAGCAGTGCCAGACGGATCAGGCGCAGCGACTGTTCGTTGACCTTTTCGATGTCCAGGGTCGGCTCTTCGATCACCGCTTCGCCGTCGCCGGCCTCTTTCGCCGCCTGACGTTTGGCCAGGGCGCGCTGATAGGCCAAGCGGCGTGCGGCGACCGCCAGACCACGGACGAAGGTAGCCTCGATCACCAGCCAGAACATCAGCAGGTACAGGGTGTTGATCAACCGGTCGCTGAGTTTCAGCGCGGTGTAGTAGTAGCCGAAGCACACCGCGACGAACAGGGCGATTGGCAGCAGGGTGAACATCACGCCCACGGCCCTGCGGAACAATGAGGTGTTTTCGTGGGCCGGACTGCTGATCAGCAGACGGCTGAGCAGCCACGCCATCAGGGCGTAGCAGGTCAATACCACCGGCATGCCGAGCACGTCGTCAGCCAGCGCTGCCGGTTGCAATTCGGCCACCGCCACCACGGTCACCAGCGCCATCACCACCAGCCCGAGGCGGCGGATCCAGCCTTGAAGGAACTCGACCTGCGGTTTGTCCCAGCGGAAATGCAGCTCGGCCACGCCGCCCGGCGAGAGAATCCGGTAAGCGGTGTAGAACACCAGCCACGCCTGGCCCATCTGCAGCAACGCCGCGCCCATGTTGGCGTTTTGCCCGCGGGCGTCGATCTGCAAGGCCAGGCCGCACAGGCCCAGGCCCAGCGCTACCGGCATCGCCAGCAGAATATTGATCAGAATCGCCTGGGGCGTATGCCACTGACTGTCACGCTTGAAGTGCCCGATGTCTTGGTGAACCTTGTTCAGGCGCGCATAAAGCGCCTTGCGCCGCCACAGCAGAGCGCCGATCAGCAAGGCCAGCGGCAGGAACAGCAGCGGACGCTGGGTCAGACCGTCGGTCAGCTCGCTCAGGCTTGAGGCCAGCGGCAGGGTGTCGATCTGGCGCTTGAGCCGCTCTGGCACGCCGCGAATCCATTCCGCGTCCAGCGGCTTGTTGCTGGGGATCCAGAACATCTGCTCGTCAAGGGTCGCGCGCAGGCTTTGCGCGGTGCTCAGCAGTTGTTTTTGGTTGAGTTGCAGGGTGATCGATTCGTTGAGCACCGCGCTCAGTTCGCGGTTCAGGCGCTCCAGCAGGTCGGCGCGGGTGTTGGCCAGTTCCATCAGGCTCTTGCGCAGTTGCGGGGTGACTTGTTCCGGCGGCTGGGTGGAGAGCAGGTTGTCGACATAGGTCGCCGGGTTGCTCAGCAGTTCGCGCTGCTGGCTGACTTCGAATTGATACAGGCGAATGTCGGCGATCTGATCCGCCAGATCGCGGTCGACCTTGAGTCGCGGCAGCGCCTGTTTCTGCTTATAGAGAATCTTCGACAGCAGCAGACTGCCCTTGAGCACGTTGATCTGCTCGTCGAGGGCCGAATCGCTTTGGGTCAGGCTGTCGAGTTGCTGTTTGGTCTGCAGGTTCTGTTGAGTGACTTCGTTGAGGCGGTCGGTGCTTTTGAGCAGGTAATCGGAGAGCTTGAGGTTGGCCGCACTTTCGGTGGCGAGCAGGCTGCTGCCGCCGGCCTTCTGCGCCTCGATCGACTGCTGAGTGACAGTTTCCTGAGATTGCGCCAGACGCTTCTGGTTGATCAGGGTCTGCAGCTCCTGGATCTCGCGATCGAGACGGTCGGACTTCTCCGAGAGCAGGTCGTGCTGACTGTTGCCCAGATCCTGCAACTGGCTGTTGCCCGCCAGTTCCTGACGGCGCAGCGGAATCAGTGAGTTCAACGCGGCGAGCTCGGCGTTCAACTGGTCGCGCTGCTCGGCGCTGACGGTCTTGCCCGCGTCCTTACCGGACTTGAGGATGTTGTTGATCTGCTGGATGCGCGTCTGGCTGGCAGAGATTTCTGCCTGTGCACGCTCGGGGCGAGTCTGGGCGGTGATGATCAGGCTGTTGGCATCGGCCAGGGCCTTTTGCAGATCGCTCTGCTGGGTCGAGCGATCGGTGAGGATCTGCTCCAACTGCTGGATCGACTCTTTGGTGAAGCGCTGCGCCACCGGCACCACTGGCGTGGCCTTGAGGCGCGTCAGTTCGCGGGTGTTCTCGATGGTCTGCCGCGGGGCGGAGGCCAGTTGCTGCTTGAGGTCGATCAGCTTCTGGTCGTAATCACGCCGGCTGTTGAGTTGATTGAGCGTGGTTTGCAGGACCGTCTGCAGGCTCTTTTTGTCGGCATCCGGCAGTTTGCTGTCGGCCAGTTTGTCGAGGCTGGCCTGCACGGCTTCGCTGGACGGCGGTTCGGCGGCGTAAAGCGGGCCGACGGAAAGACTCAGGCCCAGCAGGGCCGCGAAAAAGAAGGAGCGCAGGGTAGGCATAGAGACCGGTCAAGCAAGTGAGAGTGGACGCAGTTTAGAGGAAGAGACCGGGGCCCGGGCGACTTCCTTCGGGGAATCTGACGCCCACTTTGCCGATCTTGTTCCCGTCCATGACCGCGACCGTCCAGTGAGTGTTGTTCCACTCCACCTGGTCGCCAACGATCGGTGCCCCCCCGACCTTGTGGGCAATGAACGCACCCAGGGTCATGTCCGGATCGATGCCTTCGGCCGGTAGGCCATACAGCGCGGCAACCGCTTTAAGCTGGGCGTCTCCTTCGAGCACGAAGTCGCCGAAGAAGCGCAGATCGAGGCCGCGTTGTGGCGCCTGGCTGAACAGTTTTCCGAGCGCTGGCAAGTTGTGTTCATGGCCGATAACACACAGCAAATCATCGACTTCCAGCACCGTACTACCCGACGGATGGAGCAGTTGCTGACCACGAAACAGGGCGGCGATACGTGTGCCTTCGGGCATTTTCAGCTCGCGCAGGGGCGAACCGATGCACCATTTCTCGGCGCCGAGCTTGTACACGAACAGCTCCCACTCGCTGGTGATGTGCACTTCCAGTGCCGAACGGGAAATCGGCGCCGGCTCCGGCGGGACCGTCACCTTCAACAGTTTGGCCACCCATGGCAGGCTTGTGCCTTGCACCAGCAGCGACACCAGCACGATGAAGAACGCGAGGTTGAAATACAGCTGCGCATTCGGCAACCCGGCCATCAGCGGGAACACCGCGAGAATGATCGGTACCGCGCCGCGCAACCCGACCCAGGAAATAAACGCTTTCTCGCGGCCGTGGAACGCCTTGAACGGCAGCAGACCGACCAGCACCGACAGCGGCCGGGCGAACAGAATCATCCACAGCGCCAGACCCAGAGCGGGCAGGGCGATCGGCAGCAGATCGTGCGGAGTGACCAGCAACCCCAGCACGAGGAACATGCCGATCTGTGCCAGCCACGCCATGCCGTCGAGCATGTGCAGAATGCCGTGACGGCTGCGTACCGGGCGGTTGCCGATCACCAGACCGCACAGGTACACCGCGAGGAAACCGCTGCCGTGCAGGGCGTTGGTCAGGGCGAACACCACTAGACCGCCGGCGATCACCAGGATCGGATAGAGGCCGGTGGCGAGGTTGATCCGGTTGACCAGTTGCAGCATCAGCCAGCCACCGCCGAGGCCGATCACGCCGCCGATGCCGAACTCGCGGATCAGGTGGGTCAACAGGCTCCAGTGCAGGCCGGTCTGGCCGCTGGCGAGCATGTCGATCAGGGTCACGGTGAGAAACACCGCCATCGGGTCGTTGCTGCCGGATTCGATTTCCAGGCTGGCGGTCACCCGTTCGTTGAGGCCCTTGCCGCCGAGCAGCGAGAACACTGCGGCGGCGTCCGTCGAGCCGACAATGGCGCCGATCAGAAGGCCCTGGATCAGGTTCAGGTCGAACAGCCACGCCGCCGCCATGCCGGTCAGCCCGGTGGTGATCAACACCCCGACCGTCGCTAGCGACAGCGCCGGCCACAAGGCCACGCGGAAACTCGAAACGCGGGTGCGCAAGCCGCCGTCGAGGAGGATCACCGCCAGTGCGAGGTTGCCGACCAGATAGGCCGTCGGGTAGTTATCGAAAATGATCCCGCCGCCATCGACCCCGGCGGTCATGCCGACCGCGAGGATGATCACCAGAATGGGGATGCCGAGACGGGAGGAAAGTGAGCTGACAAGAATGCTCGCACCTACCAGCAACGCGCCGATCAAGAACAGGCTGTTGATGGTCGTCGCATTCAAAGGCAGTACTCCAGAAGCGTAAAGACGGGCACAAACTGACCATGCAGTCTGCGTGCCAGCGATTCTAACCTGTTGAAATGTGATGCTGTCAAAAAGCTTTTTACAGCGTGCTCACGCAGGAGGTGCGGCATGTGATGACTGTGGCGAGGGAGCTTGCTCCCGCTGGGGCGCGCAGCGCCCCCAAATGCAGATGCTGCGGTTTATCAGGATAAACAAGTTGGCTGAATCAGCGACTGCTTCGCAGCCGAGCGGGAGCAAGCTCCCTCGCCACAGGGAGCGCCTTTAGCATGAGAGCTGCGTGCTTAAAGGCTGAACCGCCCAACCATATTGTTCAGATCCAGCGCCAGGCGCGACAGCTCGTTGCTCGCCGCACTGGTCTGATTTGCGCCGGTGGCCGATTGCACCGACAGGTCGCGGATGTTCACCAGGTTGCGATCCACTTCGCGGGCCACTTGCGCCTGCTCTTCGGCGGCGCTGGCGATCACCAGGTTGCGCTCGTTGATCTCTACGATCGCGGTGTTGATGGTGTCCAGCGACATCCCGGCGCCACGGGCAATGTTCAGGGTCGATTCGGCGCGTTCGGTGCTGTTGCGCATCGAATCCACGGCGTGTTCGGTGCCGCTCTGGATGCTGCCGATCATGCGTTCGATTTCGCTGGTCGACTGCTGGGTGCGATGCGCTAGGGCGCGGACTTCGTCCGCCACTACGGCAAAACCACGCCCGGCTTCACCGGCACGCGCCGCTTCAATCGCTGCGTTCAGGGCCAGCAGGTTGGTCTGGTCCGCCAGACCACGAATCACGTCCAGCACCTTGCCGATGTCACGGGATTCATTCGCCAGATCGCCGATCAGGGTCGCGGTGCTCTGCACATCGGCGCTCATGCGTTCGATGGCGCTGACGGTTTCCTGTACCAGGTCACGGCCGTCGCCCGCCGAAGTGGTGGCGTTCTTCGAGGCTTCCGAAGTGCTCACCGCATTGCGCGCGACTTCTTCCACGGCGCTGGTCATCTCGTTGACGGCGGTGGCGGCCTGCTCGATTTCGTTGTTCTGCTGGGTCAGGCCACGGGCGCTTTCGTCGGTGACGCTGTTCAGCTCTTCCGCCGCAGACGCAAGCTGGGTGGCCGAGCCGGAGATGCGCTGCAAGGTGTCGCGCAACTTCGATTGCATCTTGGCCATGGCCGCCAGCAGACGCCCTGCTTCGTCGGTGCCGTCGACGTGGATCGGTTGGGTCAAGTTGCCTTCGGCGATGGTTTCCGCCGCGTCCAGCGCTTTGGAAATCGGCTTGGTGATGCTGATGGTCAGCAGCCAGGCGAACAGGAAGGTCAGGCCGGTCGCCACGACCAGCAGGGTGACCACCAGATTGAACGCCGAGGAATACTGGTCGACCGCCTCTTGATTGGTCTGGCTGATCTGCTCGCCGTTGATCTGCATCAGGCGGTTGAGCACGGTGTTCATCGCTTCGGAGTTGTTCAGCAACTCGGTGTTGAGCAGGTTGCGCAGCTCGTCCACCTGATTGTTGCGCGACAGGCTCTTCATCCGGTCTTCAATCTGGCGGTACTGGCCGAGCAACTGCACATATTGATCGTAGGCCGCGCGTTCCTGCGGGCCGCTGATCAACGGCTCATAGGCCGTTTGGGCGGCGCGGATCTGCTGGTTGCGGGTGTCCAGCAGTTCCATGGTCTTCTGCTGTACGTCCGGCTCGCGGTTGACCAGCAAGCGGTAGGACAGCACCCGCAGGCGCAAGGTCAGTTGGGTGAACTCGTCGAGGTTCTTGATGCTCGGCACGCTGCTGTTGGTGATGTCCTCGGCAGCGCCGCGGATTTTGCTCATCTGGTTCAGGGCGAACACGCCGAGAATCAGCATCAGGCCGCCGATCAGGGCGAAGCCGGTGAACGCCCGGGGGGCGATATTCATATTGCGAAGGGACATGGCGCGGATACCAAAAAGGGCCGCATCCATGCGGGCTGAGACTGCTGTATGGATGACTTATCGGTCATACGACTAAAGTCTTGAGGCACTGTGCGTATTTGTCGCATACGGGCCTGAGCGACGAAGTGCAGGAACCAGATCGGCAGATCACAGTCTTTTAAACTCGCGAGAACGGTCGGCCGCCAGGAAAATCAAGGCCTTGCGCCGGTATAACCCTGGCATCCGCAGTGACTTTTCTTTATCGTACGCGCCCTTTGAAAAACGCCTGGAAGATCAAAATGTTGGAAGCATCCCTCAGCCAATTGGAACAGCTCGTCAGCGACCTGGTGCAACAGAACCAGACCCTCACGCAAACCAACCAGACCCTGTCCACGGAACTGGCCCAGGCCAAGGATGAAAACGAAAGCCTGCAACTGAGCCTGATGGAACAGGAAGAGAAGCACGGCGCCACCGCAGCGCGCATCCAGGCCCTGGTTGATCGCGTCAACGCAGGCCCTGTCAGCGCATGAACCACGGCACCGCAGGGGTAAAAGTCATCTCCATTCTCGGGGAGGACTATTCGATCAAGGCACCGGCCGGGGAAGAACAGACCCTGCTGGACGCCGCACTGATGCTCAAGGCCGCCCTGGCCGACACCAAACGCAAATACCCGACGCTGATCGGTGACCGCTTGCTGGTGCTGGCAGCGATGAACCTGTGCTCGCAGCAGATCGAAATGAAGAAGCAGCATCAGGCAGAACTCGACCGTTACCAAGAGCAAGTCAGCGCCACGGTCGACACCATCGCCAAGACCATCAATCAGGGCTGATGGGGTTGCGCACAACCAAAGAATAAATTGTCGATCAGGTTGTATACAATCGGCACGGCTGTTGCATTGTTTCGGCCACTTATTCTTTGGGGGTGCTCCATGCAGTTGTGGCGACGCAGTATTCAATGGCAGCTGATTCTCAGCATGGGCACCGCCCTGCTGGTCAGCATCCTGATCGTGGTTGGCATTTATACCCTGGTGGTCAACCGTCTCGCCCAGAGCTATCTGGTCGAACAAGCGCTGCCGTCGAGCATCGAAGCGACGCGCAACGACATCGAACGCATCCTCGTCCAACCCCTCACCGCCGCCAAAGACATCGCCAGCAATTCCATGGTGCGCGACTGGTTGGCCTCGGGTGAAGACAGCAGCAAAACAGCGGCCTTCGCGCAGTATCTGGAGGGCATCCGCGCCGAACATAAAGCTTTCACCGCGTTGATCATCGGCACCGATTCCAACCACTACATCACCGAAAAAGGCCTGGATCGCACCCTCAGCCGGGCCAAGCCGGCCGATGCCTGGTTTTATTCCTTCCTCGACAGCCATCAGCCGCGCACCCTGAACATCGACAACGATGGCGCCACCGGAGAATTGGCGCTGTTCATCGACTTGAAGGTCGAGCAGGCCGGCAAAGTGGTCGGTGTCGCCGGGCTGGGCTTGAGCATGAAAGAGCTGTCGGAGTTGATCCACAACTTCAGCTTTGGCGAGCGCGGCAAGGTCTATCTCGTGCGTTCCGACGGTTTGATCCAGGTCCATCCCGAAGCGCAGTTCAGTGGCAAGCGCACCCTCACGGAGCAGATCGGTGCGTCGGCGGCGCAAGCGGTCATGGGTCAAAAAGTTGCCACTAACAGTTCCTTCCAGCGCGATGGCGAAGACTTCCTCGCCTTCAGCTTGCCGCTGCGCGATCTGGGCTGGACGCTGGTGGCCGAAGTGCCGCAATCGCAGATCTACGCCGAAGCCCGCAAGGCGATGTGGATGAGCGGCGGCATCGGTCTGGCGGTGGCACTGGTGTGCCTGGCGCTGGTGGTGTGGCTGGCCCAAGGGCTGGTGCGACCGATTCGTCAGGTAACAGCCGCGCTGGTAGCGATCGGTAGCGGCGGTGGAGATTTGACCCATCGGTTAGATTCCAGTCGCGCCGATGAGCTGGGCGATCTGGCGCGAGGCTTCAACCGTTTCCTCGACAGCCAGCGCGGGCTGATCGGCGAAGTCCTGACCACCAGCGAGCGTTTGCGCACGGCGGTCGGCCAAGTGGCGAAGGTGGTGGAAAACACCGCCGAACGCTCCGGGCGCCAGCAGGAAATGACCGACATGGTCGCCACGGCGGTGCATGAGATGGGCCTGACCGTGCAGGAAATCGCCCAGAACGCTGGCAGCGCCGCGCTTGCTTCACAAACTGCTCGCGATGAAGCGCTGCAGGCGCGGGAGGTGGTCGGCGGCTCGATCCGTCATATCGAAAGCATGTCCGATGAGATTGGCCTGGCGGCGGGCGCGGTGGGTGAGCTGGCACATCAGGTGGCGTCGATCGATTCGGTGCTGGCGGTGATTCGCGGGGTGTCCGAGCAGACCAACTTGCTGGCGCTCAACGCGGCGATTGAAGCGGCGCGGGCGGGTGATATGGGCCGTGGGTTCGCCGTGGTGGCGGATGAAGTGCGCACCTTGGCGAGACGGACTCAGGCGTCTACCGACGAGATCCAGCAGATGATCGGCAGCCTCAAACAAGGCGCAGAGAATGCCGTGTCATCGATGCGCACCGGGCAGGCGGCGACCGGCACCGGGGTTGAATCGAGCCAGCGTACCGGCGCGTCGTTGACCGCGATTACCGGGCAGGTCGAGCGCATCAGCGACATGAACCATCAAGTGGCAACCGCGACAGAAGAACAGTCGGCGGTGACTGAAGAGATTAACCGCAACGTACAGGGGATTTCCGATCTGGCCCGGGCCACGGCGGGCGAGGTGCGGGCGTGTCGTGAGGATTGTCAGATGTTGCAGAAGCTGGCGGATGATCTGGCAAGGCAGATGGGTGGGTTCAAGCTGTCCTGAGAGATGTGTTGTTTGAACTGACGCTATCGCGAGCAGGCTCACTCCTACAGAGGAACGCATTCCAACTGTAGGAGTGAGCCTGCTCGCGATTGGATTTCAGCCGCGGCACACAACTCGGATCAGAACCACCCATCCTGCATCGCCAGGCACGTGTCATCCCGCGCCTCCAGCAACGCCAGCTCATGGTGACAGCCCGGCACTTCCCACGTCAGGAAATACCGCGCCGCCTGTAGCTTGCCCTTATAGAAGTCAGCATCCGCCGCATTGCCTTTGGCCAAACCTTCCTCAGCCCGAATCGCCTGCTCCAGCCAGCGCCAGCCAATCACCGTGTGCCCGAACACTTTCAGATACAGCGCCGAATTCGCCAGGCTGCTGTTGATCTTGCCCTGCGCCAGATCGGTGAGCAGGCCGATGGTCACCGCTTGCAGGCGCGCCACGAGTTTCTCCAATGGCTCACGCAATGCGGTCAACGATTCATGCGCGGTCGCGCGCTCGGCGGTGTTGGCGATCAGACGGATCAGTTGCTTCAATCCGGCGCCGCCGTTCTGCGCCAGTTTGCGCCCGAGCAAGTCCAGCGACTGAATGCCGTGGGTGCCTTCATGGATCGGGTTCAGGCGGTTGTCGCGGTAGTACTGTTCCACCGGGTATTCGCGGGTGTAGCCGTGACCGCCGAGGATCTGGATCGCCAGTTCGTTGGCCTTCAGGCAGAACTCCGACGGCCAGGATTTGACGATCGGCGTCAGCAAGTCCAGCAGCTCGTGGGCCTGTTTGCGCTCGGCTTCGGTTTCCAGCGTGGTGGTGTCATCGAACAGCCGCGCCGCGTACAGGCCGAGGTCAAACGCCCCTTCGACGTAGGATTTTTGCGTCAGCAGCATGCGTCTGACGTCCGCGTGCTGAATGATCGCCACCGGCGCCGTGCTCGGATCCTTGCTGTCCGGCACTCGGCCTTGCGGGCGTTCCCGGGCGTATTCCAGCGAGTACAGGTAGCCGACGTAACCGAGCATCACTGCGCCCATGCCGACGCCGATCCGCGCCTCGTTCATCATCTGGAACATGTAGCTCAAGCCATGATGCGGCTTGCCCACCAGATAGCCGACGCACTCGCCGTTATCGCCGAAGTTCAGCGCGGTGGAAGTGGTGCCGCGCCAGCCCATCTTGTGGAACAGCCCGGCTAGCAGCACATCGTTGCGCTGGCCGAGGCTGCCGTCATCATTGACCAGAAACTTCGGCACGATGAACAGCGAAATGCCCTTCACCCCCGGCGGCGCGTCCGGCAGCTTGGCCAGGACCATGTGCACGATGTTTTCCGACAGCGGATGATCGCCGCCGGAAATGAAGATCTTGTTGCCCTTCAGGCGATAGGTGCCGTCAGACGCCGGCTCGGCGCGGGTACGAATATCCGACAGCGACGAACCGGCGTGCGGTTCGGTCAGGGCCATGGTGCCGAAGAAACGGCCGTCGATCATCGGTTGCAGGAAGCGCTGTTTCTGCTCGTCGGTGCCAAAGCTTTCGATCAGGTTGGCCGCGCCCATGGTCAGGAACGGGTAGGATGTGGTCGCCGCGTTCGCCGCTTGAAAGTGCGCAAAGCAGGCTTGCGACAGCAGCGTCGGCAGTTGCATGCCGCCGGCTTCGAAGCTGCGCGCGGCATTGAGGAAACCCGCCTCAAGAAACGAGTCCACCGCCGGTTTCACTTCGGGAATCAGCATCGCCTGGCCGTTCTCGTAGCGCGGCTCGTTCTCGTCGCCCTTGCGGTTGTGCGGTGCGAAGTATTTCTCGGCGATGCTGCGCGCGGTGCCGATGGCCGCGTCGAAGGTCTCACGGTTGTGCTCGGCAAAGCGCTCACGCCGGGTCAGGCCCTCGGCATCGAGGACTTCGTACAGCTCGAAAGCCAGATTGCGGGAACTGAGCAGCGTCTCGGACATGGCGGCCTACCTGAACATTGGGGTTGGGCCGAGTCTAGGCGTGCTGATAAAGACTGAATACGATGATTGATAACGGTGATGTCAGGGCCGAGCACCGACTTAACAAACACCCCAAAACAACTGTGGGAGCGGGCTTGCTCGCGAATGCGGTGGATCAGTCACTGGAGATGTCGACTGACACAACGCCTTCGCGAGCAAGCCCGCTCCCACATTGGGATTTGATTGTCAGGCAACCATCGCGGTTGCCTGACTTCTCGGGTTTAACCGATAGTCATCAAGCTCGCATTACCCCCCGCCGCCGCGGTGTTGACGCTCAATGCACGCTCAATCACCAGACGCTCCAGCGCAATGTTGGTCTCGCCCTGGGACAAGCCCTGAACGCCAACGATCGCACCAGCACGTTTGGCAATCTGCTGGCACACACCACGCAACTGGTCGGAATGACCATGATGCAGCACGGCATCAAACACCACTTCATCCTTGTGCCAGTCGGCAACCCGTTTGATTCGCGCCTGAACGTCCTTCGGCAGGCGTGCGAACAATGCCTTGCTGATGTCGGACTCCGGCCATACCGCCGAACCGCCGACCGCCAAGACCGCAGCCAGTTGGGTCAGCAGATCGCCTTCGACGTCGGCCAGGCACAGCACGTGTTCACGCGGCAGGATCGCGTAGCTGTTCTTCTCGCCGGTCGGGCCGGCCAGCACGCGGGTGATGCCGCTTTGCGATTGCGCGGCGTACTGCACGCACAGTGTGCTCAGTTCGGCGTACTGGTTGCTTTCGGCCCAGGCCTTGAAGGCGTTCAGCGGTTTGCTCATGGCATCACGCAAACGCACGTCCGGGGCGACGGCTGCATCACCGCGCGCGAAGGATTGTTCGATCGCGTCAGTAGGACGGGTCGACAGCAAGCGGTACAGGTACAGCGGGCCACCGGCTTTCGGGCCAGTCCCCGACAGGCCTTCGCCACCGAATGGCTGCACGCCGACCACGGCACCGACGATGTTGCGGTTGACGTAGACGTTACCGGCGTTGACGTTGTCGATCACCTTGGCGATGGTCTCGTCGATGCGGGTGTGTACGCCGAGGGTCAGGCCATAACCGGACGCATTGATCTGGCCGATCAACTGGTCGATGTCCTTGCGCTTGTAGCGCACCACGTGCAGCACCGGGCCGAAGATCTCGCGTTGCAGCTCGTCGAAGCTTTCCAGCTCGATCAGGGTCGGCATGACGAAGGTGCCGCGTTTGACTTCTTCGCTGTCGGCGATAGCCACCTGGTACACGCTGCGACCTTTATCGCGCATGCCCTGGATGTGCTTGTCGATGCCGGCCTTGGCTTCGGCGTCGATCACCGGGCCAATGTCCACGGACAGACGCTCAGGGTTGCCGAGGCGGCTTTCAGCCATCGCGCCTTTGAGCATTTCGATGACACGGTCGGCGGAATCTTCCTGCAGGCACAGCACGCGCAGGGCCGAGCAACGCTGGCCGGCGCTGTCGAAGGCCGAGGACACCACGTCGATCACCACTTGTTCGGTCAGCGCCGAGGAGTCAACGATCATCGCGTTCTGCCCGCCGGTTTCGGCGATCAGCGGAATCGGACGGCCCTGGCTGTCGAGACGGCCAGCGATGTTGCGTTGCAGCAGGCGCGCGACTTCGGTGGAACCGGTGAACATCACGCCTTTGACGCGCTCATCACCGACCAGACCGGCGCCGACGGTTTCACCGCGCCCCGGCAGCAGTTGCAGCACGCCTTCGGGAATCCCGGCTTCCAGCAGCAAGCGCACGGCTTGCGCGGCGACCAGCGGAGTCTGTTCAGCCGGTTTGGCCAGTACCGGGTTACCGGCGGCCAGCGCGGCAGCGACCTGACCGCTGAAGATGGCCAGCGGGAAGTTCCACGGGCTGATGCACACCACCGGGCCCAATGGGCGGTGGGCGTCATTGCTGAAATCGTTGCGCGCCTGCACTGCGTAGTAACGCAGGAAGTCGACCGCTTCACGCACTTCGGCGATGGCGTTGGCGAAGGTCTTGCCGGCTTCACGGGCCAGCAGGCCCATCAGAGGCTGGATCTCGCCTTCCATCAGGTCGGCGGCACGCTCCAGAATCGCCGCGCGCTCGGCCGGCGGGGTGGCCTGCCAGATCGGTGCAGCATTCAGCGCGCACTGGATCGCGTTGTCGACGTCTTCGACGGTGGCTTCCTGCACGTGACCGACCACATCGCGGTGATCCGCCGGGTTCAGCACCGGTGCCGGGGCTTCGTTGCTGGAAGCGCAACCGAGCATCGGCGCGGCTTTCCAGTCGTTGTGCGCGGTGGCGAGCAGGGCGCAGGACAGCGAGGCCAGACGATGTTCGTTGGCCATGTCGATGCCGGCGGAGTTGGCGCGATCGGCGCCGTAGAGGTCACGCGGCAGCGGAATGCGTGGGTGCGGCAGGCCGAAACCACCTTCCACGGTCGCCATCTGCTCGATCTGCGCCACCGGATCGGCCACCAGTTCCTGAATCGAAATCGACTGGTCGGCGATGCGGTTGACGAACGAAGTGTTGGCGCCGTTTTCCAGCAGACGACGCACGAGATATGCCAGCAGGGTTTCGTGGGTACCGACCGGTGCGTACACGCGGCACGGACGGTTCAGCTTGCCTTCGGAAACTTTGCCTACAACTTGCTCGTAGAGCGGTTCGCCCATGCCGTGCAGGCACTGGAATTCGTACTGGCCCGGGTAATAGTTCTGACCGGCAATGTGGTAAATCGCCGACAGGGTGTGGGCGTTGTGCGTGGCGAACTGCGGGTAGATGACTTCCGGCACCGACAGCAGTTTGCGCGCGCAGGCAATGTAGGACACGTCGGTGTACACCTTGCGGGTGTAGACCGGATAGCCTTCCAGGCCTTCGACCTGGGCGCGCTTGATCTCGCTGTCCCAGTACGCGCCTTTCACCAGGCGGATCATCAGGCGATGACGGCTGCGGCGGGCCAGATCGATCACGTAGTCGATCACGTATGGGCAACGCTTCTGATAAGCCTGAATCACGAAGCCGATGCCGTTCCAGCCGGTCAGTTGCGGTTCGAAGCACAGGCGCTCGAGCAGATCCAGCGACAGCTCCAGACGGTCGGCCTCTTCGGCGTCGATGTTCAGGCCGATGTCGTATTGCTTGGCCAGCAGGGTCAGCGACAGCAGGCGCGGGTACAGCTCGTCCATCACGCGCTCGTACTGCGCACGGCTGTAACGCGGGTGCAGGGCCGAGAGCTTGATGGAAATGCCCGGGCCTTCATAAATCCCACGGCCGTGGGAGGCTTTGCCGATCGAGTGAATGGCTTGTTCGTACGACGCCAGGTACTTCTGCGCATCGTGTTCGGTGAGGGCCGCTTCACCGAGCATGTCGTAGGAATAACGGAAGCCCTTGGCTTCGAACTTGCTCGCGTTGGCCAGCGCTTCGGCGATGGTTTCGCCGGTGACGAACTGCTCGCCCATCAGACGCATGGCCATGTCGACGCCCTTGCGGATCATCGGCTCGCCGCTCTTGCCGATGATCCGGCTCAGCGACGAAGTCAGGCCGGCTTCGTTGTGCGTGGAAACAAGCTTGCCGGTCAGCAGCAGGCCCCAGGTCGCGGCGTTGACGAACAGCGACGGGCTGTTGCCCAGGTGCGGCTGCCAGTTGCCGGTGCTGATCTTGTCGCGGATCAGTGCATCGCGAGTGCCCTTGTCCGGGATGCGCAGCAGCGCTTCGGCCAGGCACATCAGGGCCACGCCTTCCTGGGACGACAGGGAAAATTCCTGCAGCAGGCCCTGAACAATGCCTGCACGACCGCCGGCACTTTTCTGGTTACGCAGTTTTTCCGCGATGGTCGCGGCGAGTTTGTTGGTGGCGTCGGCCATCGGTGCCGGCAGGCGTGCCTGCTCGATCAGCATCGGCACCACTTCCGGCTCAGGGCGGCGGTAAGCAGCAGTGATCGAAGCGCGCAGCACCGATTGCGGCAGGATGCTTTCAGCGAATTCGAGGAAGCACTGGTGGGCGTGATCGGTATGGACTTCACCGGCATCGTCGGTGTCTTTGGCGGTCAAGCCGTTCAGCTCGGTCAGGGTTGCACCACCCTCGAGTTTTTCCAGGTAATTGAAAATTGCCTGCTTGATCAGCCAGTGCGGTGTGCGATCAATCGAGGTCGCGGCAGCCTTCAGGCGCTCGCGGGTCGGGTCATCGAGTTTGACCCCAAGGGTGGTGGTAGCCATATTTTTATCCTCATGGTTGCCACAGTTGCGTGGCATCAGCTGGCGGCAAGATTAGCCGTGCGCCGAAAGAGGTGCAACCGGGTGCAACCCTTTTTTTGTCGGAAAAATAAACGCTTCGTCAGGAATTATTTTCTGGTACTGAAGTGCCGCTCCTGCTTGGTGCTTTTACTTCTAGCAGAGCGACGCAACTGCGCTAAAAGGGAGCAAAAACGGCCTATTTGTCGGTATATCCGACTAGGTGCAACTTAATCGCCAGAAACTGGTTGCACCTTTTTTACTTTGTTGCATAGCATTCGCGCCCAAGGTGCAACCGGGAATGCCCGGTGCATCGGCTGGTGGCTTTCCTGGGGAAACATCAGTCCTAAATGCGCGGGATCCCGTTTCGTCTGCCAAACGTCGTCGTTTGTGGGCGATCAATCACCGCTGCAACATAAAAACAAAGCCAGGGCGTAACTTAATGAGCGTAAGCAATCCAACACTGATCACGTTCGTGATCTACATCGCAGCAATGGTGCTGATCGGCTTCATGGCCTATCGCTCCACCAATAACCTCTCTGACTACATTCTTGGCGGCCGTAGCCTGGGCAGCGTCGTGACGGCTCTGTCCGCCGGTGCTTCCGACATGAGCGGCTGGTTGTTGATGGGCCTGCCGGGCGCCATCTACATGTCCGGTCTGTCCGAAAGCTGGATCGCCATCGGCCTGATCGTCGGCGCCTACCTGAACTGGCTGTTCGTCGCCGGCCGTCTGCGCGTGCAGACCGAGCACAACGGCGATGCCCTGACCCTGCCGGACTACTTCTCCAGCCGTTTCGAAGACAAAAGCGGCCTGCTGCGTATCATCTCGGCGGTGGTGATTCTGGTGTTCTTCACCATTTACTGCGCTTCCGGCATCGTGGCTGGCGCCCGTCTGTTCGAAAGCACCTTCGGCATGTCCTACGAGACGGCGCTGTGGGCTGGTGCTGCGGCGACGATTGCCTACACCTTCGTCGGCGGTTTCCTCGCGGTGAGCTGGACTGACACCGTACAAGCCACGCTGATGATCTTCGCCCTGCTGCTGACGCCGATCATCGTGCTGCTGGCCACCGGTGGCGTGGACACCACGTTCCTCGCCATCGAAGCCCAGGATCCGAGCAACTTCGACATGCTCAAGGGCACCACCTTCATCGGCATCATCTCGCTGATGGGCTGGGGTCTGGGTTACTTCGGTCAACCGCACATCCTCGCGCGCTTCATGGCCGCTGACTCGGTGAAGTCGATTGCCAACGCCCGTCGCATCTCCATGACCTGGATGATCCTGTGCCTGGGCGGCACCGTCGCCGTGGGTTTCTTCGGTATCGCCTACTTCTCGGCGCACCCGGAAGTGGCCGGCCCAGTCACCGAGAACCACGAGCGGGTGTTCATCGAACTGGCAAAAATTCTCTTCAACCCGTGGGTTGCCGGTGTCCTGCTGTCGGCGATTCTCGCCGCTGTGATGAGCACCCTCAGCTGCCAGCTGCTGGTTTGCTCGAGCGCTCTGACCGAGGACTTCTACAAAACCTTCCTGCGCAAATCCGCTTCCCAGGTGGAACTGGTGTGGGTCGGTCGCGCGATGGTGTTGCTGGTGGCGCTGATCGCTATCGCCATGGCCGCCAACCCGGAAAACCGCGTACTGGGCCTGGTGTCATACGCCTGGGCCGGTTTCGGTGCCGCGTTCGGTCCGGTGGTGCTGATTTCGGTGATCTGGAAAGACATGACCCGTGACGGCGCACTTGCCGGCATCCTGGTGGGCGCGATCACCGTAGTGGTCTGGAAGCATTTCGAACTGCTGGGTCTGTACGAAATCATCCCGGGCTTCATCTTCGCCAGTCTGGCCATCTACATCGTCAGCAAGCTCGGCGCGCCGACTGCTGGCATGGTGCAGCGCTTCCAGGCAGCGGAAAAAGATTTCCATCTGAACAAGTGATGCACTGAGCTGCGGCTCACAGAAAAACGGCCCGTTTCCTACAAGGAGGCGGGCCGTTTTTTTGTGCCTGTGATTTCTCGAGTCCTGTGGAGATCCAATGTGGGAGCGAGCCTGCTCGCGAATGCGATTGATCATTCAATGAATGTGTCGACTGACATGCCGCTTTCGCGAGCAGGCTCGCTCCCACGGGGGATCGGTGGTGAGTTTGAGAGGGTTGTCTGTAGTCGCATGCGCCGATTTTCGAAGGCTTTTTCGACAGGAAAAGTAGGGCAAATCTGATTTTCCCGTCACCCGCCCAACACCTCTTGCCCCTCATGCAGAATCGCCCGCCCTCAATCTGCAGAGAGACATCGGATGTTCGCGCCTGCCAATCAACCGCGTTTCACGTTGACCCTCGAAGGCGCCCAAGTTGATCTCAAAGTCCTTGAGTTCACGGGCAAGGAAGCCATCAGCCAACCCTTTCGTTTCGAGCTGGAACTGGTCAGTGAGCGTCCGGATCTGGACCTCGAAAGCCTGCTGCACCGTCAGGCGTTTCTGAGCTTCGATGCGGAAGGTTCCGGTGTCCATGGTCAGATTTATCAGGTCGGGCAGGGCGATTCCGGGAAACGTCTGACGCGCTATCACCTGAGTCTGGTGCCGCGTCTGACCTACCTCGGTCACCGCATCAACCAGCGGATTTTTCAGCATCAGACGGTTCCACAGATCGTCGCGCAGATCCTCAAGAATCACGCAATCCTGCGCGATGCCTTCGAGTTCCGCCTCGGCAGCGATTACCCGGTGCGGGAATATTGCGTGCAATACGCCGAGAGCGATCTGGCGTTCATCCAGCGCCTGTGTGCCGAGGTCGGCATTCATTACCACTTTCAGCACAGTCCCGAAGGCCATCTGTTGGTGTTCGGCGACGATCAAACGGTGTTTCCGCGCCTGGCCGAGCCGACGCTGTATCTGCCGGGCAGCGGGATGGCGTCGACGGCGTCGGCCATCAAGCGCTTCAACGTCCGGGTGGAGACTCGCACCAGCGTGGTCACCCGGCGCGACTACAACTTCGAAAAGCCGCGACTGCAACTGCAAAGCCGCAGCGACAGTGAGCAGCGCCCGGTGCTCGAGGACTATCACTTTCCCGGCCAATTCAACGATCGAGAAACCGGCAGGCAACTGGCGCAACGTACGCTGGAAAGGCATGTCGCCGACTACCGTCAGGCTGAGGGCATCAGCGACGTATCCGCACTGGTTTGCGGACATTTCCTGCAACTGAGCGAGCATCCGCGCCAGGACTGGAATGACCTGTGGCTGCTCACCGCCATCGAGCATCATGGCCGACAGCCGCAAGTGCTGGAGGAATCGGTGACCAGCGATGGGGAAACATTCCAGGGTTACCGTAATACCTTTCTTGCCACGCCGTGGGAGGTGTTCTTTCGCCCGGCGTTGGGGCCGGAAAAACCGCGCATGCCCGGTTATCAACCTGCCGTGGTCACCGGGCCGCAAGACACGGAAATCCATTGCGACGAGTACGGCCGGGTCAAGGTGCAACTGGCCTGGGATCGTGACGGCGAGCTCAACGAGCATTCCAGTTGCTGGCTGCGCGTTGCCACGGGTTGGGCGCATGATCATTACGGCAGCGTGCTGATCCCGCGGGTCGGCATGGAAGTGCTGGTCGGTTTCATCGATGCCGATGCCGACAAACCGTTGGTGATGGGTTGCCTGCCAAACGCCGCAACTCCGCTGCCGCTGGACCTGCCCACCGACCAGACCCGCAGCATCTTCCGCAGCCAGAGCAGCCCCGGTGGTGGCGGTTACAACGAGCTGCGCATCGAGGACAAAAAGGGTGCTGAAGAAATCTACCTGCGCGCCCAGCGCAACTGGACGCAGCATGTCCTGCACGACCAGCAGGTGCAGGTCGACAACCAGCGCAGCATTGTCGTCACTGGCCTTGCCAGCCATGAACTCAAGGCCGACGAGCAGCGCATCACCCACGGCCAGCGCCAGACCGAAGTGAAACAGGACGATCACCTCACGGTTATTGGTGATCGGCATATTCGGGTGAGTAGTCAGGCAACCAGTGCGAGCGCACAAATTCACGTCAGTGCCGGGCAGCAAGTGGTGATCGACGGTGGCGCGAGCGCGACGATTCAGGCCGGCGGGCAATGGATCAACATCGGTCCCGGCGGGATTTTCAGTAGCGTGCCGATTGTCGTGGGTGGGGCGCCAATGGCGGCGATGAGCGCGGCGCCGAGTGTGCCGGGGTTGCCGGCAAAACTCGCAGCAGCACCAGCGGCCATGCTCACTGCTGCGCAAATCATGAGCTTTAAAGGTGATGCACCATTCTGCGAAGAATGCGAGCGCTGCAAGGACGGTGTCTGTGCTGCCTGAGTGCCTCACACCTGCAGAGTGGTTGGCGCGTGAACCGCTGAAACCTTCGGAGCAACTGTTCGCGATTTTCAGTAACGCTAGCGACGCCAGGCCTCCACTGGTTGCACCGAGCCCGATCTGGGCAGAGACGATCTACGCCGAGTGGGACGCGGTGATGCCCTTCGTGGGAATTGTCGCTGCGGACAGTGAGTTTCTCGATTGGGTGGCCTCTACCGAGTCTCGCGACTGGGGGTGGTTGGCGGTGTCCTCGGCGAGCCTGGAGGTGGTAGTTGAGCACTTTCGCAGCCTGACTCAAGTGCTGATGCCGGACGGCGCAGCGGTGTTTTTTCGCTTCTGGGATGGGCGGTTTTTGTTGCCGATCCTGCAGTCCGATGAAGTGCAATCTGCGCAGTTGATGCCGGTGATCTCGCGCGGCTTGATCAACGGACAGACCGTGGAGATCGGGGGCAGGGCGCAGGTTTCGGGGCGGGTGTTTCCTTGGTGGAAAGTACCGGGATCGGTCTTGGCCGCAACAGCTGATGACATTCGCATCGGCAATGCTGTGCAGTGGCTGAGCGAGGAGCATCCTGCCGTGTTCGAGGCCTTTCCCGAGCCGGTTTTACGTTGCAAGGTCAGGCAGTTTTTTCAGGTTTCAGCGTCGGAAGAAACGTCGCAATCGGCGTTATTGGACCATTTGCAGGACGAAGCAGAATGAAATTTCCGGGCGAAGTCCTCGGATCAGCGATGTTCGCATCCTGGGTTTTGATAAAGCTTTCGATGGGTTGTCGAGGCAACTGAACTGTGGCGAGGGGATTCATCCCCGATGGGCAGCGAAGTGGCCCCAAGACCTGTCATCGCGGAGCAACAGATACAACATGTTGACAGAATAGGGGGGCTGCTGCGCAGCCCATCGGGGATGAATCCCCTCGCCACAGGTATTGGGCCGAATCTTAAGATGTAAGAGGGCCACTCAGCCCCCAACCCCTGACTTGCCGCCCGGTAAAAGGTAAACTTTGCGCCCTTCGCAGGAGCAGCCATGAATTATCGTCACGCCTTCCATGCCGGCAATCACGCCGATGTGTTCAAACACCTGACCTTGACCCGCCTCATCGCCCTGATGTCGCGCAAGGAGCAGCCGTTTGCCTATCTCGACACGCACGCCGGTATCGGTTTGTATGACCTGCAGGGTGATCAGGCCAACCGTACCGGCGAGTACCTGGAAGGCATTGCGCGTTTGTGGGATCAGCCGGATCTGCCGGCGCAGACCGCCGACTACATGAAGGTGCTGCACGAGATGAACCCGGATGGCCAGTTGCGCTACTACCCGGGTTCGCCGGAGTTGGCGCGGCGTCTGACCCGGCCTCAGGACCGGGTGATGCTCAACGAGAAACACCCGGAAGACGGCGTGCAGCTCAAAGAGAACATGGCCGGTGACCGTCGGGTGAAAGTGCATCTGGGCGAGGGCTGGCATGTGGCGCGGGCGATGCTGCCGGTGCAGGAGAAGCGTGCGGTGATGTTGATCGATCCGCCGTTCGAGCAGCTTGATGAGATGCAAAAGTGTGCGGCGTCGCTGAAAGAAGCGATTGGCCGGATGCGCCAAACCGTGGCGGCGATCTGGTATCCGGTGAAGGATCAGCGTGCGTTGCGCCGTTTCTATCAGGATCTGGCTGGTACCGGTGCGCCGAAGTTGCTGCGCGTGGAACTGCTGGTGCATCCGCTGGATACGCCGAACAGCCTCAACGGCTCGGGGATGGCGATTGCCAATCCGCCGTGGGGGCTGGAGGAAGAATTGCGTGAGCTGCTGCCGTGGTTGTCGAAGAAGCTTGGGCAGACTCAGGGTGGGTGGCAGATGGATTGGTTGATTGCTGAAAGCTGATCAACTGTTTTAGCGGTGTCTGAACGGACGCCTTCGCGGGCAAGCCCGCTACCACAAAGTACTGCGCCATTTTGAAGTCGGCGCTAAACCTGTGGGAGCGGGCTTGCCCGCGATGCTTTGGGGTTTAGTTACCCGCCAGGCTCGGTGGCATGCACACGCCGGTGCCGCCAATCCCGCAATAGCCCTCAGGGTTCTTCGCCAGATATTGCTGGTGATACGCCTCGGCGAAGTACACGGTCGGCGCCTGCTCGATCTCGGTGCTGATTTCGCCCAGACCCGCCTTCGACAGTTCAGCCTGATACACCGCTTTGCTCTTCAGCGCAGCGTCCAGTTGCTCTGGCGAGGTGGCGTAGATTACCGAACGGTACTGGGTACCGATGTCGTTGCCCTGACGCATGCCCTGCGTCGGGTTGTGCAGCTCCCAGAACATCGCCAGCAGCTCTTCGTAGCTGACTTTGTCCTTGTCATACACCACCAGCACTACTTCGGCATGGCCGGTCAGGCCCGAGCAGACTTCTTCGTAGGTCGGGTTCGGTGTGTAGCCGCCGGCGTAACCGACCACGGTGCTGACCACGCCTTCGCGCTGCCAGAAGCGGCGCTCCGCCCCCCAGAAGCAACCCAAGCCGAAGATCGCAAAGTCGACGTCCTGGAAAAACGGGCCGAGCAGCGGAGTTTCTTCGAAGACGAAATGCTTTTCAGGCAGGGTCATCGCGGTTTCGCGGCCGGGCAGAGCTTGATCTTTGGTCGGTAGCACGTTTTTGTTCACCAGAATTTCCGAGCGCAGAACCATGATCGTTCCTCTCAGTCAGGATGGGATGTAAAAAGTCAGACCGCCAGTGTGCCGAATGATGCCGGATTTCGCACTATTCAAATGTGGGAGCAACTGTCTTACTGCCACCGTTCGTCACCGCCACTCTGTGCCGTCTCGCAGCATGGCATTCAGTCTGATCAGCAGTATTCGCATA
>NZ_JAJSLU010000018.1:75731-146287 GCF_023063025.1 Pseudomonas sp. YL2 | reverse complement strand
GGACGGGACTCGAACCCGCGACCCCCGGCGTGACAGGCCGGTATTCTAACCGACTGAACTACCGCTGCGCGTCGGTGGAGGCACTTTCAGCCTACCTCTTGCTTTCGCAAGTTTCTCGGGGAGTGGTGGGTGATGACGGGATCGAACCGCCGACATTCTGCTTGTAAGGCAGACGCTCTCCCAGCTGAGCTAATCACCCGTTTGCATCTCCGAGGCCGCGAAATTTACGCAGGTAGCGAACCTAAGTCAATAGCAGGATTGAAGTTTTTCTGAAAAAGACGAAATTGCTTCATTCCCTGAAGAAAGCAACAACCCTGAAACCGCTATCGCGAGCAGGCTCACTCCCACAGGTTTGCGGCTTCGCTTCTTAGTCCGTGTAAATCATCTTCTTGGTCATGCCGCCATCCACGACGAATTCCTGCCCAGTGACAAACCCGGCATTGCGCGACAACAGCCACGCGACCATCGCCGCCACATCCTCGACCGTCCCTACCCTGCCCGCCGGATGCTGCGCATGATCGGCATCGGCCAGCGGCTCGGCTCGACGCGCAGAAGGATCCCGCGCATCAATCCAGCCAGGGCTGACCGCATTGACGCGAATCTCCGGCCCAAGGCTGATCGCCAACGCATGCGTCAGCGCCAACAACCCGCCCTTGCTCGCCGCATACGCCTCGGAATCAGCCTCTGACTGCCGTGCACGGGTCGAGGCCAGATTGACGATCGAGCCGTTGTGCGCGCGCAGATACGGCGCACAGTGCTTGGCCAGCAGCATCGGCCCGCTGAGATTCACCGCCAGCACCCGATTCCAGTACGCCAGATCGAGACTTTCCAGGGTGATGTTGTGCGGGTCGGCGACTGCCGCGTTGCATACCAATGCATCGAGACGACCGAATTGGCCCAGCACTTCGGCAACGCCGAGCGCGACCTGACTTTCATCCGCCACGTCCATGGCGATGAACCAGGCATTCTCGCCCAGCACCTTCGCCACTTTCGAACCGCGCACACGATCGAGATCAGTCAACACCACTTGCCAGCCTTCGCTGATCAACCAGGCCGCGATACCCAAACCGATGCCGCGCGCAGCACCGGTAACCAGCGCCACGCGGCCATGGGTGCCCGCCTTCGGAGTAGACAACTCGATCACAACGCCGCCAGACCGCGCGACAGATCAGCCTGCAGGTCCGCCACGTCTTCCAGACCGACCGCGATGCGGATCAGGCTGTCACGAATCCCTGCTGCTTCACGCTCCTGTGGCGCCAGACGGCCATGGGAGGTGGTGCTCGGATGAGTGATGGTGGTTTTGCTGTCACCAAGGTTGGCGGTGATCGAGATCAACCGGGTGGCATCGATAAAGCGCCACGCGCCCTCTTTGCCGCCCTTGACCTCGAAACTCACCACCGCGCCGAAGCCCTTCTGCTGACGCTGGGCCAGTTCATGCTGCGGATGGCTCTTGAGACCGGCGTAATGAACCTTCTCGATACCGTCCTGCTGCTCCAGCCATTCGGCCAGTTGCTGGGCGTTGGCGCAGTGCGCCTTCATCCGCAGATTCAGGGTTTCCAGGCCCTTGAGGAAGATCCACGCGTTGAACGGACTCAGTGTCGGCCCGGCGGTGCGCAGGAAACCGACAACTTCTTTCATCTGCTCGCTGCGACCAGCCACCACACCGCCCATGCAACGGCCCTGACCGTCGATGAACTTGGTCGCCGAATGCACGACGATGTCCGCGCCGAGTTTCAGCGGCTGCTGCAAGGCAGGCGTGCAGAAGCAGTTGTCGACCACCAGCATCGCGCCTTTGGCGTGAGCGATTTCCGCCAGCGCGGTGATATCCACCAGTTCAGCCAGCGGGTTGGACGGCGACTCGACGAACAACAGCCTGGTGTTCGGCTTGATCGCCGCATCCCAAGCCGAGAGATCGGCCAGCGGCACGTAGTCAACTTGCACACCGAAACGCTTGAAGTACTTCTCGAACAGGCTGATGGTCGAACCGAACACGCTGCGCGACACCAGCACGTGATCGCCGGCACTGCACAGGCTCATCACCACCGCCATGATCGCGGCCATGCCCGTGGCGGTGGCGACTGCTTGTTCAGCGCCTTCCAGCGCAGCGATACGCTCTTCGAACGCGCGCACGGTCGGGTTGGTGTAGCGCGAGTAAACGTTGCCCGGCACTTCCCCGGCAAACCGCGCGGCCGCGTCGGCAGCGGTGCGGAACACGTAGCTGGAAGTGAAGAACATCGGATCACCGTGTTCGCCTTCCGGCGTACGGTGCTGACCGGCACGTACGGCCAGGGTATCGAACGCTACGCCTTCGAGGTCGCTGTCCAGCCGACCGGCATCCCATTCCTGACTCATGCTGTCACTCCTTGCCCTGTTCTGAATAAATAAAAGTCTTTTGCCAGATACAAAACCGGCCCCTCAGGGCCGGTAGAAACTCAGTTGTTGTACAGATCGATGATCGCACTGACCGCCTGGGTCTTGACCTTGGAGGCATCGTTGCGTGCCTGCTCGATCTTGTCCAGGTAAGCCTCGTCGACGTCGCCGGTGACGTACTTGCCGTCGAACACCGCGCAATCGAAGTTTTCAATCTTGATCTTGCCGCCACCGACCGCTTCGATCAAGTCAGGCAGGTCCTGATAGATCAGCCAGTCAGCGCCGATCAGATCCGCCACATCCTGAGTCGAGCGATTGTGCGCGATCAGTTCGTGAGCGCTCGGCATGTCGATACCGTAAACGTTCGGGAAGCGTACGGCCGGAGCCGCCGAGCAGAAGTAGACGTTTTTCGCGCCTGCTTCGCGGGCCATCTGGATGATCTGCTTGCAGGTGGTGCCGCGTACGATCGAGTCGTCGACCAGCATCACGTTCTTGCCGCGGAATTCCAGTTCGATGGCGTTGAGCTTCTGGCGAACCGACTTCTTGCGCGCCGCCTGGCCCGGCATGATGAAGGTCCGGCCGATGTAGCGGTTCTTGACGAAGCCTTCGCGGAATTTCACACCCAGGTGGTTCGCCAGCTCCAGCGCGGCGGTGCGGCTGGTGTCCGGAATCGGGATGACCACGTCGATGTCGTGCTCCGGACGCTCGCGCAGGATCTTCTCTGCGAGTTTCTCGCCCATGCGCAGACGCGCCTTGTACACCGACACGCCGTCGATGATCGAATCCGGACGCGCCAGGTAGACGTGTTCGAAAATGCACGGGGTCAGGGACGGGTTGGTCGCGCACTGACGGGTGTGCAGCTTGCCGTCTTCAGTGATGTAGACCGCTTCGCCCGGGGCCAGATCGCGGATCAGGGTGAAACCGAGCACGTCCAGAGAAACGCTTTCGGAAGCGATCATGTACTCGACGCCTTCGTCGGTGTGACGCTGACCGAACACGATCGGACGAATGCCGTGCGGGTCACGGAAACCGACGATGCCGTAACCGGTGATCATCGCCACCACCGCGTAACCGCCGACGCAACGGTTGTGCACGTCGGTCACGGCGGCAAACACGTCTTCTTCGGTCGGTTGCAGCTTGCCGCGCTGGGCCAGCTCATGAGCGAACACGTTGAGCAGCACTTCCGAGTCGGAACTGGTGTTGACGTGACGCAGGTCGGATTCGTAGATCTCCTTGGCCAACTGTTCAACGTTGGTCAGGTTGCCGTTGTGCGCCAGGGTGATGCCGTAAGGCGAGTTGACGTAAAACGGCTGCGCTTCGGCCGAGGTCGAGCTGCCGGCAGTCGGGTAACGGACGTGACCGATACCCATATGGCCGACCAGGCGCTGCATGTGACGCTGCTGAAACACGTCACGCACCAGACCATTGTCCTTGCGCAAGAACAACCGGCCATCATGGCTGGTCACGATACCGGCAGCGTCCTGGCCGCGGTGCTGGAGCACGGTTAGCGCGTCATACAGCGCCTGATTGACGTTCGACTTACCGACGATACCGACGATGCCACACATGCGACGCAACCCCTACTTAATGGATCTGAACTGAACAACACTCACTGAGGCGTTTTGGCCGACGGCAAGAGTTGCTCCTTGAACGGAATATCAGCGGGTACGCTGATTCCGCTGGCAAGCCACTGACTGCTCCACCCGAGAATCAGGTTTTTGGACCAGTCGGCGACCAATAGAAACTTTGGCACGAGCTGTGATTCTTTCCACCACCCGTCCTGCTGTACCGGCCCCAGGCTCAAAAGCCCGACTGCCACGACCACCAGCAACACGCCACGCGCCGCGCCGAAGGCCATGCCCAGGAATCGATCGGTGCCGGACAATCCGGTCACGCGCACCAACTCGCCGATAAGATAATTGATCATTGCGCCCACGATCAGCGTGGCGACAAACATGATGGCACAGCCCGCGATCACGCGAGCCGATGGGGTTTCGATGTATCCGGCGAGGTACTCGGACAGTGAGCCACCGAACATCCAGGCAACCGCTCCTGCAATGATCCAGGTCACCAGCGATAATGCTTCCTTGACGAAGCCGCGGCTCAAACTGATCAAAGCGGAGATGGCGATGATTGCAACGATCGCCCAGTCAACCATGGTAAATGGCACAGTGCAGCCTACAGACGGATAAGGCGGCGCATTTTAGCAGAGCGCACCGCTGTCGGTAAGCTGCGATTTTCAGTGCATTTCAATCGAATCGATAGATCCTAGCCGCGCTCGGGCTGGAAGCGCACGACAAACCCCTTGAGGTTCTGCTGGCGACTCAACAGATCACGCAGACGATCGGCCTCGGCACGCTCGATCAGCGGACCCACGAACACCCGGTTCTTGCCGTCGGCGGAACGGATATAAGCGTTGTAGCCCTGACTGCGCAGGGTTTTCTGCAGGCTTTCGGCGCTGGCGCGACTCGACAGGCTGGCCAGTTGCACCGACCAGCTGACCGACAGACCGTTGGCATCGACGCGACTTTGCGTGGTGTCAGGTTTCGATGCAGCAGCAATTGGCTGAGCAGGCGCCGGAATCGGCTTGGCCACCGCAGGCGGCGCAGTCGGCTTGGCGATTGCTATGGGCGCCGTTGGGGCCGGGGTTGGGGCCGAGGCCGCCGCGACTGGAGCAGCAGGCGCAGTGTCTTCTGCGACTTCTTCATCCGCTGGCACCGGTTCTTGCGGCAAAGCCTGCGGCTCAGGCACGGCCACCGATTCCATTTGCACCTGCGGCATCGAAGGGGCTTGCGGCGCGGCAGGCGCCTCGACCGTCACTTGACGTTGCTCGTCCTGGCGGGAAAACAGCATCGGCAGGAAAATCACCGCCAGTGCCACCAGCACCAGGGCGCCAACCATGCGCTGCTTGTACGCTTTATCCAGCAAAGCCATTTGCCGCTTCCTCCGTGGAGCGCCGGGCCAGCCATTCAAGGGCCTCGGCGACACAATAAAATGATCCGAACAACAGAATCTCGTCGTCGCTGGTCGCCACTGCGCACTGCCCTTCCAGCGCCGCTGCGACACTGTCATAGGACGTGACGGACGCGCCAAGGTTCTGCAACCCGGCGTGCAATTCGCTGACCGGGCGCGAACGCGGCGAATCCAGCGGCGCGACCGCCCAATGCTGGACACTAGCATTCAATTCGCCGACAACACCATCCAGATCCTTGTCGGCCAGCAAGCCGAACACCGCCAGGCGCTTGCCTACCGGCGGCCGACTGGCCAGGCGCCGCGCCAGATACTCCGCCGCGTGCGGGTTATGCCCCACGTCCAGCAGCAGGTTCAGGCGCCTGCCATCGAATTCGAACGAGCGGCGATCCAGCCGGCCGACCACACGAGTGGCCTGCAAGGCAGCAACAATTTGCGACCGATTCCACGGCAAGCCGAGCAGCAGATATGCCTGCAAGGCCAGCGCGGCGTTTTCCATCGGCAGATCGAGCAGCGGCAAATCATGCAATTCGACCACCTGACCCTGGGCGTCAGTGCCGCGCCATTGCCAGTGGTGATCAGTGATCCCCAGATCGAAGTCGCGCCCGCGCAGAGAGAATGGGCACGCCAACTCGCGGACCTTGTCGAGCAGCGGTTGCGGAGGATTCAGGTCGCCGCACAGCGCGGGCTTGCCCTGGCGGAAAATCCCGGCTTTCTCGAAAGCCACGGATTCGCGGGTATTACCCAGGTAATCAGCGTGATCGACGCCAATGCTGGTGACCAGCGCGATATCGGCGTCCACCACATTGACCGTGTCCAGACGCCCGCCCAGACCGACTTCCAGCACCACAGCGTCAAGTTTTGCCTGTTGAAACAGCCAGAACGCCGCCAGGGTGCCCATTTCGAAATAAGTCAGGGAAGTGTCGCCACGCCCGGCCTCCACCGCAGCGAAGGCCTCGCACAGCTGCGCGTCAGTGGCTTCGACGCCATTGAGCTGCACCCGCTCGTTGTAACGCAGCAGGTGCGGAGAATTGTAGACACCCACGTTCAGGCCCTGCGCCCGCAGCAATGACGCCACGAAAGCGCAGGTCGAACCCTTGCCGTTGGTGCCGGTGACCGTAATCACCCGAGGCGCAGGCTGGCCCAGTCCCATGCGGGACGCTACCTGTTGCGAACGCTCCAGCCCCATGTCGATGGCCGATGGATGCAACTGCTCAAGGTAGGCGAGCCACTCGCCAAGGGTACGCTCGGTCATACGTTGGCAGGCACCGGTGGAACGACGATTGGCTCGACAGGCGCGGCGACGTAGGTCGGAGTCGGCTGGCCGGTCAGTTGCGCCAGCAGATTGCCCAGGCGCGGACGCAGTTCACGACGATCGATGATCAGATCGATCGCGCCATGCTCCAGCAGGAACTCGCTGCGCTGAAAGCCTTCCGGCAGTTTTTCACGCACGGTCTGCTCGATCACGCGCGGACCGGCGAAGCCGATCAGTGCCTTTGGCTCACCGACGATCACGTCGCCGAGCATCGCCAGACTGGCGGAAACGCCGCCGTAGACCGGATCGGTCAGCACCGAGATGAACGGAATGCCTTCTTCACGCAGACGCGCCAGTACCGCCGACGTCTTGGCCATCTGCATCAGCGAGATCAGCGCTTCCTGCATGCGCGCACCACCGGAGGCGGCGAAGCAGATCATCGGGCAACGGTTTTCCAGGGCGTAGTTGGCGGCGCGCACGAAGCGCTCACCGACGATGGCGCCCATGGAACCGCCCATGAAGCTGAATTCGAATGCCGACACCACCACCGGCATACCCAGCAGGGTGCCGCTGACGGAGATCAGCGCGTCTTTTTCGCCGGTCTGCTTCTGTGCAGCGACCAGACGGTCCTTGTACTTCTTGCCGTCGCGGAATTTCAGACGGTCAACCGGCTCCAGATCTGCACCCAGCTCGTTGCGGCCTTCGGCATCCAGGAAGATGTCGATACGCGCCCGTGCGCCGATGCGCATGTGGTGGTTGCACTTGGGGCAAACGTCCAGGGTCTTTTCCAGCTCAGGGCGATACAGCACAGCCTCGCAGGACGGGCATTTGTGCCACAGACCTTCAGGCACCGAGCTCTTCTTGACCTCCGAACGCATGATCGAAGGGATCAGTTTGTCTACCAACCAGTTGCTCATGCTTTCTTTCTCCAGTACCGGCGGCCCGAACGCTCTGGTTCGCAGCCCCGCGTATGCCCTTCAGCTAAATTCATGTGTGTGGCGATGGTTGATGGAACGCCGCGGTCAGCGCGAAACATGACCTGCGTGCAACTCCAGAAACCCTCAGCCTCGCCTGCTTTGTGCAAGTGCATTGATGGACGGCGGCAGTTCGCCAGCCGTCACATCGAAGTAGACGCTCCCTGCGAGCGGCTACGTACGGCATTGATGAACGCGCGGATCTTCGCATGATCCTTGATGCCCTTGCTCGCTTCTACCCCGCCGCTGACATCGACCGCGTACGGTTTGACCCGGGCCACAGCGTCGGCGACGTTTTCCGGGGTGAGGCCACCGGCCAGGATCAGCGGCTTGCTCAACGCTTGCGGAATCAAAGACCAGTCGAACGCCTCGCCGGTTCCGCCCGGCACGCCTTCGACGTAAGTGTCGAGCAGCACGCCACTGGCACTCGGATAGGCATCGACGGCAGCGGCGATGTCGTCGCCAGCCTTGACCCGCAATGCCTTGATGTACGGACGATGCCAGCCTTCGCACTGTTCAGCGGTTTCGTCGCCATGGAACTGCAACAGGTCCAGCGGCACGGCATCGAGGATTTCCCCCAACTCGCAGCGGCTGGCATTGACGAACAAGCCCACCGTCGTCACGAACGGCGGCAAAGCCTGAATGATCGCCCTCGCCTGCTGCACATTCACTGCACGCGGGCTCTTGGCGTAGAACACGAACCCGATCGCATCCGCCCCGGCCTCGACCGCTGCCAACGCATCTTCTATGCGGGTAATCCCGCAGATCTTGCTGCGAACGGCTGACATATCGAGAAAAACTCCGCGTCAAATTCGGGAAAGTCCCGGATGGTAACAAAAGCGCTCGAGGGCGTCAGCCGTCAAGTTCCGAGAAACCCGTAAGGAAATGTGGCCCGATAAAACGCTCGGGCAACGGAAATTCATCGTGATACTCGACCTGCACCAGATACAACCCGTACGGATGCGCTGTCACGCCACCGGAACGGCGCTCGCGGCTTTCCAGCACTTCCTTCATCCACTCGACCGGGCGCTCGCCAGCACCGATGGTCATCAACACACCGGCAATGTTGCGCACCATGTGGTGCAAAAAGGCGTTGGCGCGGATATCGAGCACGATCATCTTGCCGTGACGGGTCACGCGCAGATGATGCATTTTCTTGATCGGCGACTTGGCCTGACACTGGCCGGCGCGGAACGCACTGAAATCGTGGGTGCCAATCAGATATTGCGCAGCTTGCGCCATGCGCTCAACGTCGAGTGGGCGGTGGTTCCAGGTGATCTCTTCGTTGAGATGCGCCGGACGAATCTGATCGTTGTAGATCACATAGCGATAACGCCGGGCGATGGCTTTGAACCGCGCATGGAAATGCGCCGGCATCACCCGCGCCCAGCTGACACTGATGTCGTGGGGCAGATTGATATTGGCGCCCATCACCCAGGCTTTCAGCGAACGATCGACTGGCGTGTCGAAATGAACCACTTGTCCGCAAGCATGCACCCCGGCATCGGTACGCCCGGCGCACTGCAGCGAAATCGGCGAATTGGCGACTTTCGACAAGGCTTTTTCGAGCTCTTCCTGCACCGTGGCCACGCCGGTCAACTGACGCTGCCAGCCGCTGTAGCGCGAGCCTTTGTATTCGACGCCAAGCGCGACGCGGTAAAAGCCGTCGGGTGCCATTTCGGCGACCGGGTTATCTATGTTTGCCAAGGAGGGACAGCCTGCTGATGTACAAAGGCGGGCATTATAAGGCTGTGAGTCGGGGATGCCAGTCAGTTCTGTGTTGACCGATCCGGCCTCTTCGCGAGCAAGCCCGCTCCCACAGGTAGAGCACATTTCAAATGTGGGAGCGGGCTTGCTCGCGAAAGCGCCATTCCAGGCGCTGCAGAATCCAGCCCAGACAAAAACGGCAGCCTCGATGGGCTGCCGTTTTTTATTTACCGCTGGCTCATGCCAGGTGCGAAAGCATTTCCTTGGCTTCGCCACGCTGCTTTTCGTCACCCTCGGTCAACACTTCGTTGAGGATGTCGCGCGCGCCGTCGCTGTCGCCCATATCGATGTAGGCCTGGGCCAGATCGAGTTTGGTCGCGGCTTCGTCGGTGCCGGCGAGGAAGTCGAAATCGTCCTCGCCCAGATCATCGCCCATGGCCGCATCGGCTTCGGTGAAGGTCGGCTCGGCGATGCTCTGCGACAGGCGATCCAGCTCGGCGTTGACGTCATTCAGTTCCGCTGCGAATGCGTCAGGCTCGGCCGCCGGGTTGCTGTCCATTTCATCAGCCAGCGACAGATCGAAATCCGCCGGCAGCTCCAGATCGTCCTGTGGCACTTCGTTGGCGACCACAGGCTCGGCCGGCGCCAGATCTTTCACGCCTTCGTCCAGATCCAGCAGGAAGTCATCCGCCGCCGGGGCTGGCGCAGGCTCGGCACCCAGATCCAGATCGAGGTCGAAGTCCGACAGGTCGTCGAGGTTCTCTTTGATCTCGGTCTGCTGTTGCAGCACCGATTCAAAGCTCAGATCGTCGTCGGCCGGGAACTCGTCCAGCTCCACCGGCGCGTCAGGCTCAACAACAGGTGCAGGCTCAACCGGAGTGATGTTGTCGAGATCGTCCAGGCTCAGGTCGAACGCGCTATCGAGATCGTCTGCCGCAGGCTCAGGTGCAGGCGCCTCCGGCTCGTCGAGCAGCAGCTCCTTGACGTATTGCGCATCGAGTTCGGCGGCGGCTGCCGCTGCAGCCAGACCCGCGACAGCGACGACCGCCATGGCCGGGAAGCGTTTTTTCAGCTCTTCGACCTTGGCGAAGTTATCACCGTTGGCCACCAACTGACGCTCCTGACCCACGAACGCATCGCGATCACCCTGCTGACCGTAGACTTCCATCAGCTTCAGACGCAGATCACTGCGTTGCGGCTCGAGGCTGACGCCCTCTTCCAGCAGCGCTGCAGCCTGATTCAGGCGACCGGCATTGATGTGCGACTGCGCCTTGTCCAGCACGTCATCGGAACGCTCGGCGGACGGCGCAACCAATGGCGCGGCAATCGGCTCAGCCATCACCACCGGAGCCACTACCGCAGCAGGCGCTGGCGCAGGTGCCGGGGTGTTGAGCTTGACGCTGGCAGCAGGTGTTTCCAGGCCTTCGAAGCTGCTTTCCGGCAGATCCTGCTCGGCGGAGAACTCTTGCTCTTCCGCCAGAGCGCGGGCCATGCGCAGGTGTTTCTCGGCTTCCTGCTGGGCTTTGCGGCGACGGGCCAGCAGCAACAGCAGAAGCAGCAACACCACCGCACCGCCACCGATCAGACCCAGCAGGATCGGATTGGTCAGCAGTTCATTGAAGGTTTTATCCTCGTCAACAACCGGTTTCGGAGCGACCACCGGCGTTTCAGCAGGCGTGTCGACCGGTGGCGCAATCGCCGATTCTGGTGTTGGCGCCGCTTCTGCCGGGGTGGCTGGAGGGGTTGCAGCCAGTTCGGCGGTGATCGCCGGTACGGCAGCAGTGGCGGCTGGCGCAGCGCCCGGGCCTTCGGCCTGCATCTTCGCCAGTTGATTGTTCTTCAGCTCGATCAGGCGTTGCAGCTTGTCCAGCTGACTTTGCAGATCGGCCATGCGGCTTTTCAGTTCCTCGTTGTCACGACGGGTCGTGTCGAGGCTTTCCTGAGTCACCGCCAGCTTGTTGCTCAAGGCCTTGGCATCGCCGGCCGGGCCTTTGCCGCGGCCCTTGGCGTTTTCGGCGGAGACCAGGCTCAGGTTGTCCTTGGCATTCTGGCCGGCGCCGACATTGCTGCGACCACGCTTGGTGGCATCGAGCTGCTGCTGGCCAGTGCCAGGCTTGGCCACATAGCGACGACCCTGACGCCAGGCTTCGTTCTGCGCGGCGACTTCGGCAATCGCTTTCGATTGCGGCAGCGCGGTGCTTTCCACCGAATCCGGCAGACGCAGCACCTGACCGGTTTTCAGCCGGTTGATGTTGCCGTCGATGAACGCATCCGGGTTGAGCGCCTGAATCGCCAGCATGGTCTGCTGCACCGAACCGCCGGTGCGCGCCTTCGCGGCAATTTCCCACAGGGTGTCGCGCGGCGTGGTGGTGTATTGCGACGGGTGCGTGGCGCCGGTGGTCGGTGCGGTGATGGTCTGCGACGGTGCCGGTTGCGCAGCGGCGTCAGCGGTCTGTGGCGAGAATTTCGACGGATCCAGCAGCACACTGTAATCGCGCAGCAGACGGCCATTCGGCCACATCACCTGCACGAGGAATTTCACCATCGGTTCCGACAGCGGCTTGCTCGAAGTCACGCGCAGCACGCTTTTGCCGCTGGCGTTGAGCACCGGGGTGAACGTCAGGTCGTTGAGGAAGGCCTGGCGATCGACGCCGGCCTTGGCGAAATCTTCGGGTGAAGCCAGGCTCGGCACCACTTCGGCAGCGGTGAGATCCTTGACGTCGAGCAGCTCGATCTCGGCCACCAGCGGCTGGTTCAGGGTCGACTTCAGGGTCAGCTCCCCGAGCCCGAGGGCATGCGCCATACCGGAGGACAGCGCCGAGGCGGCCGCTATTGCTAACACCAGTTTGCGAACTTGAACCATAGCCTCATCCTTTGTTTGAACGTTCCTCGGCCAGCGAGAAGATGTTGATTGCCGCTGCCGTAAGGCATTGCGCGCGACGACGACAGACTGCCGCGCGCGATCATTTCTTTGATGCCCCGGAAAGTCCCGGAGGGTGACACGTTATCAAGTGCTCCGGGCAAGCATAGCGCTCACCTAGAATCAGTCGACAAATTGTTGCCAAGTATCTTTTACAGCAGGTCTTTTATCAACAATTCAGCGACCTGCACAGCATTCAGGGCCGCGCCTTTGCGTACGTTATCTGACGTCAGCCACAGATTAAGTTCCGCCGGGTCGTCGACACCGCTACGCACGCGACCGACATAGACAACGTCCTGCCCCACCGCGTCACCCACCGCAGTCGGATAATCGCCGGCCTCAACCAGCTCGATGCCGGGCGCATCCTCAAGCGCAGCGTTGACCTTTGCCAGGTCGACCGCACTCGCTGACTGCAAGGTCACGCTATAGCTATCGCCAAAAAACACCGGGGCTTGAACGCAAGTGGCGGAAATCTTTAATAAAGGCTGCTTCAGCACCTGACGCAACTCGCGCACCAGACGTTTTTCCAGCAGCGTGTGGCCTTGAGCGTCGGGCGTGCCGACCTGGGCCAACAGGTTGAAGGCCATCTGCCGATCAAAGAAAGTCGGCTCCAGCGGACGCATGTTCAGCAACTCAGCGGTCTGCCGCGCCAGCTCGGTCACAGCTTCGCGACCTTGGGCGGACACGGCCAGATTGGCGGTGACGTTGACGTATTGCAGTTCGAGCAAATCGAGCAGCGGCGCCAGCACCACGGCCAGCGTCGTCGCCGAAGGGCTTGGGCTGCTGACCTGGAACGGTGCCTTCAGACCGGCAATGACCTCGGCGTTGGCCTCCGGCACCACTTGCGGCGCCTGCTCGGCCGGCAATGCGCCGGACAGATCGATCAGCGAGCAACCGGCCGCGTGGGCACGCGCCGCGTAACTCAGGGAAACGGCAGCACCAGCGGCGAAGAACACCAGTTTGACCTTGCTGAAATCGAACTCGTCGACTTCACGCACGCGCACGTTCTTGTTGCGAAACAGCACCGAACTGCCGGCGGATTCGCTGCTGGCCAGCAAGTGCAGGTTGCCGACCGGAAAGTCGCGCTCTTCGAGAATCTGTACGAGGGTTTCGCCGACAGTACCGGTGGCGCCGACGACGGCAATATCAAGGGTCTGGGTCATGGTTCTACCTTTGGCGAAACGGGGGGAGCGGCACTTTACCGGGTGAGTGAGATGCAGGCAATTTCTGTCGGAATGCACAGTGTCTGCACCGAACCCTTCGCGAGCAGGCTCGCTCCCACAGGGGAACGCATTTCAAGGGTGGGAGCGGGCTTGCTCGCGAAGGCGCCAGACCTGACACCGGGAAACCTGAGGCATAAAAAAACCCGCACCTCTCACAAGGCACGGGTTCTTTCATTGCATCAAGCGATCAACGTTCCAGCAAAATCCGCAGCATGCGGCGCAGCGGTTCGGCCGCGCCCCACAGCAGTTGGTCGCCGACGGTGAAGGCACCGACGAATTGCGAGCCCATGTTCAGCTTGCGCAGACGACCCACCGGTACGTTCAGGGTGCCGGTGACCTTGGTCGGGCTCAGCTCCTGCATGCTGATGTCGCGGTTGTTCGGCACCAGTTTGACCCAAGGGTTGTGCTGGCTGATCAGCCCTTCGATATCAGCGATCGGCACGTCTTTGTTCAGCTTGATGGTCAGCGCCTGGCTGTGGCAACGCATGGCACCGATGCGCACGCAGATGCCGTCGACCGGGATCGGGCTTTTGAAGCGGCCGAGGATCTTGTTGGTCTCGGCCTGGGCCTTCCACTCTTCGCGGCTCTGGCCGTTCGGCAGTTCCTTGTCGATCCACGGAATCAGGCTGCCGGCCAGCGGTACGCCGAAGTTTTCGGTCGGGTACGCGTCGCTGCGCATGGCTTCGGCCACGCGACGGTCGATGTCGAGGATCGCGCTGGCCGGGTCGGCCAGTTGATCGGCGACAGCGGCGTGAGTCGCACCCATCTGCTTGATCAGTTCACGCATGTTCTGCGCGCCGGCACCGGAGGCCGCCTGATAAGTCATGGCGCTCATCCACTCGACCAGACCGGCCTCGAACAGACCACCCAGACCCATCAGCATCAGGCTGACGGTGCAGTTGCCGCCGATGTAGTTCTTGGTGCCCGCATCCAGCTGCTGGTCGATGACCTTGCGGTTGACCGGGTCGAGAATGATGACGGCGTCATCGTTCATGCGCAGGCTGGAAGCCGCGTCGATCCAGTAACCCTGCCAGCCGGCTTCGCGCAGCTTCGGGAACACTTCGCTGGTGTAGTCGCCGCCCTGGCAGGTCAGGATCACGTCGAGGGTTTTCAGCTCTTCAATGCTGTAAGCGTCCTTGAGCGGAGCAATGTCCTTGCCCACGGACGGGCCTTGGCCACCGACATTGGAAGTGGTGAAAAACACCGGCTCGATAAGATCGAAATCCTGCTCTTCCAGCATCCGCTGCATGAGCACGGAACCGACCATGCCGCGCCAACCGATCAGACCTACACGTTTCATCGCAACTACACCTTCTTGAAAAGTGGGCCGCTGCTTTGTATTGAATTTCGCAGCGGGCCCGAGAGATTACAGATTCCGCAGCGCGGCGACTACTGCGTCACCCATTTCCTGCGTTCCGACTTTAGTGCAACCGGCCGAATAAATGTCACCGGTACGCAAGCCTTGATCCAGTACCACGCTGACGGCTTTCTCGATGGCATCGGCCGCATCGTGCAGATTGAAGCTGTAACGCAGCATCATCGACACCGACAGAATGGTCGCCAACGGGTTGGCAATGCCTTTGCCGGCGATGTCCGGGGCCGAACCGTGGCAAGGCTCGTACATGCCCTTGTTGTTCGAATCCAGCGAAGCCGACGGCAGCATGCCGATCGATCCGGTAAGCATCGAGGCTTCGTCGGAGAGAATGTCGCCGAACATGTTGTCGGTGACGATCACGTCGAACTGCTTCGGTGCGCGCACCAGTTGCATGGCGGCGTTGTCGACGTACATGTGGCTCAGTTCGACTTCAGGGTAATCCTTGGCGACCTGCTCGACCACTTCACGCCACAGTTGGCTGGACGCCAGCACGTTGGCCTTGTCCACCGAGCACAGCTTTTTGCCGCGAACCATGGCCATGTCGAAACCGACGCGGGCGATACGGCGGATTTCGCTTTCGCTGTACGGCAGGGTGTCGTAAGACTGACGCTCGCCGTTTTCCAGGGTGCGGGTGCCGCGTGGCGCGCCGAAGTAGATGCCGCCGGTCAGCTCACGGACGATCAGGATGTCCAGACCGGCAACGATTTCCGGCTTCAGGCTCGAAGCGTCGGCCAGTTGCGGGTAGAGGATCGCCGGACGCAGGTTGCCGAACAGGCCCAGTTGCGCACGGATTTTCAGCAGACCGCGCTCAGGGCGGATGTCACGCTCGATGGTGTCCCATTTCGGGCCGCCCACGGCGCCCAGCAGCACGGCGTCGGCAGCACGGGCACGCTCGAGGGTTTCGTCGGCCAACGGCACGCCATGCTTGTCGATGGCGGCGCCACCGATCACGTCATGGCTCAGCTCGAAGCCCAGGCTGTACTTGTCGTTGGCCAGCTCCAGCACCTTGACCGCTTCGGCCATGATTTCCGGACCAATACCGTCACCTGGGAGAATCAGAATCTGCTTGCTCATGCTTTCCTCGTGTCTTCAATCGGTTCGCCTCTAACAGGCGCGCCCGGAAAAATGCTTAGCGTTCGGCCATCAATACGATTACATCTGTACTGAACGAGCCGTCGGCATCAATCTCAAAATATTCGCGCACTTCGTTGCCCATCGACTGCTGCAACTGGCGGATCGCCGCGCGCATCACGTCGGGTGTGCGCATGCGCTCGACCCAACTGCTGTACTCCAGATGCAGGCGCTGACGCGTGGTGCTGCGGGTATGCAGCCCGGCCTCGCTGACCTGGCGCAGCCACTCGGCGGCGGAATAATCGCGCACGTGACTGGTGTCGCGCAGCACTTCGACGCTTTGCAGGTAAGTGTCGAACAACGGACTGCCCGGTGACAACACGTCGATGAACGCTGCCACACCGCCCGGTTTCAGCACCCGACGCACTTCGCGCAGGGCCACCCCCAGGTCGCTCCAATGGTGCGCCGAATAACGGCTGAACACGTAATCGAATTCGCCATCGGCAAACGGCAGGCGCTCGGCGGCGCCGTTGACCGTGGCAATGTTGTTCATGCCGCGATCAACCGCCGCAGCGGCGACCACATCCAGCATCTGCTGCGACAGGTCGTAGGCCACCACTTCCTTGACCAGTGGCGCCACATGAAAACTCACATGACCGGCACCGCAACCCAGGTCCAGCACCCGGGCCGCGCCCTGCCCTGCCAGTTCAGCCTGTAGCAGCGCGAATTCGGTGCCTTGAGCGTGAACGGCGCTGCTCAGGTAGGCGGCGGCCTGTTCACCGAATTGCTTTTGTACAACCTGACTGTGTTGGGCGGTGCTGGTCATGGTCACATCCTGCATTTGTGTTGTTTGAGCGGCCGTCTTCGCGAGCAGGCTCGCCCCCACAGGGGAATGCATTTCAAGTGTGGGAGCGAGCCTGCTCGCGAAGAGGCCGGCCCTGACTACATCAATCTCGAATCAATCACGCGTCGCGGAACAACCACGGCTGGCTCACACGATGCTTGGCCTCGAACGCCGCAATCGCATCACCGTCCTGCAAGGTCAGGCCGATATCGTCCAGACCATTGAGCAGGCAATGCTTGCGGAACGCGTCGATCTCGAAGCGGTACACCTTGCCGTTCGGGCTGGTCACGGTCTGTTCGTGCAGATCGATCTGCAATTGATAGCCCGGCTCGGCCTCGACCTGCTTGAACAACTCATCGACTTCAGCGTCGCTCAGAATGATCGGCAGCAAGCCGTTCTTGAAGCTGTTGTTGAAGAAGATGTCGGCGTAGCTCGGCGCGATGATGCTGCGGAAACCGTATTCTTCCAGTGCCCATGGCGCGTGTTCACGGCTGGAGCCGCAACCGAAGTTCTCGCGGGCCAGCAACACACTGGCGCCTTGATAACGCTCGGCGTTGAGCACGAACTCCTTGTTCAACGGGCGCTTGGAGTTATCCTGATACGGCTGGCCGACATCCAGGTAACGCCACTCGTCGAACAGGTTCGGGCCGAAACCGGTGCGCTTGATCGACTTCAAAAACTGCTTGGGAATGATCTGGTCGGTGTCGACGTTGGCACGATCCAGAGGCGCGACAAGACCAGTGTGCTGGGTAAAAGCTTTCATGCTGCGCTCTCCTTCAGATCAATTCACGAACGTCGATGAAACGACCGTTCACCGCCGCCGCAGCGGCCATGGCCGGGCTCACGAGGTGGGTACGACCACCGGCACCTTGACGGCCTTCGAAGTTACGGTTGGAGGTCGAGGCGCAATGCTCGCCGGACTCCAAGCGGTCCGGGTTCATCGCCAGACACATCGAGCAACCCGGCTCACGCCATTCGAAACCGGCCTCGAGGAAAATCTTGTCGAGACCTTCGGCTTCCGCCTGCGCCTTCACCAGACCCGAACCCGGTACGACAATCGCCTGTTTGATCGTCGAAGCGACCTTGCGGCCCTTGGCGATCACAGCCGCAGCGCGCAAGTCTTCGATGCGCGAGTTGGTGCAGGAGCCGATGAACACGCGATCCAGCTGAATGTCGGTGATCGCCTGATTGGCGGTCAAACCCATGTATTTCAAGGCGCGGACGATCGAATCGCGCTTGACCAGATCCATCTCTTTGGCCGGATCCGGCACGTTCTGATCAACGGCCAGCACCATTTCAGGCGAAGTGCCCCAGCTGACTTGCGGCTTGATCTGTGCAGCGTCCAACTCAACTACGGTGTCGAACTTGGCGTCGGCGTCGGAGACCAGGTCTTTCCAGGCTTCAACCGCCTGATCCCACTGCGCGCCTGTCGGTGCGAACGGACGGCCCTTGACGTATTCGACAGTCTTTTCGTCCGCAGCCACCAGGCCCACACGGGCGCCGGCTTCGATGGACATGTTGCAGATGGTCATGCGGCCTTCGACGGACAGGTCGCGGATCGCGCTGCCGGCGAATTCGATGGCATGGCCGTTACCGCCGGCGGTGCCGATCTTGCCGATCACCGCGAGGACGATGTCCTTGGCGGTCACACCGAATGGCAACTGACCTTCGACGCGCACCAGCATGTTCTTCATTTTCTTCGCGACCAGGCACTGGGTGGCGAGCACGTGCTCGACCTCGGAAGTGCCGATCCCGTGCGCCAAGGCACCGAACGCGCCGTGGGTCGAGGTGTGCGAGTCGCCGCAGACTACGGTCATGCCCGGCAAGGTTGCGCCCTGCTCCGGGCTGATCACGTGGACGATGCCTTGGCGGATGTCGTTCATCTTGAACTCGACAATGCCGTACTCATCACAGTTGTCATCGAGGGTCTGCACCTGCAAACGCGAGACCTGGTCGGCAATGGCTGCGATGCCGCCCTTGCGCTCCGGTGTGGTCGGTACGTTGTGGTCCGGGGTCGCGATGTTGGCATCGATGCGCCAAGGCTTGCGCCCGGCCAGACGCAGGCCTTCGAAGGCTTGCGGCGAGGTCACTTCGTGGATGATGTGACGATCGATATAGATCAGCGCCGAGCCATCGTCGCGCTGCTTGACCAAATGCGAATCCCAGAGCTTGTCGTAGAGCGTTTTGCCGGCCATCAGACGGTTCCTCATCAGCTTGTTTCTATGCCCTGGGCTTATCAATAACCCTTTGGCTTGTGAGGCCGATCCTATGGGGTTACATTAAATAACTCAAATTCATATTTTTTATGCTTTGGATAACTAACTGGAATACGAACCATGGATCTGGCCAACCTCAATGCTTTTATCGCCATCGCCGAGACCGGCAGCTTCTCCGGCGCCGGTGAACGCCTGCACCTGACGCAACCGGCGATCAGCAAACGCATCGCCGGACTGGAGCAACAATTGAAGGTGCGGCTGTTCGACCGACTCGGTCGTGAAGTCGGCCTGACCGAGGCCGGCCGCGCCCTGTTGCCCCGGGCTTATCAGATTCTCAACGTGCTGGACGACACCCGCCGTGCCCTGACCAACCTGACCGGCGAAGTCAGCGGTCGGCTGACCCTGGCCACCAGTCACCACATCGGCCTGCACCGCTTGCCGCCCCTGTTAAGGGAATTCACCCGCCGCTACCCACAGGTGGCGCTGGATATTCAGTTCCTTGATTCGGAAGTGGCCTACGAAGAGATTCTCCATGGCCGTGCGGAACTGGCGGTGATCACCCTGGCGCCGGAACCGCACACGCTGGTCAAAGCCGCGCCGGTGTGGGACGACCCGCTGGATTTCGTGGTGGCGCCGGAACATTCGCTGATCAGCAATGGCGCGGTGAGCCTGGCGGACATTGCCGGTCATCCGGCGGTTTTTCCCGGAGGCAACACCTTTACTCATCACATTGTCCAACGCTTGTTCGAAGCCCAGGGGCTGACGCCGAACATCGCCATGAGCACCAACTACCTGGAAACCATCAAGATGATGGTCTCCATTGGTCTGGCCTGGAGTGTTCTGCCCCGCACCATGCTTGATGAACAGGTGGCGCGCATACCTTTGCCGGGCATACAGCTCAGTCGCCAGCTAGGCTATATCGTGCACACCGAACGGACGCTGTCGAATGCGGCAAGGGCTTTCATGGCCTTGCTGGATGCGCAAATCGATCTGCCAGGGACTCCAGGCTAACTTGTGCTACTCCTATAGAGCCGCTGTCCCTGTGCCTAACGCCACCATCAGCTCAAGGCCCGTTAACAATGCCGAAATCTGTTGACCGAATTCCGCCGATGCCGCGTATTCAGGCCATTGATCCGCGACGTTCCGAGCAGAGCTGGGAGAGTGCGCCGCAATTGCTCGCCGCACTCAACGGCGCCCGGCTCGGCGCCTGGTATTGGGACATCGAGCGCGGGCAGATCAGCTGGTCACGGGGCACTCAGGCGCTGTTCGGCTTCGATCCACGTCAACCGTTGCCGCAGGACCTGGAATATCTCGACCTGCTGCCGCCCGAAGACCGGGCGAAAACCGTGCGCGCCTTCCACGCGGTGATTGCCGGCGCCCCGCTGGAACAGGCGATGCACCACCGCATCCGCTGGCCCGACGGCAGCCTGCATTGGCTGGAAATCAGCGGCAGCCTGCTGCCGGACAAAAACGGCCGGCCCCGAATGATCGGGGTGATTCGCGAAATCACCCACCAGCGTCAACGTGAACAGGCTCTGAGCAGCTCGGAGAAACGTTTCGCCACACTTTTTCACCTGTGCCCGAACATGGTGCTGCTGACGCGCCAGGAAGACGGCCTGATCACCGAAGCCAACCAGTATTTCGAAAGTCTGTTCGGCTGGCCGGTCCAGGACGCCATCGGTCGCACCACACTGGAACTGGGCCTGTGGGTGCACCCCGAACAACGCGCCGAGCTGGTGAAAAAGACCAAGGCCAAAGGTGAATTGATCAGCATGGAAGTGCAGTTCCGCGCCAGCAACGGGCAGATTCATGACGGCATCCTCAGCGCGCAGAAGGTCGAACTCGAAGGCCAGCCGTATCTGCTCAGCACGTTTCTCGACACCACCGAACGCAAAGCCGCCGAACACGCCTTGAAAGACAGTCAGGAACGCCTTGATCTGGCGCTGGACTCGGCGCAACTCGGCACCTGGGACTGGCACATCCCCAGCGGCATGCTCTACGGCTCGGCGCGGGCCGCGCAATTGCACGGGCTGGAGCCGATCCCGTTTCACGAATCATTCGAGGAGTTCTTCGAAGGCGTGCCCGGTGAGGAGCGCGACAGCATGCGCGACGCCTACCGCAGCCTGCGCGAAGGCCCGGCCGGCAACTATCAACTGACTTATCGCGTGCAACTGGCGGATGGCAGCTCGCGCTACCTGGAAAGCCGCGCCCGCCTCTACCGCGACGAAAACGGCGCGCCGCTGCGCATGGCCGGGACCTTGCTGGACATCACCGATCAGGTCGAGCGCGAGCAACGCCTGGTCGCCTCCGAAGAGAAATTCGCCACGCTGTTCCAGGTCAGCCCCGACCCGATCTGCGTCACCCGCCAGGACAGCGGCGAGTTCATCGAGATCAACAACAGCTTCACCCAGACCTTCGGCTGGAGCGCCGCCGACGTCATCGGGCGCACCGCCGAGGACATCGGCCTGTGGGACGCCTCGGCGAAGAGTCTGCAACGCATCGAGCGGGTGATCCGCGAACAGGGTCTGAGCAATGTCGCGATCATCGTCCAGCACAAGGACGGCCAGTCGCTGACGTGCGTGATTTCCAGCCGGCAGATCAGCGTCGGCAATCAGCCGTGCATCGTCACCACCTTGCGCGACATCACCCAACAACAGCGCTCCGAGGCCGCACTCAAGGCCAGCGAAGAGAAATTCGCCAAAGCATTTCACTCCAGCCCCGACGCGATCACCATCACCGAACGCGACACTGGGCGCTATCTGGAGGTCAACGACGGTTTCTGCCGCCTCACCGGTTATCGTGCCGAAGAAGTGGTGGGCAAAACCGTGTACCAGATCGGCATCTGGGCCGAAGAGAAACAACGCTCGGCGCTGCTTGCCGAACTGCAGATCAAGGGGCGCGTGCACCATCAGGAAATGCTCGGGCGCAACAAGCGCGGCGAGTTGCTGACAGTGGAGGTGTCGATCGAACCGATCACCCTCAACGAAACCGCGTGCCTGCTGCTGACCGCCCGAGATGTCAGCCTGCTGAAAAACGCCGAAGCGCAGATCCGCCATCTGGCCTATCACGATCCGCTGACCAATCTGCCCAACCGCGCCTTGCTGATGGATCGCCTGAGCCAGCAGATCGCCCTGCTCAAGCGCCACAACCTGCGCGGTGCGCTGCTGTTCCTCGACCTCGATCACTTCAAGCACATCAACGACTCGCTGGGTCATCCGGTCGGCGACACGGTGCTGAAAATCATCACCGCGCGGCTTGAAGCCAGCGTGCGCATGGAGGACACGGTGGCGCGTCTCGGCGGCGATGAATTCGTGGTGCTGCTCAGTGGCCTCGAAGGCACGCGCAACGAGGTCAGTGCACAAGTGCGGGAACTGGCCGACACCATTCGCGAACTGCTCTCGGAGCCGATGTTCCTCGACGGCCAGCGCCTGCAAGTGACACCGAGCATCGGCGTGGCACTGATTCCCGATCACGGCTCGACCCCGACCGACCTGCTCAAGCGCGCCGACATTGCGCTGTACCGGGCCAAGGATTCCGGGCGCAACACCACGCAGATGTACCACAACACCATGCAGAAAGCGGCCAGCGAGCGGCTGCGCATGGAGACCGACCTGCGTCTGGCGTTATCGCGCGGCGAGTTCAACGTGCATTACCAGCCGCAGGTCGATGCGCAGGACAACCGCATCATTGGCGCCGAGGCGCTGGTGCGCTGGAATCACCCGGAACTCGGCGCGCAATCGCCCACTGAATTCATCAAGGTGCTGGAAGACAGCGGGCTGATTCTGGAGGTCGGTACCTGGATCCTCGATGAGGCCTGTGAGGCGTTCAAACAATTGATCGCGCTGAAACTGGTCGACCCGCTCAACTTCAGCCTGTGCGTAAACATCAGCCCACGGCAGTTCCGCCAGAACGACTTCGTCGAACGCATCGAACACAGCATGAGCAGCCACGACCTGCCCTGCTCGCTGCTGAAACTGGAGATCACCGAAGGCATCGTCATCCAGAACCTGGAAGACACCATCAGCAAAATGCGCCGTCTGAAAAAACTTGGCGTGAGCTTCGCCATGGACGATTTCGGCACCGGCTATTCATCGCTGACCTACCTCAAGCGCCTGCCGGTGGACACCCTGAAAATCGACCAGTCGTTCATCCGCGACGCAACCACCGACCCCAACGACGCCGAGATCATCCGCGCCATCGTCGCCATGGCCCGCAGCCTGGAACTGGAGGTGATTGCCGAAGGCGTGGAGACGCCGGAGCAACTGGCGTTCCTGCAAGGGCTGGGCTGCCATTTGTATCAGGGCTATCTGCACAGTCGGCCGGTGGCGTTGGAGGCGTTGAAAAAAATGCTCGAATGACGAGCACAAAAAAAGGGCGCCAGTGGCGCCCTTCTTTTTTGCTCGGCCTTATTGCAGAACCGGCTTCTGCGCTCCGTTGATCGGGATGCGCTTGGCTTTCGCTTCTTCCGGGATCACCCGCAACAGGTCGATGCTCAACAGACCGTTGCTCAGATCGGCGGCCTTGATCTCGATGTGATCGGCCAGGCGGAAGGACAGCTTGAAAGCACGCTGGGCAATGCCTTGATGCAGGAAGGTCACGCCTTCGTTGGCATCACGCTTGCCACCACTGATGGTCAGCACACCCTTCTCGACTTGCAGCTCCAGGTCTTCTTCCTGGAAACCGGCTGCCGCTACGACGATGCGGTATTGATCGTCACCGTGTTTTTCCACGTTGTAGGGTGGGTAGGTGCTGCCTGGCTCGTTGCGCAGCGCGGTTTCGAACAGGTCGTTGAAACGGTCGAAACCCACCGAGGAACGGAACAGTGGTGCCAGGGAAAATGCAGTACTCATGGTTCAAATCTCCTGAAAACAATCAGCAAGGTTTTTTGACTCCGCGACCCGAATTCGGCATCGCGTAACCCTTAGATAGGGACCGCCAAAATGATTTCAAGAGAGTATTTGCAGATTTTTTTCAGGCTGCGGCGGCGACCGGCAAACCGAGCAAACGCGAGACCTGGTCCGGCTCCGTCTCGCGACGCAGCACGGTAAACAGCTCGGTCGCCTCGGGATAATTGCGCGTCAGCATCGCCAGCCATTGCTTCAAGCGACCCGGCGATTGGCGTGCGGTCATCTGCGCCTTGGCTTGCAGCCAGAAGTCCTGGATCAGCGGCAGCAGCTCGGCCCAACTCATCTCGACCACTTCTTCACCGGCGCGCGCGGCAGCGATCTGCCGGGCCAGATCCGGGCGCGAGACCAGACCGCGACCGAGCATGATGTCTTCGACGCCGCTGATCTCGCGGCAGCGGCGCCAGTCCTCGACGCTCCAGATATCACCGTTGGCGAACACCGGCACCTTGACCACGTCCTGCACCCGCGGAATCCACTCCCAATGCGCCGGCGGCTTGTAGCCATCGACCTTGGTCCGGGCGTGCACCACGATGTGTTCGGCGCCGCCCTCGGCCAGCGCAGTGGCGCAGACCAGCGAGCCGTCCGGGCTGTCGAAACCCAGGCGCATCTTCGCGGTGACCGGGATGTGCGCCGGCACGGCACGACGCACGTGCTCGACGATGGAGTTGAGCAGTTCCGGTTCCTTGAGCAGCACCGCTCCGCCCCGCGACTTGTTGACGGTTTTGGCCGGGCAGCCGAAGTTCAGGTCGATCACTTCCGAACCGAGCTCGCAGGCCAGCGCCGCGTTTTCCGCCAGGCACACCGGATCGGAACCCAACAATTGCACGCGCAACGGCACACCGGAACGGGTGCGGGCGCCGTTGAGCAACTCCGGGCCGAACTTGTGGAAGTAGGCCGGGGTGAGCAACTGATCGTTGATCCGAATGAACTCGGTCACGCACCAGTCGATGCCGCCAACGCGGGTCAGCACGTCGCGCAGGATGTCGTCGACCAACCCCTCCATGGGCGCCAGGGCAATTTGCATGGGGAAAACACTACTCAGGAAGAAAAAACGTGCGGCAGTTTACTGGATTACGAGAAAAACCGCAGATCCCTTACAGGTGTGAGCCTGCTCCCACAGGTCAGGTTTTCGCTACCCCTGAAGTCTGGATTGCCGGGCCGTAACCCTCGATGAACTCCGCCGGCATGCGCTTGGGTTTGCCGCTGGACAGTTCGATGCAGACGAAAGTGGTCTGGGCACGCAGCAGGGTGGCGTTGTCGCTCGGGCGGATCAGCTGGAAGTGCCGGGTCATTTTCAGGCGCTGGTCCCAATCGACGATCCAGGTCGCCAGTTGCAGTTCGTCGCCTTCGTAGGCCGCCGCCAGATAATCGATTTCGTGACGCACCACGGCCATCGCCCGATCCAGGCGCCGGTATTCGACCAGATCCAGCCCCAGACGCTGCGAGTGGCGCCAGGCGCAGCGCTCGAGCCAGGTCACGTACACCGCGTTGTTCGCGTGGCCCAGCCCGTCGATGTCCTCGGCGCCTACTTGCAGATCAATGGTGAACGGCGTTGCCCGATCCCAGCCCATGCCCCACTCCCGGTCAGATTATTCAACCGGGGCAGTGTAACGGATGTCAGGCCGATTGCCGCGCTTGAAGGCTGCGCCCCGCCAACAGTGATAACACGCCATCAACCACTCGAGGGTCGGCCAGCACGCGCTGGTGGCCGCCGCTTTCCAGGCGCAGCAGGCGACTGTCGAACCAGGATTCGTGGATCAATTGCGATTCCTTGACCGAGACAAAGGTGTCGTCCTCGGCATGCACGATCAGGCCCGGCATATCCAGTTGATAGTGCGCGACATCAAGGGTCGCGGCGCGCATGCCGACGTCCTGCTCGACCTGGCGGATGAACGCCGAGCGCGCCCGCGGCGGCATGCCGACATAGCGAGCAAAACCGCGCAGCACGCCGAGGATCCGTGCGGGGGCAGCGATACTGACCAGGGTTTCGGTGCGCAGGCCCAGTTGCACCGCGAGCATGGCACTGGCGCCGCCCATGGAGTGGCCGATGACGGCTTGAAGAGGAGGCAATTCGGCGGCCGCTTCGAGCATGGCGCGGGCGAACAGTACGACGTTGGCTTCACGCCCCGGCGAACGACCATGGGCCGGGCCATCGAGGGCAACGACGGTGTAACCGGCCTCAACCAGCGCCGTGATCAACGCCGCAAACTGGGTGGGCCGCCCTTCCCAACCGTGCATCAACAGCACCGCCGGCCCCTGCCCCCAACGCAGCGCCGACAGGCCGAAGCGCAGCGTGATGCGTTCGGCACTCGCCAGCAGCGGCAGCTCCCAATCACGCAGCGGCAAAGTGCGCGGCGTCATGAACGCCTGACGCATTTTGCTTGCTACTCGTTGCGGTGCAATCCAGCCCAAGGTGCCATTAACGCCACGAACCCACTTCAACGTGTTCATCGCTTTCTCCTCAGGCGTGTTGCCTTCAGGTCAACGCACCGCCGACTTGGCAGCGCGCAGCAATCGATCGGATAAATCGCCCGGGCCCAGCGCGCGTGCCAGCGCCAGACCACCCACCATCAACGCCACATCGGCCAACGCCTTGTCGGTGTCCTCGGGACTGGACGCCAACTGCGCAATCATCAGTTCCAGGTGTTCGTTCAGCGCAATGCGGAAGGATTCCGGCAGACGCCCAAGTTCGCCAATAGAGGCCGGAATCGGGCACGCGGCATCGCTGGAATCACGGTGCTTGCGTGACAGATAGAACGCAGCGACCAGGGCGCGACGCTCTTCGCCGGTCAGCTCGGAGTCCATGTCGGCAATCAGGTCGCGTCGACGGCTGAGCAGTTGCTTGAACGCCTCGAGCATCATCGCGTCCTTGCTTTCGAAGTGCGCGTAGAAACCACCGACGGTCAGGCCGGCGGCGCCCATCACTTCGCCCACGCTGGGATCCGCCGGGCCACGCTGCATCAGTGCGGCACTGGCCGCCTTGAGGATGCGTTCGCGGGTTTGAGCTTTTTTATCGTTCATCGTTGCCTCCGAATATTACGACTAGAATATTATTCGCATAATAATATTCCGCAAGTCGAGGATATGACCGCTGGTCTGAAGCACAGTGTAAGGAAAAAGGAGAGTTGGCCAAACGCCAGACAAACAAAAGGGCCATTCAATAATTGAATGACCCTTATAAATCCCGCAGAGCGGGTAATCGTGGCGTCCCCTAGGGGACTCGAACCCCTGTTACCGCCGTGAAAGGGCGGTGTCCTAGGCCACTAGACGAAGGGGACACAAACCCTTCTATACAGCTGATCAGTGCTGAGATCTGATCTGATTCAAGGCCGGTGTGGCCAGACCTTGAACTGTAAAATTGGTGGAGCTAAGCGGGATCGAACCGCTGACCTCCTGCATGCCATGCAGGCGCTCTCCCAGCTGAGCTATAGCCCCGGATTTTTCGCCTCGCGGCGGAGCGACATCTTGCAACATCGCTTCTGTAAAACTGGCGTCCCCTAGGGGACTCGAACCCCTGTTACCGCCGTGAAAGGGCGGTGTCCTAGGCCACTAGACGAAGGGGACGCAAACCCTTCTATACAACTGATCAACGCTGAGTGTTGATCGCTTCGGAGTCGGTGTGGCCAGGCTTCGAAGTGTAAATTGGTGGAGCTAGACGGGATCGAACCGTCGACCTCTTGCATGCCATGCAAGCGCTCTCCCAGCTGAGCTATAGCCCCTCATCGTTGATGTCATCGCTGAGGACGGGGCGAATCTTAAGGGCGTATCGAAAGCCTGTCAAACTTATTTTTGAAAAATTTCAAAGTTTTTTGTCGGCATAACAATCACTTACCGCCCTCCCCCAGAAAATCCGGGGGAAAAACGCCGAAGGCCGGAATCAAACGATCCCGGCCTTCGGCGGTTACCGCAGAGTCAGACGTGCTTAAGCAATCGCGCCCAGCAGCTTTTCCCACTCTTTGTTTTCTTTCTTCGACACGCCACCCAGCAGGTCAATCGCCTGGCGCAGACGGAAACGGGTCAGATCCGGGCCGAGGATTTCCATCGCATCGAGCACCGACACCGAACTCGCCTGCCCGGTGATCGCGGCAAACATCAACGGCATCGCGTCACGCAGCTTCAGCTCGAGGGATTCGACCACCGCCTGAATTGTTGCGGTGATGCTGTCCTTCTCCCACTGACGCAGGCTTTCCAGCTTCCACAGGATCAATTGCATCAACTGACGCACCTGATCACCGGAAAGTTTTTTCGATTCGAACAGCTTGGCATCCGGGTTCACGCCACCGGCAAAGAAGAAGCCGCCCAGCGGTGCAACCTGGCTGAAGGTTTCCACGCGCCCCTGAACCAGCGGTGCGATCTTCATCATGTACTCAGAATTGAACGCCCACTTCTGCACGCGTGCGGCGAACTCTTCCACCGGCAGGTCACGCAGCCACTGGCCGTTGAGCCACGACAGTTTCTCGATGTCGAAGATCGGCCCGCCAAGCGACACACGCTTGAGGTCGAAGTTGTCGACCATTTCCTGCAGCGAGAACTTCTCGCGTTCGTCGGGCATCGACCAGCCCATGCGACCGAGGTAGTTGAGCATCGCTTCGGGCATGAAGCCCATGCGCTCGTAGAAGGTCACCGAGGTCGGGTTCTTGCGCTTGGACAGCTTGCTCTTGTCCGGGTTACGCAGCAGCGGCATGTAGCACAGCTCCGGTTGTTCCCAGCCGAAATATTCGTAAAGCAGAATCAGTTTCGGCGCCGATGGCAGCCATTCTTCGCCGCGCAGCACGTGGGTGATGCCCATAAGGTGGTCGTCGACCACGTTGGCGAGGAAGTACGTCGGCAAGCCGTCGGTCTTCATCAGCACTTGCATGTCCATGCGATCCCACGGGATCTCGACATCGCCACGCAGCATGTCCGGCACCACGCAGACGCCTTCGGTCGGCACTTTCATGCGGATCACGTGCGGTTCACCAGCCGCCAGACGGGCGGCGACTTCTTCCTTCGACAGCAGCAGCGCGCGGCCGTCGTAGCGCGGGGTCTCGCCGCGCGCCATTTGTTCGGCGCGCATCTGGTCCAGTTCTTCTGCGGTGCAGAAGCATGGGAACGCATGGCCCATGTCGACCAGTTGCTGGCAATACTTCTGATAGATATCGCCACGCTCACTTTGCCGGTACGGACCGTGCGGGCCGCCGACGTCCGGGCCTTCGCTCCAGTCGATCCCCAGCCAGCGCAAGGCGTCGAAGATCTGCTGTTCGGACTCACGGGTCGAACGCAACTGATCGGTGTCTTCGATGCGCAGGATGAACTCACCGCCATGCTGCTTGGCAAAGCAGTAGTTGAACAATGCGATGTAAGCGGTACCTACGTGGGGGTCCCCGGTAGGCGATGGCGCGATGCGAGTGCGGACGGTGGTCATGGCATGTCTCGAAAAGAATGAAAAGCAAAACAATCAAGCGGCGAATGGTAACAGGCGACACCCGCCCCGCTCCAGCGGGCAGGGCATTTAAGCCAAGTTTGCGTCTGTAACGCCCATAGACCGTGGTGACGGCCCGAATATCAGCCATTGGCATTTACCGTTTATCGGCGGTATGCCAGATTCAGCCGCAGATAACTTTCCTTACAATTCCTCGACTACAGTTTGCCTCATGCCTGCCCAACTCAAGCGTCGTCTGTTTATTTTCCTGCTCTTGGTGCTGTTGATTGCCGGGGGCTTCTTCGCCCACTGGTTTTTCAAGGGGCGCTTTTATGAAAGCACCGATAACGCCTATGTCCAGGGCGAGATCACCCGCGTCTCCAGCCAGTTGAGCGCGCGCATCGACGAAGTGTTGGTGCAGGACAACCAGCACGTGGAAAAAGGCCAGTTGCTGGTGCGCCTCGAACCTAATGATTTCCGCCTCGCCGTCGATCGCGCCAATGCCGCCCTCGCCACTCGCGAAGCCGAGCGCTTACAGGCACAAAGCAAATTGACTCAACAATCGAGCCTGATCGCCGCCAGTGACGCGCAAGTGGCGACCACTCAAGCCACGCTTGGCCGCTCGCAGATGGATTTATCGCGTGCTGAAACCCTGCGCAAACCCGGCTACGTTTCCGAAGAACGAGTGACCACCCTCTCCGCTGACGCCCATATCGCCCGCTCGCAAGTGGCCAAGGCCCAGGCCGATGCACAGAGCCAGCGCCAGCAGGTCAACGCACTGACGGCCGAGATCAAACGCCTCGACGCACAGATTGCCAACGCCCGCGCCGATCTGGCGCAAGCCGAGCTCAACCTGACCCGCAGCGAAATCCACGCGCCGATCAGCGGCATGGTCGGCCAGCGCGCCGCACGCAATGGCCAAGTGGTGCAGGCCGGCGCGTATCTGCTGTCGATCGTCCCGGACGAAGACATCTGGGTGCAGGCCAACTTCAAGGAAACCCAGATCGGCCACATGCAGTCCGGACAGAAAGCCGAGCTGACCTTCGATGCCTACAGCGACACGCCGATCGAAGCGCGGGTCGACAGCCTGTTCGCCGCCTCGGGTGCGCAGTTCAGCCTGTTGCCGCCAGACAACGCCACCGGCAACTTCACCAAAGTCGTGCAGCGGATTCCGGTGAAGCTGACCTTCAAGGCCGATAACCCGCTGCACGGCAAGATCCGCCCGGGCATGTCGGTCACCGCCACTGTGAACATCAAAGACGCCCCAGACAATGGCCGGTGATTCGCTGATCCGCCCGGTCGGCGAACCGACCCGGCGGGACTGGATTGCGGTAATGAGCGTGATGCTCGGCGCGTTCATGGCGGTGCTCGATATTCAGATCACCAACTCTTCGCTCAAGGACATTCAGGGCGCGCTGTCGGCGACGCTGGAAGAAGGCTCGTGGATTTCCACCTCGTACCTGGTGGCGGAAATCATCATGATCCCGCTGACCGCGTGGCTGGTGCAGCTGCTCTCAGCGCGTCGGCTGGCGGTGTGGGTGTCGCTGGGTTTTCTGCTGTCATCACTGCTGTGCTCGATGGCCTGGAGCCTCGAAAGCATGATCGTCTTTCGCGCCATGCAAGGCTTCACCGGCGGCGCGCTGATCCCGCTGGCGTTCACCCTGACCCTGATCAAACTCCCCGAACACCACCGCGCCAAAGGCATGGCGATGTTCGCCATGACCGCGACCTTCGCCCCCTCCATCGGCCCAACCCTTGGCGGCTGGCTCACCGAGAACTGGGGCTGGGAATACATCTTTTACATCAACATTCCGCCGGGGCTGATCATGATCGCCGGGCTGATGTACGGGCTGGAGAAGAAGGAAGCGCACTGGGAACTGCTGAAAAGCACCGACTACACCGGAATTCTCACGCTGGGTGTCGGCCTCGGCTGCCTGCAAGTCTTTCTCGAAGAAGGCCACCGCAAGGACTGGCTGGAATCGAACCTGATCGTGACCCTGGGCAGCATTGCCCTGCTGAGCCTGATCACCTTCGTCATCGTGCAGATCTCCAAACCCAATCCGCTGATCAACCTAGGCATCCTGCGCAATCGCAACTTCGGTTTGTCGAGCATTTCCAGCCTCGGCATGGGCGTCGGTTTATACGGCTCGATCTATCTGCTGCCGCTGTACTTGGCGCAGATCCAGAATTACAACGCCCTGCAGATCGGCGAAGTGATCATGTGGATGGGCGTGCCGCAGCTGTTCCTGATTCCGCTGGTGCCGAAGCTGATGAAGTTCGTGTCGCCGAAGTGGCTGTGCACCCTGGGCTTCGGGTTGTTCGGGCTGGCGAGTTTTTCTTCGGGGGTGCTCAATCCGGATTTCGCCGGGCCGCAGTTCAATCAGATCCAGATCATCCGGGCGCTGGGTCAGCCGCTGATCATGGTGACCATTTCGCTGATCGCCACCGCGTACATCCTGCCGCATGACGCGGGGTCGGCATCGAGCCTGTTCAACATCCTGCGCAACCTCGGCGGCGCGATCGGCATTGCCCTGCTCGCCACGCTGCTGGATGCACGGACCAAGACTTACTTCGATTATTTGCGTGAGGCGGTGGTGCCGACCAATCCGCAAGTGGCCGAGCGGCTGGCGTCGATGACCGACCGCTTTGGCAGTGACACGGCGGCACTCGGCAAGTTGAGTGAGATCGTGCATCAGCAGGCGCTGATCATGGCCTACAACGATGCGTTTCACTTTGTCGGGATTGCGTTGGGGATCAGCATGCTGGCGATTTTGCTGACCAGGAAACTGCCGCAAGGGCTGAAGGCTGGGGAGTCTCATTAATACCGCGTTGCCGCCATTCGCGAGCAGGCTCGCTCCCACAGGGGATTTGTGAACGACACAGATCCAATGTGGGAGCGAGCCTGCTCGCGAAGAGGCCCGGTCAGACGATGAAGATCAAACCGCCAAAAGCCGCTCACGCAACTTGGCAATCTCATCGCGCATCTGCGCCGCCGCTTCGAACTCCAGATCCCGCGCCAACTGGTACATCTTCTCTTCCAGCGCGCGAATGCGTTTGGTGATTTCGCTCGGCGAGCGCAGTTCGGCTTCGTACTTGGCGTTTTCTTCGGCAGCCTTGGCCATGCCCTTGCGCTTCTTGCTGCGCGAGCCAGGCACAGTGGCGCCTTCCATGATGTCGGCGACGTCCTTGAACACCCCCTTCGGGGTGATGCCGTTTTCCAGGTTGAAGGCGATCTGCTTGTCGCGACGACGCTCGGTCTCGCCAATCGCCCGCTCCATCGAGCCGGTGATGCGGTCGGCGTAGAGAATCGCCCGGCCATTGAGGTTCCGCGCGGCCCGGCCGATGGTCTGGATCAGCGAGCGCTCGGAACGCAAGAAGCCCTCCTTGTCCGCATCGAGAATCGCCACCAGCGACACTTCCGGCATGTCCAGACCTTCGCGTAGCAGGTTGATCCCCACCAGCACATCGAAGGTGCCCAGACGCAGGTCGCGGATAATCTCGACCCGCTCGACGGTGTCGATGTCGGAGTGCAAGTAACGCACGCGCACGCCGTGGTCGGCGAGGTAATCGGTGAGGTCCTCGGCCATGCGCTTGGTCAGCGTGGTGACCAGCACCCGCTCCTCGACCGCCACCCGTTTGGTGATTTCCGAGAGCAAGTCGTCAACCTGGGTCAGCGCCGGACGCACTTCAACCTGCGGGTCGACCAGACCGGTCGGACGCACCACCTGTTCGACCACGCGCCCGGCATGCTCGGCCTCGTAGTTGCCCGGCGTTGCCGAGACAAAAATCGTCTGCGGGCTGACCCCTTCCCACTCGTCAAAGCGCATGGGCCGATTGTCCAGTGCCGACGGCAAGCGGAAGCCGTATTCGACCAGGGTTTCTTTACGCGAACGGTCACCCTTATACATCGCGCCGACTTGCGGCACGCTGACGTGGGATTCGTCGATCACCAGCAAGGCGTCGGCCGGCAGATAGTCATACAGCGTCGGCGGCGCGGCACCGGCCGGACGTCCGGACAGGTAGCGCGAGTAGTTTTCGATGCCGTTGCAATAACCCAGTTCGAGGATCATTTCCAGGTCGAAACGGGTGCGCTGTTCGAGGCGCTGGGCCTCGACCAGTTTGTTGTTGCTGCGCAGGTATTCGAGGCGTTCCTGCAACTCGACTTTGATGTGTTCGATGGCGTCGAGCAGGGTCTCGCGTGGCGTCACGTAGTGACTCTTCGGGTAGAAGGTGAAGCGCGGCATCTTGCGGATGACTTCGCCGGTGAGCGGGTCGAACGCGGAGATGCTCTCGACCTCGTCATCGAACAGTTCGATGCGGATCGCTTCCAGATCGGATTCCGCCGGATAGATATCGATCACGTCGCCGCGCACGCGGAAGGTCGCGCGGGCAAAATCCATGTCGTTGCGGGTGTATTGCAGGTCAGCCAGACGCCGCAGCAAGGCGCGCTGATCGAGTTTGTCGCCGCGATCGACGTGCAGCACCATCTTCAAATAGGTTTCCGGGCTACCGAGACCGTAAATGCACGACACCGTGGTAACGATGATCGCGTCCTTGCGTTCGAGCAACGCCTTGGTCGCCGACAGGCGCATCTGTTCGATGTGGTCGTTGATCGACGCGTCCTTCTCGATAAAGGTGTCGGACGACGGCACATAGGCTTCGGGCTGGTAGTAGTCGTAGTAGGAAACGAAATACTCGACCGCGTTGTTCGGGAAGAACGCCTTGAACTCACCATACAGCTGCGCGGCGAGGGTCTTGTTCGGCGCCAGCACCAGCGTCGGGCGCTGTACCTGCGAGATGACATTGGCGATGCTGAAGGTCTTGCCCGAGCCGGTCACACCGAGCAGCGTCTGGTGCGCCAGCCCGGCTTCGATGCCCTCGACCAATTGGCGGATCGCTTCAGGTTGATCGCCGGCGGGCTCGAAGCGGGTGACTAGCTGGAATTCGGACATACACACCTCTGGGATCGCGGCTCGCGCAGAAAACAGCCGAGCCGCGGGGATGACCGCAAACGACCGTTGTCGCCCAAGGAAAAACGAAGATTGTGCTCAATGTGGAGCCGATTGCCTCGCCTTTCAAGGCAAACGTCCTACATCCGGTAAAGTCTCTGACAGAGTCAATCGACTAACGGTCAAGAAATAATCGGAAAAACTTGCCTGAAAAGCTGAATCGCCTGTCGCCATTGCTCAGTGATGGCCTCTATACTAGCTCCCCGTTTGTGCACCGCTCTAGTGCATTCGGCTGGAGCGCGACACGTCCCTCCACTCTCCATTCAGAGCCGCCGTAATAATGAGCCTGTTCTCCGCTGTCGAAATGGCACCCCGCGATCCAATCCTGGGCCTCAACGAAGCATTCAACGCCGATACCCGGACCACCAAGGTCAACCTGGGTGTAGGTGTTTACTGCAACGAAGAGGGGCGAATTCCCCTGCTGCGCGCGGTGATCGAAGCCGAAACCATTCGCGCTGCCCAGCACGCCTCCCGTGGCTACCTGCCGATCGACGGCATCGCCGCCTACGACCAGGCCGTGCAAAAGCTGCTGTTCGGTAACGACTCGCCGCTGATCGCTGCCGGTCGCATCGTCACCACTCAGGCGGTCGGCGGTACCGGCGCGCTGAAAATCGGTGCCGACTTCCTCAAGCAACTGCTGCCGAACGCCGTCGTGGCGATCAGCGACCCGAGCTGGGAAAACCACCGCGCGCTGTTCGAAACCGCTGGCTTCCCGGTGCAGAACTACCGTTACTACGACGCCGCCACCCACGACGTGAACCGTGCCGGCATGCTCGACGACCTCAACGCCCTGCCGAACGGCTCGATCGTTGTGCTGCACGCCTGCTGCCACAACCCGACCGGCGTCGATCTGACCCCGGCCGACTGGAAAAACGTGCTGGACGTGGTCAAGGCCAAAGGTCACGTACCGTTCCTCGACATGGCTTACCAGGGTTTCGGCGACGGCATCGACGAAGACGCCGCGGCTGTTCGACTGTTCGCTGAATCGGGCCTGACTTTCTTCGTATCGAGCTCGTTCTCCAAGTCGTTCTCGCTGTACGGCGAGCGCGTTGGTGCATTGTCGATCGTCAGCGAATCGAAAGAAGAAAGCGCGCGCGTGCTGTCGCAGGTCAAGCGTGTGATCCGCACCAACTACTCCAACCCGCCGACCCACGGTGCAAGCATCGTCGCCGCCGTGTTGAACAGCCCGGAACTGCGCGCCCAGTGGGAAGCCGAACTGGCAGAAATGCGCCTGCGCATTCGCGGCATGCGCGAGCAGATGGTCGCCCTGCTGGCGGAAAAAGCCCCGCAGCGTGACTTCAGCTTCGTCGGCCGTCAGCGCGGCATGTTTTCCTACTCCGGCCTGACCACTGAGCAAGTGCATCGCCTGCGCAACGAGTTCGGCATCTACGCCCTGGACACCGGCCGCATCTGCGTCGCGGCACTGAACCAGAGCAATATCAAAGCGGTCACGGATGCGATCGTTCAGGTCATCTGATTTCGCCTGGCAATGAAAAACGGGAAGCCTTGGGGCTTCCCGTTTTTTATTTGTCCCGGAAAACTATCCGAACCCTCTAGACTGCACACAGATTCCATTGTGGGAGCGGGCTTGCTCGCGAAAGCGGTGCATCAGGCGACAAAAATACTGGCTGGGCCGACGCCTTCGCGAGCAAGCCCGCTCCCACAGGTTTTGTGTACACCTCAGAGTTCTGCGAGAACACCTATGAAAAACGACAACCTGCGCGCCGACCGAGACGATCTGGATGATTTCATCCCCCGCCCCCCGGCCAAACGCGACAAAAGCCTGGTGCTGCAAGTCGCAGCGGGCGTCTTCCTCGGCGGCCTGGCCCTGTGGCTGGTGCAACTGGCCGCCACCGCCGCTTATGCCAAGCTGATGCTCGGCACCATCACTTTCGGCGGTTAAGCCAGTTCCGTCGCCCGTTGACTGGCCGCATCGTCATACGCGACGTAGAGCGATTCGGCGATCTGGCTTTTGACCGCCTTGGTGCTTTCCAGACCGAGCACGAACCCTTCGGCCTTGCCGCCAGCACGGTTCAGCTCTTCAGCGGTGCTGGCCTGGGTGATCGCGTCGAAGAGTTTCTCGGCGTGCGGGCCAACGCCCTTGGGCAGACTGATTTGCGTGACGCTCATACGAGCACCTCGCGTGAAAGGGAAACAACAACGGTTCGAGTCATGGCGCGTACCTTTTCGGCGAATGGCCGGCAGCGCGTGTGACCACTTCCGGGCAACCATGGTAGACCTGTGAGGCGGTTCTGGTAACCGCCAATCGCTGACAAAACACCGTCCGTCCTGCCGAACGCAGAAAATTTACACCCGACGCTTGACTTCTCTTTTTGAATCAGTAACATACGCACCAATTCCGCAATAGCTCAGTTGGTAGAGCAAATGACTGTTAATCATTGGGTCCCTGGTTCGAGTCCAGGTTGTGGAGCCAAATAGCAAAGCCCCTGAATCGAAAGATTCAGGGGCTTTTTTGTGGGCGCTCGAAAAGTCAAAAGATCGCAACCTGCTGCAGCTCCGATCCCCTGTAGGAGCTGCCGCAGGCTGCGATCTTTTGCTCTTCAAACCAAAAAGGCCGATCTGTCTCACAACAGATCGGCCTCTTTCATCCATTCAGCGCTCAAACATGCTCGCTGCTCTTCATCTGGGTCTTCGGCGCGCCATGCCCATGATCGTGTTCATCAGGCTCGATCACCGGCACTTCCTTGCCATCGCAATCGTGCAGCTTGCCGTCGCTGAAGTAATCGCCTTCACGCAGCGCCGCCAGGTCGCGATAACGCAGGGTGCGCTCTTCCGCGGCGGCAAACACCGACTGCTGATCCGAGTTGCCGGCAGTGAAGTGGTTGAAGGTCAGGTTCAGCACGATCGCCATGATCGCCGACGAGCTGATGCCCGAGTGGAAAATGGTCGCGAACCAGCTCGGGAAATGATCGTAGAAGTTCGGCGCGGCAATCGGGATCATGCCGAAGCCGATCGAGGTGGCGACGATGATCAGGTTGACGTTGTTGCGGTAATCGACCTTCGACAGTGTGCGAATCCCGCTCGCCGCCACCGTACCGAACAGCACGATACCGGCGCCGCCCAGCACCGAAGTCGGCACCGCCGCGATCACCCGGCCCATGAACGGCAGCAGACCGAGAATCACCAGAAAGATACCGCCTGTGGCCACCACATAACGGCTCTTGATCCCGGTCACCGCCACCAGCCCGACGTTCTGCGCGAAGGCGCTTTGGGTGAACGAACCGAAGATCGGCGCAAACATGCTCGACAGCATGTCCGCGCGCAAACCGTTGCCAAGACGCTTGGAATCGACTTTGGTGCCGATGATCTCACCGACCGCCAGAATGTCCGCCGAGGTTTCCACCAGGGTCACCATGACCACGATGCACATCGACAGGATCGCGGCGAAGTGGAAGGTCGGCATGCCGAAATGGAACGGCGTCGGGAAGCCGAACATCGGCCCTTGGGTGACACTGGAGAAATCGGCCATGCCGAGGAACACCGCCAGAATCGTGCCGATCACCATGGCCAACAGGATCGACAGACGCGAGATAGTCGAGCTGCCGACCTTGCTCAGCAGCAACACCAGCACCAGCGTCACCGCCGCCAGACCGATGTTCTGCATGCTGCCGAAGTCCGGCGCGTGGCTATTGCCCCCCATGGCCCAGCGCGCAGCCACCGGCATCAGCGTCAGGCCGATGGTGGTGATCACGATACCGGTGACCAGTGGAGGGAAAAACTTGGTGATTCGCGAGAACACCGGGGTGATCAGCAAGCCGATCAACGACGCGGCAATCACCGCGCCCAGCACCGACTGGAAGCCGCCCTCCCCGCCACTGCTGACGATGGCGACCATGGTCGCCACACCGGAGAACGACACGCCCTGCACCAGCGGCAACTGACAGCCAAAAAACGGTAGACCCAGGGTTTGCATCAGTGTCGCCAGCCCCCCCGCAAACAATGAAGCAGCAATCAACAAACCAATGTCCGCCGGCGACAGCCCGGCCGCCTGGCCAATGATCAGTGGCACCGCAACGATACCGCCGTACATGGTCAGAACATGTTGCAGGCCGTAAGCCATATTCGCGCCGACCCCGAGATTTTCGTCCTCGGGCCGTTGGTGTGAAACATGGGGCGTTTTCATGTGGGGGGTTCCCTGGTTTTTGTTATGCGCACACTGTATTCAATACTCGGGACAAATGTCCATAGAGTTGTATACAACTTGTCAGTCACATAATGGATAGGTAGCCACCCAAGCTTCTATCTCGCCACCTCCATCTCCCACAGATCCGGCAACACATCCCCTCCTGCCCTCGGTTTTTATCGCACTAGGCTGAATTGTTCACGGCGACCAGCGGTGCACCGGCGCTCTTTTTATACATATAAAGTATGCATAATGAAGTCATTCGAAATTCAGTACGACAAAAGCAAGAACGCAGCCAACAAACTCAAGCACAGGGGCGTCAGCCTTGCCGAGACCGAGCCGGTCTTTCATGACGAACGCGCGCTGACGATCGAGGACAACGACCATGAAGAACAGCGCTGGATCACCCTCGGCCTCGACGGCAAAGGGCGCTTGCTGGTGGTTGCGTACAGTTATCGCGAAGCCAACGTCGTACGAATCATTTCTGCACGTGTCGCCACACCGAGCGAGCGTTGCGCTTATTTTCAGGAGGCTTGAACGATGAAAGACGAATACGACTTCTCGCAGGGCAAACGCGGAGCCTTGGCGTCCACCAAGGGCAAGACTCGCATCACCATCATGCTCGATGACGCGGTCATCGAAGCCGCCCGCAGCGTGGCGGAAAACGAAGGCTTCGGTTATCAGACGGTGATCAACAACACTCTGCGCCATGCCCTGCTGGAGGCTGGCAGCAAAACGCAAGACCTCGAGCCGCACCACTCCGGGCAATTCAAGAAAGGCATCACCGCCGCCGACCTCAAGAGCCTGGAAAAAAAGCTGTCGGCGGCGGTCGGGGAAATCCGCCGGGTACTGGAACCGGAGGCCAAGCCCTGAGATCAGACCGGTACGAGCATCCGCGCCAGCGACTGGCGCACATGCGGCTGGTCAGGCACGCGCAGGCCGAATTCCTGCTCCAGCACTTCAAGCAGTTCATCGACATCCGCCACCTCGCGTCGCTCGCTGGCGGCGCCCATATGATGAATCGCGAAACTGCCGTTGTTCAGGGTCCGGCGCCAGCCATCGCCAGTGCGCGCAACCATCAGCCGTTTGGCGAACGGGGACTCGGGATGGGTCGAGACGTACCAGTTGCCGAGCGTGTAATCGATGTCTTCCTGGCGCTGCAGATCAAACAGGTACATCGCGCGCCACTCCCCCGCGACATTGGCGCGCAGCATGTAGCCATCGGCCTGTTTCTCGATGCGATAGGACTCGTGCGGCGTCGCCTGTTCAGCCTCGGTATCGAGCAGCAGCGGCGCGGTCGGCACCATACCGCCAAAGCCGACGTCGGTGATGTAGCGCTCGCCATCGATGATTACCAGGCTCAAGCGGTGGGTACGCGCCGTCCACGTGCCTTCGGGTTGCGCCAGCACCACGCGGCCGGAAATGCCGCGGGCCTCGAAGCCCAATTCCTGCAGCAACGCCAGAAACAGATTGTTCAGTTCGTAGCAGTAACCACCCCGGCCACCGTGGAGAACCTTTTGTTCGACCGACGCCAAATCGATCAGCACCGGTGCGCCAGTGATCGTCGACAGGTTCTCGAAGGGAAAGACGCCGGTATGGCGCAACTGCAGTTGCCGCAGGGTTGCCAGTGTAGGGGCCGGTGGGGTGTCGAACCCCAGGTGTTGCAGGTACAACCTCGGATTCGCCAGACGTGGCTCGCTCATTGCTCAGTCCTTTTGCATGTGGCCGCGGCTCGCTGCGCCGCTGGCCGACAGGTATACGGGATTGCGCCCTGATTCCGACAATTGATTTCGCCAATCACCACTACCGACGCTTGCGCGAACCGATGCGAATCCAGGTCGGCGCATGGTCGCTGGCGTGCGGTTCGTTACGCACCCAGGCGTCTACCCCGGCCTCGTGCAGATACGGACTGAGTGCCGGGTTGAGCAGCAGATGATCGATGCGCAGACCGGAGTTGGTTTGCCAATGCTGGCGAAAATAATCCCAGAAGGTGTAGAGGCGATCGTCGGGATACAGATGGCGCAGCGAATCGGTCCAGCCTTGATCAAGCAGCCGCTGATAACACTCGCGGCTTTCGGGTTGCAGCAGCGCATCCTTGAGCCAGGAGCGGGTGTTGTAGATGTCCATGTCAGTGGGTACCACGTTGTAATCGCCGGCAAGCACCACCGGATGATCGCTGCTTTGCAAATCCTTGGCGTAGCGGATCAAGCGTTCGAACCAGGCCAGTTTGTAGTCGAACTTCGGCCCCGGCTGCGGATTGCCATTGGGCAGGTACAGGCAGCCGACCAACACACCGTGCACCGCCGCCTCCAGATAACGGCTGTGCTTGTCCTCGGGATCGCCCGGCAGACCGCGGCGACTCTCCAGCGGCTGCGCATCGCGAGCGAGAATCGCCACGCCGTTCCACGACGCCTGCCCGTGCCAGATCGCGCCGTACCCCGCTGCCTCCAGTTCGGCGGCGGGGAATGCACTGTCAACCGACTTGAGTTCCTGCAGACAAGCGATGTCCGGTTGCTCGCGCTTGAGCCACTGCAGCAGGTTCGGCAAGCGTGCGCGCAGGCCGTTGACGTTGAACGTGGCGATCCGCAGGTTTTTCATCGTTCAGGCTCCGGCGAACAAGGTGTGAAAATTGTGACCCTGTGCTAACGGCGGTGGTTGCATCGGATCAACCGGCTGCGGCGTAATAGGCGCTCGTCACTGCCCCGAACTGCCGAGACTTGATTCCATGCTCACCACCCTGCAAGGCCCGCGCATCCTCCTGCGCCCGCTTCAGTACAGCGACGCCGACGCCCTGCTCCAGGCCGCCGCTGACGGCGAACTGTGGAACCTCACCGTCACTGTGGTGCCGTCGGCGAGCACCATCGACAGCTATCTGAAAAAAGCCCTCGACGGCCGTGATGCCGGCACGGTCATGCCGTTTGTGATCGTGTTGAAGGATAGCGGCGAAGTGATCGGCTCGACCCGGTTCTGGAAGATCGACCCGCTCAATCGCAAACTGGAAATCGGCAGCAGCTGGATTTCGGCGCGCTGGCAGAAATCCTTCGTCAACACCGAAGCCAAATACCTGATGTTGCGCCACGCCTTCGAGGTGCTCGACTGCGTGCGAGTGCAGTTCACCACCGACGAGAACAACCAGAAGTCGCGCAACGCGATTCTGCGCCTCGGTGCGCAACAGGAAGGCAACGTGCGCCACGAGCGGATCATGCCCGACGGCCGCAAGCGTAACTCGGTGCGTTTCAGCATCATCGATGACGAGTGGCCGCAGGTGCGGCAGGTGCTGGAGCAGAAACTGGCTGAGGATCGAGGCTGAGGCTCGACAACCGCTCGTCAGCCAATCGGCACCAACAGCTGCGGCCGTCAGACCAAAGTCAGGTAACCGAACCTTTTTGGGAGACGTACCATGACAACGCGCAAACTGACTTCACTGTTGCTCGCCGGGCTGCTGGCCACCGCCTCGGTCGGCGCCTTCGCGGCCAATGACGGCGCCGATGCTTCAGGCACCAAATCCGGCGCCACCAGCGGCACCAACCTGCCACCCAACAGCACCCCCGGCGCTCCGAAAAACGGTGACAGTACCGATGGCGCCGGCAAGGGTACCGGCACCAACAGTGGCACCATGGGTTCTGGATCGGGAGCGGGGGGCGGCACTGGTTCGGCCGGCGGCGGAACTGGCGGTGCCGGTGGTGGCACAGGCAGCTGAACGAACAAGCGTGACCGCTGGTGATCCGGCATGAAGGCATGAATCTGTGGCGCTGGAATCTGATTCCGCGCCACAGATCAAGCGCGGAGGCTTTAGCGATCCGACCGCATCAACTCGGCAACACCCTCCTCCAGCGACAACACCGCCGCGCGATTGCGCCCGGCATTTTTTGCCTGATACAGCGCCGCATCAGCACGCTGGATAAACACTTCGAGGCTGTCATTGCCGCTCGGAATAAATGAGTAGCAGCCCAGGCTGACCGTCAGGTAACCGGTGGGCGAGCCGCTGTGAGTAATGCGTTTATCCATCACGCTGCGGCGAATCTGCCCGGCAATCGCCAGCACACCGTTGATGTCGGTATCCGGCAGTAACACCGCAAACTCCTCGCCACCGTACCGCACCGCCAGGTCAGACTTGCGTTGAGAGCAATTCTTCAACACCTGGGCCACCTGAGTCAGGCAGTGATCCCCTGCCACGTGCCCGTAGGCATCGTTGTAGCGCTTGAAGAAATCGATATCGAGCATGATCAAGCCGACTGGACTCGACTGCCGTGCACCGCGAGCAAATTCGATCTCCAGCGATTGCTCGAACAGGCGCCGATTCGCCAGCCCCGTCAGACTGTCGTGGGTCGCGATCTGCTCCAGTGTGCGCTGTGCCTTGCGCAGGTTTTTCTCGATTCGCTCGCCGTCACGCACCTGATGAATGAACACCCAGCCGAACAGGCCGACGCCAAGAATCACCAGCGCCACAATCACGCTGGACTGAAAGGCCCGCTCATACCAACCCTTGAGAATCGTGTCGCGCGAAGAGGCGGACGCTACCACCAGCGGGTAAGCCGCCAACTGGCGGTAGCCGTACAAGCGCACCACGCCGTCGACCACCGACTTGATCATCGCGGTGCCGGCCGGGGCTTCGGGCAGCAGCTTCTGGTAGATCCTGCCTTGCGCCAGCGACGAACCGATCAGGCCTTCGTCGAACGGTCGCCGCGCCAGCAGCGTGCCGTCCTTGAGTCCGAGAAACATGATGCCGTTGTCATCGAGGCTGAAACTTTTGAAGAACCGGTCGAAGTACGCCATCTTGATCCCGGCCATCAGCACGCCCTGGAAATTGCCGGCGCGGTCGTTGATGCGTTTCGAGATCGGGATGATCCACTGGCCATTCTCGCGGCTGCGAATCGCCGGGCCGATGTGCGCCACGGTAGAAGCGTTTTGCTGGTGAAACCTGAAGTACTCGCGGTCGGCCACACCCTTGCCACGGGGCAGGTCCGGGAACGAGGTGATCACCCACTGGCCCTCGCGATCGAAGAGGAACATGCCGTGCAACTGCTCCAGTTGTTGCACCCGACGCGCGAAGGTTTTTTGCAGACGTGGTCGCTGCGCGGCGCCATAACCATCGTCCTCGACCCAATCAGCGAGACTGGTGAGCACCAGGTCAGCGGCCAGAAACGTGTCCTCGGCCTGCTGCGCCATGGCTCGGGTCAGGTTGGTCGACGCGATCTGCGCGTTCGCCAGGTCCTGACGCCGTGTCTGCTCGAGTTGCAGATAGAGCAAGCCGGACAGGCACAGGCACACCGCAACGATGAACAGCGCTGCCGCCTTGCGCAGTGGCAGGCGTTTAAGCGTGCCGGGAGTCTGATGGGGGTCGTGAATGGGGATTGGCAAAAACGTGTCCTGGGCAGGTACGACAGGGGCCGCAGCCCGAAACCCTTACTTTTCATGAGCGTAGCCCAGCGGGGTGCGCACAGCAAACCCGCCCCGCCAACACACGCCTGCCCCGCTGTATCGGCGCGCAAGGGATTTGGATGACCTCCGCACGTCGATTTATTTTCAGTGGTGGTTTTGCGGGCGATCGCCCTCGCGTATCTGCGCAGGGCACCGATGACGACTATCGGGGTTTGTTGATTTCGCGCAGCAGATCCGCGACCGGCAGGTTCATGGTGTTTGAGTAGTAGGGTTTGTAGCCGTACGCGGTGACGACGACTTTGCAGGGGATTTGTTGTTTGTTCGCGAGGAGTTGATTCAGTTCTGTTACTGAAAGATTTCTCTCAGAACTTCGGTTGCTGGAAGTTTCACTGAGGAATGCGCGAGTAAGGTAGGAAAACTTTCCCTTGTTGTTGTCATTTTTTTCCGATCGTATCAAACCGGATGCGGAGAACTGTATGGCTTTGCCTACTGAGAAATCATGATCATCCGCCAATGCGCAATGAAGCATGCCCGAAATCATCCCAACTCGCTCCCCGCGATCAAAAAGATCCAACACATCAACGTCCGACTGATACCGGATGATGTATAGCAGCGACTTTTCTCTTTCCACAGATTCGAAGTTCAGGTTTGCGGGAGGCTTTGTGTGGTTCTTCGCACAACCAGAGCAAATAGCGAGTAAAACGCAAAGGAGTAGCCTGTACATCATGGAAACTCCTTCATGATTGAGTCAAAAAGCATATCGCCTGCCGGCTTGCCCCCGGCGATACGGGCAGTAAACAACCCCAAAGCATTTGCATGATTTGTGTCTACATTGACGTTTAATGAAGGGCCAAAGGAGATAAGCCACTTTTCACCAAGCCGTCGAAATTCACATTCGGCGAGCCACTGGCAATTGGATTGGTGCCATGTCCCGGGAGTGGGCAGGCGGTTGGGTCGGTGACGCGGGCGGCGGGTTTTCCGCTCATGAACAGCTCCTTGCAGTGTGGCGGGTCATCCTTTTTGGGGGCGCAAGCATGCGTGAATTTTCCGGTTGCTTCAAACCTCCAGGCAAAAAAAGGCGCCCGATCGAGGCGCCTTTTTCATTCGTGCAACCACTCACATCAACGCGACGGCGGCACCCGAATATCTCCCGCCCGGCACTGCGTCTTCACGCCCTTGCCACACGCGCCGAACTGCAGATCCTTGCCCATGCACACCCGCACTTCCGAAAGCTCCGGGCCGCTGCAGATCACCGCGATGCCATCCGCCGGGATCCCCGGGTTGGCCTTGCGGAACAGGTCGGCGATTTCCTGGGCTTCGAAGTAATACGAGGAGCTGAACGGTTGCAGCTCCTGCGGGATTTTCACCGCGCCAACCGCTTTGTCCGCTTCGTCCAGATAACCCATCGCGCCGAGACCGCTGCAGGTGCCGTGCTTGGACCATTCGTGATCGAGCAGTTTCTTGGTCGGGAACAGCGTCAGGCCCTTGGTGGTTTCCGCCGCCGACAGCGTGGTCAGCGGTGGGCAGGATTCCGGCCAGCCGCCGTTGGCGTATTGCGGCCACAAGCCGTGCAGCACGAAGCCGTAGCCCTTGCCGGAGCATTGCACGTCATCTTTGTGGGTGAGGCAGAACGTTGGCGACCAGGACAACGTCAGCAGGTAGTAATCGAACTGCCCCGCTACCGCTTCCGTTTGCACCTTGCTGGCGTTCGACTGACGCGCCGAACTCAGGCCGATGCTACCGGCCGTCAGCGCGATCAGCGCCAGAATTGTAAACAGCTTTTTCATGTACCCGCTCCTTGGGACGCCTGCGTCCGTGGTTTTCGATGCTGACCAGACTTGGCCAGCGCTGATTTCGCCATGCTTGTGTTGCAAGCGCATGACGCAAGGCAAGGCCGTACGCTGTTGAACGGTCTACGATTAACAGGCAGACATCAAACCAAGGGATCCGAAATGAGTAAAGCAGACGAACTGGCCGCCAAACTCAAGCAAACCCGGCACACCCATGCGGATGCCGCGCTGGAGATCGATTGCTGGCCGGCGCAGGTCTACGATCTGTACCACCGCATCGAGGCCTGGCTGCAGCCAGTCACTGAAGTGGGCCTGAAAATCCGTCGCAACCCGACCCACGTTTGCGAAAGCTCACCCGATGGCGAAAGCCACGATTACGCGATCGACCAACTGGTGATTGAAGCCAACCAGCAAACCCTGACCTTTGATCCCATCGCCCGGTTTACCGAAGACGGCGCCGGCCGCGTGCAGATCACCCTGCCGGATCGCAACACCTATCTGCTGCGCACCGTCGATGAACATCATGAAAGCCATTGGTGGTTGCAAACGGTGGAAACCGGTCAGGAACTGGATGCGATTGCGCTGACCGAGAACAACCTGTTGCAGGTGGTGCAGGAAGGGCTCGGCCTGTAACGCGAGTGGCCAAACTGTCAAAACTGTAATCCCCCTCTCAGCCAACTGAAAGCCAGCGCTGGGTAGCCTCCCCGTCATGAATCAAACGGGGACTTCCAGCGCATGCCTTCCAACACCTCAAGACGCACCTTCGTCAAAGGCCTGGCCGCCAGCGGCCTGCTCGGCGGCCTCGGTCTGTGGCGCGCGCCGGTCTGGGCGCTGACCCCGCCTGGGCAGATCAACGAACTGAGCGGCAGCGAATTCGAGCTGTTCATCGGCGAAACCCCAGTCAACTTCACTGGCCGCCCGCGCACGGCAATGACCATCAACGGCAGCCTGCCCGGCCCGTTGTTGCGCTGGCGCGAGGGTGACACGGTGACGCTGCGGGTGCGCAACCGGCTCAAGGACAGCACTTCGATTCATTGGCACGGCATCCTGCTGCCAGCCAACATGGACGGCGTGCCGGGTCTGAGTTTTCACGGCATCGAACCCGGCGGCGTATACGTCTACCAGTTCAAGGTGCGGCAGCACGGCACTTACTGGTATCACAGCCATTCCGGCTTGCAGGAGCAGGCCGGGGTTTACGGGCCGCTGGTGATCGACGCGAAAGAGCCGGAGCCGTTCCACTACGACCGCGACTACGTGGTGATGCTCAGCGACTGGACCGACGAAGACCCGGCCAGCCTGATGCAGACCCTGAAAAAGCAGTCCGACTACTACAACGACCACAAGCGCACCGTTGGCGATTTCATCGACGACGTCAGCGACAAAGGCTGGGGGGCCACCGTCGCCGACCGCACGATGTGGGCGCAAATGAAGATGAACCCCACCGACATCGCCGACGTCAGTGGCGCCACCTACACCTTCCTGATCAACGGCCACACGCCCGACAGCAACTGGACCGGACTGTTTCACCCCGGTGAAAAACTGCGCCTGCGGCTGATCAACGGCTCGGCCATGACTTACTTCGACGTGCGCATTCCGGGGCTGAAAATGACCGTGGTCGCGGCAGACGGTTTGCACGTCAAACCGGTCAGCGTCGACGAGCTGCGCATCGCCGTAGCGGAAACCTACGACGTGATCGTCGAGCCTGACAGCGAGGCCTGCACCCTGTTTGCCCAGGCCATGGATCGCAGTGGTTACGCCCGCGCCACCCTCGCCACCCGCGCCGGTCTGGCAGCACCGGTGCCTGCGCTGGACCCGCGCCCGCTGGTGACCATGGATGACATGGGCATGGCCGGGATGGATCACGGCTCGATGGACATGAGCGCCATGGCGGGCATGGATCACTCGGCCATGGGCCCGATGCAATCGCACCCCGCCAGCGAACAGGACAATCCGCTAGTGGACATGCAAGCCATGAGCACCGCGCCGAAACTCGACGACCCTGGCCTCGGCCTACGCAACAACGGCCGCCGCGTGCTGACCTACGCCGACCTGCGCAGCACCTTCGACGACCCGGACGGCCGCGATCCCGGGCGCACGATCGAGCTGCACCTGACCGGGCACATGGAGAAGTTCGCCTGGTCGTTCAACGGCATCAAGTTCTCCGACGCCGAGCCGCTGCGCCTCAAGTACGGCGAGCGCATCCGTCTGGTGCTGGTCAACGACACCATGATGACCCACCCCATCCACCTGCACGGCATGTGGAGCGATCTGGAAGACGAGAACGGCAACTTTCAGGTGCGCAAACACACCATCGACATGCCCCCCGGTACCCGTCGCAGCTATCGGGTGACGGCCGATGCATTGGGCCGCTGGGCCTATCACTGCCATCTGCTTTATCACATGGAAACCGGCATGTTCCGCGAAGTGCGGGTGGAAGAATGAAGGGGCCGATCATGACTCGAATCGCAGCGTTCTCCTTGTTAATCATCGGCAGCTCCGTCATGGCCGCCGACGACATGCAAGGCATGGATCACAGTCAGATGCCCGGCATGGATCACTCGATGCAGAGCATGGACGACGGCATGATGCAGCCCGCCGCGCCGACAGAAAGTCGCACGCCGATCCCGGTGCTGACCGACGCCGACCGCGCCGCCGTGTTTGTCAGCCCCGCCGGCCATCAGGTGCACGACAGCGCGATCAACAGCTACTTCCTCGCCGACAAACTCGAATGGCAAAACGCCGATGACGGCAGCGCTTTGGCCTGGGATTTGTCCGGCTGGATCGGCGGCGACATTGATCGCCTGTGGCTGCGCTCCGAAGGCGAACGCAACAACGGCAAAACCGAGGACGCCGAGCTCCAGGCATTGTGGGGCCACGCGATTTCGCCGTGGTGGGACGTGGTCAGCGGCGTGCGTCAGGACTTCAAACCCGGCGCGCCGCAAACCTGGGCCGCGTTCGGCGTGCAGGGCATGGCGCTGTACAACTTCGAAGCCGAGGCCACGGCGTTTCTCGGTGAGGGCGGACAAAGCGCGCTGCGGCTGGAGGGCGATTACGACATTCTGCTGACCAATCGGCTGATCCTGCAGCCCACCGCCGAGCTCAACGTCTACGGCAAAAACGACCCGCAACGAGGCCTCGGCTCCGGCCTGTCGAACACTGAAGCCGGCCTGCGCCTGCGCTACGAAATCCGCCGCGAATTTGCGCCGTACCTCGGCGTGACGTGGCACCGCACCTACGGCAACACCGCCGATTACGTCCGCGAAGAAGGCGAAAGTCGCAGCGAAGCACGGCTCGTGCTTGGTGTGCGGCTGTGGTTCTGAATTCCCACTGAAAAACACCCCAGAGGTCTTGCATGCGCACGTTGAATATCACCCTTGTACTCGCCAGCGGATTGCTCTTGAGCAGCCTCGCTCAGGCTCACCCGAAACTGCTGTCATCAACCCCGGCCGAAGGTGCCGACGGCGCGGCTCCCGACAAGATCGAACTGCACTTTTCCGAGAGCCTGCTGACTCAGTTCTCCGGCGCCAAACTGGTGATGACCGAGATGCCCGGCATGGCCCATTCGCCGATGCCGATGAAGGCCAGAGTCAGCGCCGGCAGCGACCCGAAATCGATGCTTGTCACCCCGCTCACGCCGTTGCCCGCCGGCACCTACAAAGTCGAGTGGCGCGCGGTGTCGTCCGACACGCACCCGATCACCGGCAACGTCACGTTCAAAGTGCAGTGAGCGATGGCTGAACTGATCAACATCATTCTGCGCCTGGCGTTGTATGTGGATTTGCTGCTGTTGTTCGGGGTGGCGCTGTTTGCGCTGTACAGCGTGAACGCGCCGCTGTGGTTCAGGCCGCTGTTGCGTGGATTGGCGTTGCTCGGTGCCCTGCTGTCAGTGGCTGGATTGCTGCTGATGACGAGCGCCATGAGTGGCGAAACCGAACTCGCCGCACTCTGGCCGCACCTGCAGATGATGCTGCTGGAAACGGACGTCGGGCTGGCGTGGGCGCTGCGCATGATTGCGTTGATCGTGGTGCTGGTTCAGCCGGGGAAGTGGCTCGCATCGATGGCCGGCGCGGTCGCCCTCAGCTCCCTCGCCTGGAGTGGGCACGGGGCAATGGACCAGGGCTCGCTGCGTTTCTGGCATTTCCTCAGCGACATCCTGCATCTGCTGGCGGCGGGGGCATGGTTGGGCGGCATGCTGGCGCTGGTGCTGCTGGCGCGGGGTGGTGTGGATGAAGCACGGATTAGCCTGCTGGCTGCGGCGGTGAAACGCTTCGAATGGATCGGCGCGGCGATTGTGCTGACGCTGTCGGCGAGCGGCGTGGTGAATTACTTGTTCATCGTCGGCCCGAGGCTGGATGAGGTGCTGCTCGGCACCTATGGGATGTTGCTGGCGATCAAGGTTTTGCTGTTTGCCGCGATGCTGGTTCTGGCGGCGCTGAACCGCTTTCACCTTGGGCCTGCGCTGGAGCGATCGCTACGCGATGGACAGCACGTCATCGCGGCGCATGCACTCAGGCGCAGCGTGCTGCTGGAACTGGGCATGGCCCTGCTGATCGTAGCGTTGGTGGCGTGGCTTGGCACGTTGAGTCCGGACGCGGGATGACACCCGCGAAGGCCTTTCACTACACTGGCTCACCGTCCTCTGCAGAAGCCCGATGTCCATGACCATTCTAAAAAGCACGATGATCCTTTGCGGCGCGCTGACCCTGGCCGCTGGCGTTCAGGCCCAGGAAAGCCCTTCGCACCTCGACAGCATCCAGCAACAAGGCCAACTGCGCGTCTGCACCACCGGCGACTACAAGCCCTACACCTTCAAGCGCACCGACGGCGACTTCGAGGGCATCGACATCGCCATGGCGCGCTCGCTGGCCGACAGCCTCGGAGTGAAAGTCGAGTGGGTGCAAACCACCTGGAAAACCCTGATGCCGGACATGCAGGCCGGCAAGTGCGACATCGGCATGGGCGGGATTTCGGTGACGCTGGACCGGCAGAAAAAAGCCTACTTCAGCGACACCCTCGACAGCGACGGCAAGATCCCGCTGGTGCGCTGTGCCGAGCAGGCCAAGTACCAGACCATCGAGCAGATCAACCAGCCCAACGTGCGTCTGGTCGAACCCGCCGGCGGCACCAACGAAGCCTTCGTCCACGCCTTCCTGCCCAAGGCCCAACTGGCGCTGCACGACAACGTGACGATCTTCCAGCAACTGCTCGACAACAAGGCAGACGTAATGATCACCGACGCCTCGGAAGCGCTGTATCAGCAGAAACTCAAACCGGGGTTGTGCGCGGTGAATCCGCACCAGTACATGCAGTATGGGGAGAAAGCCTATCTGCTGCCGCGCGATGACATCAGCTGGAAACTGTACGTTGATCAATGGCTGCATCTGAGCAAAGTCACTGGCAGTTATCAGAAGGTTATTGGTGAGTGGCTGGCCCTGCCGCAGTAATCTTCCAGGCACAAACATTTGTGGCGAGGGAGCTTGCTCCCGCTGGACTGCGCAGCAGGCCTTCTTTTCTGGGGCCGCTGCGCGCCCCAGCGGGAGCAAGCTCCCTCGCCACAGGTTCAGCCTCGATTTGTTCAATCATCATGCAACATCCCGGAGCTGTACTGATTCAAGCTGCTGCCAATGCTGTTACCACCGAATTTGAGGGTCGTTGCATTTGTGCGCCCCTCCGGCGATTGGCAATCCGAGGAGAAACAACTGGTGGTGGTCAAACCTCCGGCGCCCGAACAGGCACTCAATACCGAGACAGCTGCGGCGATCAACAGCACTTTGACGACATTGGTGCGCATGGTACAGCTCCCCTTGGGATGATCTTGTGCAAGCATCCTAGGCCTAAGCCGCACTCGGGAAGATGAAATTTTGCCGATCGACAGCACGGGTTCAGGTTGGCATCAAACCGCCCGCCACGCCTCCATCGGAATCTGCGCCATCGCCTCAAACGCCGGTTTGGCGAACCAGAAACCCTGCATCAGATAAATCCCGCAATCGGCGAGAAAGTCCCGTTCCTCCGGGTGCTCGATGCCCTCGGCAATCACCTCGATCCCCAGTTCAGTACACATGCCCACCACGCCCCGCACAATCGCCTGACGCACACGGTCGCGGTGGATATCGCGGATCAGCCCCATGTCCAGTTTGATCAGATCCGGCTGAAAGTCCGCCAGCAGATTCAGCCCGGAATACCCCGCACCGAAGTCATCAATGGCCGTCTTGAAACCAAACTCGCGATACTCGCGCAGGATGTTCATCAAGTGCTTATTGCTTTCAACGTGCTCGCCCTCGACCGCTTCGAAGATCAGTCGATCAAGCGGAAACGCGTGTGCGCGGGCCGCCTCCAGCGTGCTGCGAATGCACAGGTCCGGACGATAAACGGCGTTCGGCAGGAAGTTGATCGAAAGAAACCCGGTGAGCCCCAACTGCGCTGCCGTGGAGATCGCCCGCACGCGGCATAGTTGATCGAAGCGATAGCGGTTCTGGTCATCGACTTGCTGCAGAACCGACAGTGCGCCTTCGCCCTGCACGCCCCGGACCAGTGCCTCGTGGGCGAAGGTCGATTGATCACGCACATCGACAATCGGCTGGAACGCGAAGGAGAACGCCATATCGGCCTCGCCTTTTTGCCGGCATCCTTGGCACCCCCCGCTGGGCTGGGGGAAAATTGGTGTATTGGTCATGACGCCCCCTGAGAGCGGGTTGCAACCATCCATGGCCCAGAAAAAAATCACTGCACGGACCGGGTGGCGCCGCTTGGCGGCCCCCGCTTATACAGGCTGACCGGTCAATTCCGGCCAAGTTCATTGCGAAATGCCATCAGGTGCGGAAATGCGCCGTCATGCGTTGCAGGTCCTGGCCCAGCGATGCCAGCTCAATGGTCGCGGCAGCACTTTCTTCGCTGGCGACGGCCGACTGATCGGCCACATCGCGCACACTGACGATGCTGCGATTGATCTCATCGGCCACCGCACTTTGCTGCTCGGCGGCGGCGGAAATCTGCAGGCTCATTTGCTGGATCGTGCCGATCGAATGGTTGATCTCGGTAATCGCCTGCTCGGCTTTCTGCGCCAGCACCACGGTGTCCAGCGTGCGCTCGCGGCTGGATGTCATCAGCGTAGATGCCGCTTGCGTGCCCTGCTGCAGAGTGACAATCAGCGCTTCGATTTCCTTGGTCGAATCCTGGGTGCGCTGCGCCAGCGAGCGCACTTCATCGGCAACCACGGCAAAACCACGCCCCTGCTCCCCCGCCCGCGCCGCTTCAATCGCCGCGTTCAGCGCCAGCAAATTGGTCTGCTCAGCGACTGCCTTGATCACATCGATGACCTTGCCAATCTGCTCACTGTCCTGGGACAGCACGTTCATCGCGGCGCCCAACTCTTCGATCGCCACCGACAGTTCGCTGATCTGCACAGTCGCCTGCTTGACCACCGCACTGCCGTGACGCGCCTGCTGATCGGCCAGTGTCGCGGCGGCGGATGCGTCGGTGGTGTTGCGCGCCACCTCCTGCACCGTCGAGGCCATTTCGTGCATCGCCGTGGCGACCTGATCCACCTCGACTTTCTGCTGACGCACACCGGCGCTGGTCTGTTCGCTCATCGCCGAGAGTTTCTCCGCCGACGTCGAAATATGTGTCACGCCGTTACCGATCCCCTGCACCAACGTGTTCAGACTTTGCGCCATGTCCTGCATCGCGTTTTGCAGATCGCCCAACTCATCCTTGCGGCTGGATTTGGCTTGCACCGTCAGATCGCCCTTGGCAATCCGTCGCGCCAGCTCCACCGTCAGCGCCAGCGGCCCGGTGATCTGCCGCGAGATCAGCACCGCAGCCAACAGACCGACCACCAGTGCCAGCACCGTCAGCACGGCAATCTGGATAAACGCACGCTGTTGATCGTCCCGCGCCAGACGCTGCTGGGTGTCCATCAGGCCGGTCATGATGCTGTCCATCGCCTGGCTCTGTTGATCCACCTGCTGACGCAGGCTCTGCTTCTGCTCGAACAGCGCGGCGACCTCGACCAGCACCTCGCGATAACGGCGCATGCCGGCCTGCGCCTCTTCAAGCTGACTCGACAAGGCCGCCGGCAAACCGCTGCGCGCCTTGCTCATGTCGGCCAGGAAGGCATCGGTGGTGTCCAGCAGCACTTTTTTGTTGGCCTCGCTCGGCACGGCGATATAACGCCGCAACATCAGCCGAAACATCGTCATGCCATTGCGCAGATCCGCCACGGTGCGCAAGTCCGCCACCCGCGCGCTGTCGGCAGACGCCAACGCGCTGGCCGTGGTGCTCTCGAACATGCTGTTGAAGGTCTCGGCGTACTTGTCCGACATCGCCCCCAACGGTTTCAGCGCATCGCTGGTCGCCTTGTCCGCCTCGACCAAACGCTTGACCTGCTGATCGTAAGCCAGCGTGGTGTCCTGCAAACGCTTCAAGGCCTGCTGGTTTTCCGCCCGCGTCAGGGTCTGCAACGCCTTGGCGATCAGCCCCTGCAACACCGTCAGCTGCGACTGATAGGCCTCGGCATAAGCGACATCCGCCGCCGCTTCGTACTGCTTCTCCGACAGCCGCATGTCCTGCGTCGCATCGTTGAGCGTACCGATCAAACGCGTGGTACCCAGGCGATCAACCAGCACATTGCTGCTGTTATAGCCAATGAAGGCCACCGCCCCCACCGCCAGCAAAAGAACGCCAAACCCGGCCCCCAACTTTCGGGAAACCTTGATGTTGCCCAGGAAATTCGATGCTTCTGCCATGTTCAGCCTCTAACGCCCTGACGCGATTCAGCGTCAGGCACAAAAAATAGATCTCTGATAACCGGAGTTACCGCTCATATTCGGGGTCGTCGTCCTGGGCGAAATACGGGCAGCTTCCACTGACCCGGCTGCAACAACCTGACGCGAAAAGCCGTACCGACGGCCCACGCACCAGCGGACAAATCCAGGACTGACGCTGGATTTATCGTTTCAGCAAAGGTGTTGGAACGGATGCTATAAATTTTGGGAAAAGTTGTACAACTTTATATTTTTGTATAATCGTTGAACTTTTTTGAGCGCGTGATGACGCATTGCCATCATTTTTTGTGGCACATCGCTATTGCTGCGAAAACTGGCTGAAACACGCCAATTTGGCCGGTTGTTTTGCGCAATCGACAGAACGCCCTCCGCGATCACAAGCTCGCCGCTCGCCACGGAGGGCAGCGATCTACGCCTTGAGCTCGACGTTATCCAACGCCTGATTCACCGCCAACTCCCCCAACATCACCACCTGCGCAATGCCGAGCAGCGTCTTGCGGTGCGAAACATCCAGCAACGCGGCGAAATCGTTGAGCATGGTGGTGGCGGAACCCAATGATTCACTGGCGTTGGCGAGCAGGGATTCGGTGTCGTAGGCCGGGTTGGCGAGGAACATCGGTCTGGATTGATCACCACTGGCCATGATCTGGCTGGCCGGGGTGAGGTAGTGATCGAGGGCGCGCTCGGCGGCTTCGTGGAGTTTGCGGGAATCGAGGGATTCGTAGGGGGATGCGGGGTTGGTTTCGGGTGGGTTGGGTGTTGGTTTGAACATGGTGCAACTCCTGACGGATAAACGAAAAGGAGCCATCACTCTCGCTACCAAACGAAGGGTGGAGGCCATACGCAGGTTGGTAGACCGGTCGTCAGGAACCCCGGCGCATCCGAAGACGCCCCGCGCATGACCACCATAAAACGAAGACGAGAAACGCCCTCGCAAGACAGTAGTCTTGTGCTTCTGACGGAGACGGGCTACCAAACCCGATCACTGGTTTTCAGTGACGTAGGGACGATAGAACCCGCGAGCTAGACGCACAAGCCGGCGGATTCTGTCTTAGGTGTAGGGGGAGGCGCAAGGTGGTGTAGGGCCGGATCCGTGCTGACCACAACACTTTAAACAGGCTGAATCTCAACTGTTTAAATTGAAGGCGCTGTACCAAGACACGGGCCCAGCCGAGTCTGATAAAGTCGGCACCGGTTCATTCGTTGACAGGGAGTCAAACATGGCAAAGCCAGCCGCACGCATCAGCGATCCCACCAGTTGCCCAATGCCTGGGCACGGCCCCAAAGCCATCGCCTCCGGTTCTTCCGTAGAAACGGCAAGGACAATCAGAACTTCTAGACAGGAACGCTCACAAAAGCGGACCTCACTTAGAGAATATATAAATCATCGTGCCACCACCGTCACGAACGAAAGCTTGGCACTCAATTGCAACTCCTCTCTGCTCAACCATAGCGATCTCTCCGCTATCAATAAGCGCCCGCGCCCTACACTGCTTCGAATATTTCATAATATCGGCGGCTGGTCGTGTCGAAACCAAACTACCTGCCCTTCCTACTAGATCATAGAACTGCTGATCCGGGGTCGGACCGTCCCATGAGATCGCAACATTCGGTAGGCCGGTTGCGCAGCTAAGAGACAAAGTCATGTATCGCCCATCACGAAAGTGCGTTGTCTGTTTGCCTTCAGTTTGCCTATCCAGTGTTAAGTGACGATCCGTATAAAGTTTCGAAAGGATTGACTCGCAATTATCAGCAAGCGCGCTGTTAGAAAGCGTCAAAAGAGCAATGATGGTACCAACGCTGATCCGAAATTTACCGCTCATGAGCGTCCTTTTGTGATCGTTTTCGATCAGTTCTTCAATTAAAAGGGGGGTAGATTTATTACTGCCAAGCATTCCCCAATGCTTGGCTAATTTTTGAGCATAGACCTCCGCCAGCTACCAAACCCGTCCACCCCCCATTCCTGATAAACTCCCCCACCTCCCAGCCCCACCCAATCCTGAACCGCCAATGTCCCCAATCTCCGCCACACCCGCCCCACTCTCCCGCCGCTTCTCCGTCGCCCCGATGATGGACTGGACTGATAGGCATTGCAGATACTTCCTACGCCTCCTGTCGAAGAACGCCCTGCTCTACACCGAAATGGTCACCACCGGTGCGTTGCTCAACGGCGATCACGAACGTTTCCTCCGTCACAATGAAGCCGAGCATCCGCTGGCATTGCAGTTGGGTGGCAGCGTTCCTCTGGATCTGGCCGCTTGCGCGCGCATGGCGCAGGCGCATGGTTACGACGAGGTGAATCTGAATGTGGGCTGCCCGAGTGATCGGGTGCAGAACAATATGATCGGTGCGTGCCTGATGGGGCATCCGCAGTTGGTGGCGGATTGTGTGAAGGCGATGCGCGATGCGGTGTCGATTCCGGTGACGGTGAAGCATCGGATCGGGATCAATGGGCGGGACAGTTACGCCGAGTTGTGTGATTTCGTCGGCACGGTGCGGGATGCCGGCTGCACCAGTTTTACCGTGCATGCGCGGATTGCGATTCTTGAGGGGTTGTCGCCGAAGGAGAATCGCGACATTCCGCCGTTGCGGTATGACGTGGCGGCGCAGTTGAAGGCGGATTTTCCGGAGTTGGAGATTGTGCTGAACGGCGGGATCAAGACGATGGAGGCCTGCCATGAGCACTTGCAGAGCTTTGACGGTGTGATGCTCGGGCGTGAGGCTTATCACAATCCGTATTTGCTGGCGGAGGTCGATCAGCAGCTGTTCGGCAGCAGCGCGCCGGTGATCAGCCGGGCCGAGGCGCTGGCGCAGTTGCGGCCATATATTGCCGAGCATCTGCAAGCGGGCGGTGCGATGCATCACATTACCCGGCACGTGCTGGGGCTGGGCACCGGGTTCCCGGGGGCGCGTAAATTCCGTCAGTTGTTGTCGGTGGATATTCACAAGGCCAAGGATCCGCTGGCGTTGCTGGATCAGGCTGGCGAGTTGCTGCAAGGGCGTTGATGCCCTCCTTCCGTAAAACGCGCCAGGCGGGTTGATCCGCCTGGCGTGCGCATCACCCCGCCGCCGCTTCCGTCCAGTTCACCCAGCCAAACCCCCACGTCGCCAGAATCAACAAGCCAAACGCGATCCGATACCAGGCGAATGCGGCGTAGCTGTGGTTGGCGATGAATTTGAGCAGGCCGCGCACGGCGATCATGGCGAAGATGAAGGCGATGACGAAACCGAGGGCGAACACTGGCAGGTCGCTGGCCTGGAACAGGTCGCGGTATTTGTAGCCGGAGTACACCGCGGCGCCGACCATGGTCGGCATGGCGAGGAAAAACGAGAACTCTGTGGCGGCTTTCCGGGACAAGCCGAACAATAAACCGCCGATGATGGTCGAGCCCGAGCGCGACGTGCCGGGAATCATTGCCAGACATTGCACGAAACCGATCTTCAACGCGTCTGACCAGCGCATGTCGTCGACATGATCGACGCTCACCACATGGTTGCGCTGTTCGGCCCACAACATGACGATGCCGCCCACCACCAAGGCCATGGCTACGGTGATCGGGTTAAACAGGTATTGATGGATTTTGTCAGCGAACAGCACGCCGAGGACCACCGCCGGCAGGAAGGCGATCAGCAGGTTGAGGGTGAAACGTTGTGCATTGCGTTGGGTGGGCAGGCCTTTGACGATGTCGAAGATCTTCGGGCGAAACTCCCAGACCACGGCCAGAATCGCGCCCAGCTGAATAATGATGTTGAACGCCATCGCGCGTTCGCCGCCGAAGTCCAGCAAGTCGGCTACGATGATCTGGTGGCCGGTACTGGAGATCGGCAAGAACTCGGTCAGGCCTTCTACCGCGCCCAATATCAACACCTGGATAAAGGTCCAGAAATCCATTAATCCTCCGTCAGAGCGCTCTTGATGAGCGACCGGTCAACTGCATTCAGGAATTGAGTATCTGAAGTTAAACAATCGGTATAACGCGACACCCATTGCCCGATCAGGCGACGGAGAATATGTCTTATCAAAAGACACACTCAAGCCATGTTAATAAACGTCCGCCTACGAACTACACGAAAAATATTTAGGGCTATAGTAGAAAAAAGTTCGACTGGCCAATAAAGTGTGATCCAGCTCACATTGTCTCAGGATCGTCGACAGTGGCAATTGGACATGAATAAAGCCATCGCCATAGATTCAAAATAGTGGCACAATTCCACATCGCCATCATGTAACGACTAGTTCACAACCCCGAGAAAATCAACTAAAAGCTTGAAATGCTTAATTATTGTTAGAAAACTCGGGAGCCACGTCTAAAAATCGCGTGAATGTTACCAATTGTCAGTCACAGATGAGAACCGGTGCTTTAACATCCCGATGTCAGCACCTAATTCGAGTCAAAGCATGATGCTCTCAGGGAACTTGGCGACTAGAAGTCCGCGCCCGACAAACGACGTACCCGGTGTTCTCACACTGGGCCGTACCCGTGGCGTGGCCGAACATTTTAGTGCGCTGATCGCAAAGCACGTACGCACTGATATGGCACTTGAAGCCAGTTCGTACACTAGTTCCTATAACAATGAACTTTCTGGTTCGTATCGAGCCATCTTCATCGTTATCGACACTCCGCAAGCGCTGGAAGACAATCTTGCGCTGATCGAGAACCTGCGTTCCGACAACTTGAAACCGATCATTTGCGCGGTCATAACCGGTCGCGGCGCTTTCAACAAGATCAAGTACTTCCTGGCCGGTGCCGACTTCTGTATCAAACTCAATACCCTTTCCGACGAGGGCGACGAGTTGCTCGGTGAGTTCTTCAACAGCGAAGAATGGCAGCGGGATATCAACCTCACTCTCGACCCGACGCGCATCTGCCTGCTCGGCGGCGCCAGCCAGAAACTCGACATCTCGTTTGCCGAGATGAAGATCCTGGAAGCCTTTGCGCAGACCAGCAACCACATTCTCAGCCATGATGAAATTGCCAGCATCATGGGGCTCAATACCAATTTCTACGACCCGAGAGCGCTGGAAAAATCCATCAGCCGCTTGCGTGGAAAAATCAAGGACATGTATGGTACCAATGCGATTCAGAGCATCCGCGGCTACGGCTATCGCCTGATGCGGGGTCTGATATCGACTGCCTAACTCTCGGGCAGCCATTCTCTTTGCATAATCACGAAGGATCGTCATATGCAACCATACAGCTCAAGTTGTACTTCAAATCTACTAATAATCAAGCCATTGAATGAGCACGGCTACACCGAACCATAACAATAAACTTAACAACATAGCAGCAGAACGAGTGGAATTTATCGAGGCCATTTTGGGCCCAGACCCTGCCTGTCGGTTACTTCCAAGGAAGTCATTGCTCGCCTGCCGATTTACCTTTTCGCCCATTTTGGTGCACATTTTAGGAGAGAGACATGGAAACTAGTACAACCCTCCCAAGAAAATATTTTGTCGTCGTGACCAACAGTACAACGTCGCAGCGTGAACTTGAGAGCATTCTGTCCAGCGAGCGCTTCAATTCGTTTGGCACGTCTCAGGCACAAATGTTTATTGAAGGTGCTACTTCGCCCTCTTCCGCTCCCATGCTGATGGAGTTCACTTACCCAAGGGGCACCCGGAAAAACGTTGCCCGCACGATTGAACACGACACCCAGCGCATATTGGCCACCCTCGAATCGGAATGGCTGTCCGCACAATCTGCTAAGCCGTTTCAAAGTGCAGAGAGCGACAACCGCACTGCTGCCATCGAAGACGCCGCCACCTGCAACGAGACCTGGCATCTGGACAACGATCAAGGCGCCCTGGTCAAGGAAGGCGTCGAGATCAGCCTTACCGGACTGGAAACCGCGCTGGTGCGCAAAATGCTCCATCACGAAGAACGTGTAGTCAGTCGAGATGACCTGATCCTCAGCATCGGTCGCGAGCCGGAGCAATATCGCGGCCTGGAGATGTGCCTGAGTCGCCTGCAGGACAAGTTCAAAAACGCGAGTAATGGTGAGCGATTGTTCCGTGCCGTAAGAAACCGCGGTTATTGCCTCATCCAGGAAATCGTTGCGTAAATACCGCCGATATCCGCGAACAAAACAAACAGAAAACAGTGCGATTACAAAAACAACAAGAGCACTCTGTTTGGCCTCCCCCCTGGTAATAATAGCTCCCTGCCTCCACCCCTCCTACAGTAACAAACACAACATAATTTATTCACCCCCCGCTCTGCGACCTTTTCTAACACCCTTGTATTTGATTATTAAAAAGTTGGCACTGTGCCATCTTGTTAGAACTCGTCAGACACCCTCTCCGGCAATAACTTAGTCTATTGATTGACGACAGTTCGGCCTATCGACGTTGTTACCTCAGGACACTCGTCCAATAACAACAACAAGCCTATCTAGCAACTCGGACTTCAACTGTCGAAACCTGAATGGACGTATTTCTGGGGATATCTCATGGAACTTTCTCTACGGATCAATCGAAATAACGGCCTCAAGGGACTTACCTTCTGGGGCCAATGGGCATTGGCGCAGGCTTTCATTGTTGCGTTGTTATTCATACTGGCTGAACGGCACACAGGCACCGTCGAGTTCTATTACCGCATGTGCGCAACACTGGCGGTATTGGCCTCGGTGCCGGCATATACGTTCAGCGGCGTGTACCGCAAGCAGGACAATTACCTGACCGGGCTTGGACGCTTGTTCATGGGCTGGTCGATGACCATGGTGGCGCTGGCCGGCATCGCGTTCGTGTGCAAAGCCGACGAAGTGTTCTCCCGCGAGGTGACGCTGAGCTGGGCGGTCTACGGCTTCCTCGGTCAGGCGTTGATGTACGCGCCACTGCATGCCTTTTCCAAGTACTACCAGCGTTCCCGCACCAGCGCGCAGAAGACACTGATCGTCGGCACTGGCGAGCTGGCACTGGGTCTGGCGAAGAAGATCAGTCAGGTGGAAAACCTGCCGCTGGTAGGTTTGGTCAGCAATGGCGCGACACCGAATCTGGATGCGGATGCGCCGCGTGTGGTCGGTGATCAGGAAGATTTGCTGGAGCTGATCAAGGATCATGACATCCGCCGGTTGTACATCACCCTGCCGCTGGCCGAGGCCGCAAAAATCGAAGCGATGTACGTCGATTTGCTCGGCGCCAACGTCGATGTGGTCTGGGTGCCGGACTTGAACAGTCTGACCCTGCTCAACCACTCGGTGAAGGTCGTGGATGGTCTGCCGGCGATCTGCCTCAACGAAAGTCCGCTGACCAGCCGCCCTACCGCTGCGCTGAGCAAGAGTCTGGTGGAAAAAGGCGTGGCGCTGCTGGCGATTATCCTGCTGAGCCCGGTGCTGCTGTTCATTGCTTTGGCGGTGAAGATCAACTCGCCGGGGCCGGTGTTCTTCAAGCAGGATCGCCACGGCTGGAACGGCAAGGTGATTCAGGTGTGGAAATTCCGCTCCATGCGCGTGCACGATGATCGCGAAGTAGTTCAGGCCAGCCGTAATGACTCGCGCATTACTGCGGTCGGGCGCTTCATTCGCCGCACCTCGCTGGATGAGCTGCCGCAGTTGTTCAACGTGCTGCAGGGGCAGATGGCCCTGGTCGGTCCACGTCCGCACGCTGTAGCGCACAACCACTACTACTCGGGGAAAATCCTCGCGTACATGGCCCGTCATCGAATCAAACCGGGTATTACCGGGCTGGCACAGATCAGCGGCTGCCGTGGCGAGACCGACACCATCGACAAGATGCAGCGGCGAGTGGAGATGGACCTGCATTACATCAACAACTGGTCGTTGTGGCTGGATCTGAAGATCCTGGTGAAGACGCCGTTTACGTTGTTGTCGAAAGATATTTATTGATGGACTGGTGACAAACCAGGCGATACCGCAAGGGGACGAAAGTCCCCTTTTTTGTGGGCGGGATTTGGGTAGTGGGTCAGGCTGTTGCGAGGGTGGCAGTGCCGACGCCTTCGCGAGCAAGCCCGCTCCCACAGGGGATCTCGGTATGGATCGGGATATGTGCCTCACCACAAAACACTGTGGGAGCGTGGCTTGCCCGCGAAGGCGGTGGGTTAGGCAGCACAGATGTTGAATGTGCCGACGCCTTCGCGAGCAAGCCCGCTCCCACAAGGGATCTCGGTATGGATCGGGGTATGTGCCTCACCACAAAACACTGTGGGAGCGTGGCTTGCCCGCGAAAGCGGTGGATCTGGCAGCACAGATGTTGAATGTGCCGACGCCTTCGCGGGCAAGCCCGCTCCCACAGGTCGAGAAGGCCCGGGGTTTACTCGGTAATCTTCGAGAAGTTGCGGTAGAACATGTCACCCTCGCGGCTATCGGTCATCGAGTGCAGCTGGAAGCTGCGATTGAGCCTGGCGCCGCCGTCACGGGTCAGGGGGGCCCAGACCAGGTTGGCGCGGCGCATGGTCGACATGCTCATCATTTCGTCGAACGGGATCGACAGGTAGATGCCCTTGTCGAAACTACCCTCCCCGTACTCGGCACTGCCAGCCGTGGTGATCGTGGCCCAGGCACCGAAGCGCACCCCATTGAAGAACTCGCGGGAGATGTCCAGCGTACCGCCCCAGTCGCCGGCCAGATAACGTCCGACGCTGACTGCTGCCAGCGTGTCGTACGGCAAGTCGGTGTAACCGGTGATGTGCCCGGTCCAGACCGAGTAGTCGCGCAGGCCAAAACCCTGGTCGAACTCGCGCTGGCGCACATAGTTCAGATCCGCTCCCACCGACCAGCGCTCACCGGTCGGCCGGAACAGCACCTCACCGCCGACGCCGGCAAACATCGATTCCAGATAGCCGCCGTAGACCATGCCATACAGGTCCTTGTCCAACTGCTCGGCATGGCTGACCTGGAACAACGGCATGGTCACTTCCGAGGTGGTCAGGTACTGACGCAAGTCGGTGCGCACCCGCGGCAGGCCGCTCGGCGCATCGTAGGTGAACTTGTCGAAGTTGTTCACCAGGTTGGCACTGAGCAGACCGTTCCACCAGGTGTTGCGGTTGAAGCGGTACTCGGCGTCCGCATCGGCACTGAACTGATAGAGCAAACCATCCGGGCCGCCAACGTTCTGTTTGAAGCCCAGGCCGACGCCATAATTGAAGTGCTGCGGCGCTTCGCTGTAGAGGGTTTTCTCGTTGTGCGGCATCGCCGGGTTGATCTCGGTGGTGCGGTGCAACGCCTCCAGCGGCTCCTCGTTGTTGATCACTTCGCGGAAGGTCTGACGCGGCACACTGGTCTCTTCCAGCGGCAGGTCGTAACGCTTGTTGACCACGGTGAACCAGTTGATGTCGTCGTTCACGCTGTTATCGAGAATCCGACTCGCGCGGCCAACGGCCTTCGACGAATGGAAGTAACGCTGCTGCTCGCCGTAGACGATCAGCTCGGAATCACGCTGACTGATGCGCTCGACCTTGTACCCGGCATTCTGCTGCAGACGCTGCGACACGTCGGCCCAGTTGACCTGTTCCATCGGCGTGGTCGGCATCTTCGCCGGCAGCGGTTCCGGCGTCGGATCGTAAGTCTTGGCCGGCGCCTTGCGACTGACGAAATTGGTGTGGAAGGTGATGCCGAACATCGCCGTGTTGCCCCGCTCCCACGCCGCGCTGACGTCCACCGAATCCGCCACCTTGAACACCGCGCCGAAGTTGATCGGCGAGTCCTGCTTGATCACGTTGTCCTTCGGCTCGTGCTTGTAGTCGTTGCCTTCGTATTCGAGCTTCAGGCTGAGTCGATCCCACGGCGTCTGATAGCTCACACCACCGAAGAACGACGGCCGACCGCGAAAGTACGAGCCGGAGTTGACGTCACCGGTACCTTCGAGAGCCGGTCGAGTGTCGAAGCGATCACTGACGTAGCCCAGCGGGTTGTCGAGATCACCGCGATTACCGAGATAACCCCAGGCAATACCGACGCTGAAATCGAAATTATCGAAGCGCTTGTTGGCGACGAAAAACTCACTGGAGAACAAGCCCGTACCACCGATGTCTCGGAAGCCCAGCGCGACTTCCGGCGCCCAGTGGCTTTCCTGCCACAGCCGGACTTTGGCGTCGACCGCCTTGTCCTTGTAGCTCTGGCTGCCACTCAGCGCCTCGGAGCCGTACGGCCGGTTGGTGATCGCGGTGTAACGGAACGAACCTTCGAGCCAGTCCAGCGGCTGCAAGGACACGCTGTAGCGGCTGTAAGGCTCGGTGCGGTTGGCGTTGACGCTCAGCTCTCCGGCTGGGGCCATGCGTGCGGTCGGGGTCTGCAACAGACCGGTGCCGCCGAAATCATTTTGGGTAATACGCGGCTCGGCATGCACCAGACCGCACGGCAATAACAACACAGCTGCAAAACGTAACTTCAACGAACCACCTCAGCCAGCTGCGTGGCAATCAATTCGGCCAACTGCTGATTCAGTTCAGGAACAGGCGGATCCAGATCATCGTTTTTCACCGGCACCAGAATCTTGCTGCCGGCCACGGGGAACTGCCCGCTCTCGCGATTCCAGTGCGCGATACCCACGCGCCGCACCGCACCATTGGGCTGGATCAGCCACAGGTAATCGGCCTCGGCATCGTCCAGCGGCGTACAGCTTTCCAGGTACTCACGCGCCTCCAGCAGCGGCTGATAAGGCAGGTGGCAGGTCTCGGCGACCGCGCCCAGCACTTGCACCTCGTCGACCCGTTTCGGGTAGATCAGCCGATCGCCGTCGTCCAAACGAATGTTGCGCGCGAAACCGACTTCCACCGCGACCGGATCGAGGTCCGCCACCTGGCGGCCGGTGACCGGCATCTGCCGCACCTGCTCGGCCAGGCGCAGCGCCAGCGCCGCGCGACTGGGTCGGTCAAACAAAGACGCCATGCGCTGCAACACATCGAGATCAAACAACACCCCGGCCTTGAGCCGCGCCTGCTGTTCCAGCAACGACTGGCGCAGCAACACGCCGGCCAGCCAGTAACCTTCGGCATTCGGTACGGCCACGCTGATCACGTCGAGCAAGCGCCCGCCCGGCGGCAACTCCACCGGCCCCGGATTGGCCACATCGCCGCTGACCGTGACCGCTGCCTGACTGACGCCGCTGAGCAACAGCAAACCCGCCGATACCATCCATAAGCGCTTCATGGCAGATGCCTGCGATCAGGGGTCAGTTGCACGATGCGCACGCGCAGTTGCGTGGTCAGTTGCTGCTCGCTCTGCAGGATGAATCCGTCCAGCGGATCGACCCAGTAATGGTTGGTCGCGCGCAGCCCGATCGCCGGGACGTCGATACGTTCGTCGACACGCAGCACGGTGTATTCCTTGTCGAGAATTTGCAGGGTTTGCGTGGATCGGCGAGAGAACCGGCTGTTAACGATCAAGCCGACTTCCTGGCCCTTGTACAGGTCGATCCAGCGCTGACTGGTGAACCCGTCGGCGACTTGATGCAGGCCGCGTTTGAACGGCGCGTCGTCGGCCAGCCGCGTGCCGTCCAGGTCGCCCTCGACGCCGAGGCCGATGGTGCGCACGGCAAGGCCATCGCGCAGCAGCAACACCTGTTTGCCGGAAGCGACCCAGAACTGCAGGTCTTCACGCTCGCGCACCAGCGCCAGCACCCCGGAGCCGGACGGCGTGGTCAGTTTGACTTGCGGATACTTGACCTCGGCCACCTGCGCCGCACTCACGTCCAGCTCGTCCGGCCCGATCACCGCCGACTTGAGGTTGCGCACCGAAGCGGTCATCAGCGGGTTACAGCCACACAACATCAAGGCCGCCATCAGGCAGACGCCAACTTTCAAGGTTTTCACGGTCGGCCTTATTTGCTGTTGTTACTGAATTCGCTCCAGTTCTTCGCAGCGGAAGCCCCGGTCCCGACAATCGATGCCGACGGCACCAGTTGGCTGATGAAGCGGTTCCAGCGCGTGACGTTGGCCGGGCCGACGTACACCACATCCTGCGGACGCACTTCAAAGTGCGAAGCGAGTGCCATGGCGGTCGGCGACTGGGCTTCCAGTTGATAGATCTTCGCCGGCTCGACATCGAGGTTTTCCACCCCGCGAATCACGTACACCGCGTTGCCGTTGGAGGTGGTCTGACTCAGACCGCCGACCGAACCGAGCACGTCCGACAGGTTCATCGTCGAGGTCTTGAAGCTCAGCGCGCGGGGCTGATTGACTTCGCCCATGACGTAGATGCGCTTGTTGTCGTTGTACGGCAGATACAGCTGATCGCCGCCCTTGAGGAAGACGTGCTGCAACTCGGAATCCTGCTGGTTCAGCGAGTCGAGATTGAGCGGATACACCCGGCCATTGCGGGTCAGCAGCAGGCCCGAAAGGTCGGCGTTATTGGTGTCGATGCCGGCAGTGCCGAGGGCCTCGACCACGCTCAACGGATTGGTGGAAATCGGCTGCGGACCAGCCTTGGCCACGGCACCGGAAACCACCACTTTCTGACTGGCGAAACGCAGCACCGCGACATCCACCTGCGGCTCGGCGATGAACGCCGACAGGCGCGTTTCGATGTCCGAGCGCAGCTGTTGAATAGTCTTGCCGGCCGCCTGCACTTCCTTGATGAACGGGTAGTACAGCGTGCCATCGGAGCGCACCAGTCGACCGTTGGCGTCGATCTGCTGTTGTGCCCCCGATGGCGCGGTCAGCTCCGGGTGGTCCCAGACCGTGATGTACAGCACATCGTTGCTGCCGATGCGGTATTCGGCAGGCGTGGCCAACAGCTCCGCCGGCACCGTCTCACGCTTCTGCGTGGCACGGGTCATCGAGATCAGCTTGGGCGTGATCGGAATCAGCTCGACTCGACTGCTTTCACTGGCGCCCTGGCGCGTGATGTCGCCGGTGCTCAGGTACTGGCCGGGGGAAAACATGCAACCTTGCAAAGCGATACTTGCCAACAGCAAAAGAGAAAAACTACGAGTCATAATGGCACTACGCTATTCAAGGGCGAATCTAAAAATAAAGTCACCCGACTTGCGTCGGGCGACCCTGTACTGCACTAACAAATGTTCCTGTTAGTTGTGCGTGCCGGTGGTGCCGGTAGTACCGGTGGTGCCAGTGGTACCGCCGTTGGCACTTCCGCCGCTGTTGGACGCCGCGACTGCACTGGCAACCATTGCAGTACTGGCAGCAGGCGCTGTAGAAGCCGCAACACTGCCAGATACATTGGTCACCGCAGTTAGCGGTGCTTCAGCAGCGGACGCCCAGTTGCTCAACATCGTCAACAGGGCAATCGCCATCACTTTTTTCATATCAACTCCTTTCTAACATTCGACCTGTTAAAAACCGGTCTTTGTTAGCGGTGGTAGCGTTCAAGTCCGCGAAAAGCGCGAACAAGATCCGTCGTTCTTTCACAGTCTTACCCAACTGATAAAAGTCGAACGGCAGGTTTATATCTACGGACTTGCAAAAGGCATTTCCAGCGTATTTTCCCGACGATATCTAACAGCTGACCGAAACTAACATTCAGTATTAGAACGACATCATTCGAGATAACCGCGTGGATGATTCGATTGCCAGCGCCAGGTGTCGGTGACCATGTCCTGCAAACTGCGCGTGGCTTTCCAGCCGAGTTCTTTTTGCGCTTTCGAGGCGTCGGCCCAGCTCTCGGCAATGTCCCCGCTGCGCCGTGGCATCACCCGGTACGGCACCGGACGTCCACTGGCTTGTTCGAAGGCATGCAGCACTTGCATCACGCTGTAGCCGTCGCCGGTGCCAAGGTTCCAGGTATGAATGCCCGGACGGTCGGCAATCGATTGCAAGGCTTTGAGATGGCCATCGGCGAGGTCGACGACGTGGATGTAATCGCGAACCCCGGTGCCATCGATCGTCGGGTAATCGTCGCCGAAAATCGACAGTTCCTGCAGGCTGCCGACCGCGACCTGGCTGATGTAAGGCAGCAGGTTGTTGGGAATGCCGCTGGGGTCTTCGCCCATATGCCCGCTGTGATGCGCGCCGATCGGGTTGAAGTAACGCAGCAAGGCGATGCTCCAGCGCGGCTCGGCCTGACTCAGGTCGCGCAGCACGTTCTCGACGATCAGCTTGGATTGACCGTAAGGATTGGTCGGAATGCCGGTGGGGAAATCCTCGCGGATCGGCATCTGCTCAGGCTCGCCGTACACCGTGGCCGACGAGCTGAACACCAGCCGGAACACCCCGGCTGCGGCCATCGCTTGACACAGCGTGATACTGCCGCCGACGTTGTTCTCGTAATAATCCAGCGGCTTGCGCACGCTCTCGCCGACGGCTTTGAGCCCGGCAAAATGCAGCACCGCGTCGATCGCATGCTCGCGGAAAATCCGGTCGAGCAACGCCCGGTCGCAGACATCGCCGCGAATCATCAACGCGCTTTTGCCGCAGATACCTTCTATCGCGTGCAATGCCGCATCGCTGCTGTTGCAAAGATTATCCAGTACAACAACTTCATAACCTGCTTCAAGCAGCGCAAGTGTGGTGTGCGAGCCGATATAGCCGGCACCACCCGTTACCAGAATCTTCATAGCGCGGTCCGTCATTGGATAAGTGACAAGTAGCCTGTCAAGTCCCTTTCATTGAATCTGTGGCGCACCACACAAATAAGGACGACAACAGCCTTAAACAAAATTAGTTCAACCACTGGCAATAAATATTTTTGCAGGTCAAACTGTATTGCCCGGTACTTATTAGCACCCCAAGTACACTCATCACTATCAACAGATACCGACTAAAAATAACTAATAACGCCTTAACCGACATCTCATAACATTGTCATGTTTTACCCCCTGCGCTAATTGCCATTAACAACCTGACTCAGGTATTAAAGTACTCGTTCAATAATCATTGAAACTTGTGCGCTTTGATAAGTGCGCGCACCCGTTGCCTGTGTTCCATGACTGTCCAGGATACTTTTATGATTCGTAAATGTTTGTTCCCCGCTGCCGGTTACGGCACGCGTTTCTTGCCGGCGACCAAAGCCATGCCGAAAGAGATGCTGCCGATCGTCAACAAGCCGTTGATCGAATACGCCGTTGAAGAAGCACGGGACGCCGGCCTGCAACACATGGCCATCGTCACCGGTCGGGGCAAGCGTGCGCTGGAAGACCACTTCGACATCAGCTACGAACTCGAACACCAGATCCGCGGCACCGAGAAAGAGAAGTTCCTCGCCGGCACCCGCGAGCTGATCGACACCTGCACCTTCTCCTACACCCGTCAGGTGGAAATGAAGGGCCTCGGTCACGCGATTCTCAGCGGCCGTCCGTTGATCGGCGATGAACCCTTTGCCGTGGTGCTGGCCGATGACCTGTGCCTGAACCTGGAAGGTGACGGCGTGCTGTCGCAGATGATCCAGCTGTACAAGAAATTCCGCTGCTCGATCGTCGCCATCCAGGAAGTTCCGGCCGACCAGACCCACAAGTACGGGGTGATCGCCGGCGAACTGATTTCCGAGGGCATCTACCGGGTCAATAACATGGTGGAAAAACCGGCACCGCAGGATGCGCCGTCGAACCTAGCGATCATCGGCCGCTACATCCTGACGCCGGACATCTTCGACCTGATCGCCGACACCCAACCGGGCAAGGGCGGCGAGATCCAGATCACCGACGCGCTGATGAAACAGGCGCAGAACGGTTGCGTGCTGGCTTATAAGTTCAAGGGCCTGCGCTTTGACTGCGGCGACGCCGAGGGTTACCTGCAGGCGACCAACTTCTGCTACGACAACGTCTACCTCAAGGGCCGCTGAGACGGTCCCCGCCCACTTCTCTTTTCAGGAGGCAACCCATGAACATGGCACAGCATGCAGCAGAGATTGAACGGGAGGTGGGCAACCTCGGCACGGTGAGCTGGCTGGCACACCATCAGCCGTTGGCCAGCGCCAACGAGTCATGGCTGGGCAGTATTTTGCTGGTGGAACGCATCGGCATGTTTCCCTCGTCCGGCGACATTCGCCGCACGCTGGCGGATCCCTATCCCCTGCTCGCCCATCTGAAACAACTGTATGCCGAGCAGGCGCTGGAAATGGACGACCGTGATGGCCTGAAAGTGATCTTCAGCGACTGGCGCTTCCGCGTACGCCTGTGCTGCAACGAGCCGGCGATCATCATCAATGTCGAGACGCGGTGTGCCACGCAACTGATGCCGCAGAAGACTGCGGAGCTCCTGAGCCAGATAGATAACTTCAAATAAAACACGCCCCTGTAGGAGCTGCGGCACGCTGCGATCTTTTGATTTTGTTTTCAAGAGCAAGATCAAAAGATCGCAGCGTGCC
>NZ_JAJSLU010000018.1:55391-75721 GCF_023063025.1 Pseudomonas sp. YL2 | reverse complement strand
CCGGGCCGGTTGGGCGCGGGGCCCCGCGCCTTTTTTTTATTTGTGTTTAAAGGACAAAAAAAAAAAGACCCCCGCGTCCCCCCGCTCCTACAAGTCGCAACTGTCCGCGTTGATGCCACTGACGATCCAGCGATAGAAGTAATCGGCAATCACTTTCCCGCCCGTGGCCGGCTGCGGATGAATCTTGTCCGGGCCGATCATCGCCGCCGCATAGCGTTTGACGTCAGGGCCGAACGCGCATTGCAGATTGGCAAAACCCAACTGCTGCTCGTGCGCCCACGGCTGCAAGACCTGTGCATACGCCGACATCGGATAGGTGCTGGAACGCGTGGTGTCCTGACGCATGATCAGGTTGATGCTCGCCGCCGGTTGGATCTCGCGGATCATCGCCACCAGGCCCTGAACGTTGTGCAGGTATTGTTCGGGTTTGACCCCGAAGCCCTGATCGTTGCCGCCGAGCATGATCAGGTAAACGTCGGCGGGGATCTTCGACACGGCGGCTTTCCACTGCACCTGCCATTGCGGGTTCTGGTGATAGAAATCCGCGGATGCCGCGCCCGAGGCCGCCAGTTTTGAAACCCGCACGCCGTGCTGATCGTTGCTCATCCACAAGCCAAACAAGGTCGGTGCGCCCTTCACCACTTCCAGCTTGAACGACCAGTCTGTCGCTGAAGAGAGACCTGCAAGCGGTACTTCCTGCACGCCTGAACCCTTGAGCGTCAACGGTTGCCAGTCTTCCGAGGGCGTCCAGCGGTAGCGCAGCTCACTGGTTTCGCCGTTGCCCAGGTAGAGCAATTTCGCCTGGGTGACTTGGGTGTCGATGTCCGGTGTCGGGCTGGCATCGATTTGCAGCCAGGCACCGGGCTTGCCGGTGACCGTGCGGCTGTCGGGGCTGGCTTGGCCGAGGCCGGATACTTGCCAGCCACCACCGAAGTATTTTTCGCTGCTGCGGGTGTATTTGAAATGCGTGCCGCCCAGCGCGGCGCCGTGGTTGAAACCGACGTAACCGGGACCGGCAAAACCGACCTCGCCGGCCACGCGCTGCACCAGTTTGTTCAGGTAGAAATCCTGCCCGGCGCTGTAGCTGTCGCCGATCACCGAGACCGACAAGACCTTCCCGGCCTTGCCTTCGCGCCACTGCGCAAAGCGCTCGCGGGCATCGCCCACTTCCACCACCGACGCCGCGACGGGTTGCGCGTCATTTACTGCCAACATGCATTATTTCCTTCAGTCTGGAATGGCCCCTTCGCGAGCAGGCTCGCTCCCACATTGGATCTCGGCAACTCGCACAATCCCTGTGGGAGCGGGCTTGCTCGCGAAGCTTTTCAGCTATTGGCCGGCACCACCGGAGTAACGCCAACCGCTGGCTTCTTCTTCGCCGCACGCTCCCCGAGAAACAGCACCGAAGTGACATTGAAGCGGCTGAAAATCATCGACAGCACCACCGGCCCCAACAGACCAAACAGCAGTCCACTGAGCACCAGAATGCTTTCGTCTTTCACCCCCAGCCGTCCCATGACAAACCGCGAAGTCGCCGCGAACAGCACATGGAACAGGAAGATCGCGTAAGAGTAGCCGCCCAGCCAGGTCAGCCACTTCGAGCGCATGTCACTCGACAGCAAAGCAATGCAGGACACACACCCCACGGTCAGACCGATCAGGCTGCGGCGGTCGACGATCAACTCACGATCAATCGCCGCCACGTACAGCAGCGTCAACGAAATCAACACAAACACCAGCGGCCCGACCACCTTGAACCGCTGCTTCAACGCCTCGACATTTTCCTGGCCGATCATCCCCGCCACAAAAAACGGCAGCAGGTAAATCGCGCCATTGATGCCGAACGCATCGAGCTTGAACGGCGGCAACAGAAACACTGCCGCAGCGAAGGCGAACAGCAGATACAAACGCGTCATCGAGCGCAGCATCCCGCGCCATTCCAGCAGACCGACGAACATGAAAATGATGAACACCGCCTGCAGGAACCAGAAGTGATTGACCGGCACCCAGAACGACAACAGCGCATCGATCACGCCGACGTCCTTGTTCACCCCCGGCCCTACCGCCTGCAACACCGAGAACGGCACACCGACGCAAAACAGCGGTACGATCAGCCGTCGCACCTTGCCACTGAAGAACGCGGAAAAGTCATTGCCGCGAATTTTGTAGATCGAATAGATGTAGCCGGAAATGAAGGTGAACAGTGGCATTCGCACGTACACCATCGAGTCGGCGATCACCCGAAACGGCGAGCCGAGATCGATCTTCAGGCCTCCGCCCAACGGGCCAATGACGTGATAGAGCACCAGCAGCAGGCACGCCAGGCCACGCAGGGTTTCGATCTCCAGCGATTTTTTCTTGCTCGACATACAGCACCTGCCTCAATTCAGAACTCGTGATTCAACCCGCACCGGTTTGTTCGCGCGCAACATCAGGCCCAGACCGACAAACAGCACCGGCACCACCATGGAAAAGTGCCGGGCGAAGGAGCCGAAGTCCGGCTCGAACAAACCCTGCACCAGCAAAAACGCGAGCGGAATCGCGATCAGTTCCTTGGGTTTGGTTTCGATCGGCGCGCCTTTGTAATCAGTGGAGGTGATGACTTTGAACAGCAGCAGCGCGGTCATGATCATCAGCGCCACAAAGATCACCTGGCCCGGCCCGGACAACAGAATCAGCTCCACCGGGAACGACAGCCGGAAGAAAATGATCATCGAGTCCAGCGCCTGCGAAACGAAGTCACTGCCGCTGAGCCACGAGACAATCAGCGATTTCGAGCCCTCCTCCCCCGCCGTGCGCAACTCGTTATTGCTGGCGCGAATCGATGACACCGGGAAGCCCAGCGCCAGCTGAATCGCCATGGCCACCGCCAGGTAAAACAGGAACAGCATCAGGAAGAAAGTGAAGCGCGACACGTACTTCTTCATCACGCAGACGCCGACCCACGACAGCGAAAACAGAATCCAGTAAGGCCGGATCAGCACGCCGTAGATCACCGCCGACAGAAAAAATCCGCCGCGGTATTTGCGCGTCAGCGAGCTGAACAAAATGCTCAGCACCGCCACCGAAACGATGATTTCCTTGGTCAGGTTTTCCAGGAAGAACGAACGCACAATCCCCCACAGACACAGGGTGCCGAAGATCGCCAGCGGCATGCGCCGGAACACCACCACCGGAATCGCCGTGAGGAAGAAGTTGCAGAACATCCCGTAGGCCCAGGCGTTGGTCAGGTTGATCCCGGTGGGCCGCAGCAGGAACGCCGAACACTCGTAGGAGGAACGATCCGGTGAGAACGGGTTCCAGAAATTGCAGTTGTCGGCGCGGGCGTAGGACGACCACAAGGTCATCGCATCCGGGCCCGGAGCGCGCGGGATCAGCAGCGGCATCGCCACCGACAGAAACAGCCCGGTGAACAGAATCAGGAACGACAGCGAAGAATCGAGTTTGCGGCCACGAAACTCGATGCACGGCAACTTCAACCCCATGCCAGCGCCCCTTTGGCACGGGTCGCCCGAGTCAACACGGCGATCACTCCGAGCTGCACGATAATCGCGAAGACATTGCCCCACGCCGCGCCATAAATCGAATAGTGCTTGATCAGCAGGTAACTGACCGGCACCGACACCAGCAAGCAAATCGCCGCGCTGGCGAATGACACTCGACTGTTTTTCGAAGCGATCAGACCGCCCCAGACGATGTCGCCGATGGCCCGCAGGGCAAAGGAAAAAATCAGTACACCGAGGATCGCGTTATCCGGACGCGGCACGCTGCTGGCGACGTAATCGAGCACCACGTTGAAGAACAGATAGATCAGCACCGCCACCGCCGCCGACACCACTAACGAGCGCATCACCCATTTGTTGACGAACAATTGCTTGACCGTAAATGACTGCTGATCCGCCTGAAACCGCTTGGCCAGCACCGGAATGCCGACCACCGCCACTACCGCGTAAGACAGCGCCTGCAAAGTGTTCGCCGCCGACCACGCGTACACGTATTTGCCGAGGCTGGCGTAGGGTTCGAGATCGGCAATCAGAAAGCGCTCGGCGTACTGACTCAGCGCGATCAACCCCGTACCGAAGTAGAACGGCAACCCGGCCTTCCACACGGTCGCGGTAGTCAGTGCTTCGCTGACCCGCCCCTTGTGCACATTCACCACGATCAGGTAACCGGCGGCGATCACCAACACATTGGCGGCCACCCACAGCCACAGCACACTGGCGATGCCGGAGACCCAGTCGAGCATCATCCCGCCCACCGCCAGCAGCGCCCAGAGACCGGTCTTGATGAAGAACAGCAGCGCGCCTGCCGTGGCCTTCTGCGCAGAAAACACGAACGAGTTGATCTCGAACGACAGGTGTTCGGTGAGCAGCACCAGCGTCACGCAGAGGATCAGCGCGGTGCTCGCCTCGACCTGCTGAAACAGCGAGTAAATCCCCACCGTGACCAGCGACAGCAGCAGCCCCACCGCCAGGTACAGCAGCAGGACTTTGTCGACCACCCGCCGCGAGCTGCCGCCAACGCTGATCAACCGATTGATCTCGGAACTGAAACCAACGCTGTAGAACTTCGAAGCGATCAGCGACGCCGCGACCACCACGCCATAAAACCCCAGCGCTTCGTAGCCCAGGTAATGGGTGATGGCCAACACCAGCAGAAACTTCGCGCCCAAGGCTCCGCCGCGCAGCAGCAAGCGAAATATCATCGAACGACGCCTTTGATGATCTCGTCCATCATCACCGTCTTGGCTTCGATTTCGCGGCAGGTATCGGTCAGGCGCTTGCCGAAATTCGACAGCGCGTTCGGCGCATAAACGGTGTCGATGATCTGCTCGACATTGATGTCGCCGCCATTGATCACCCAGTCTTCCACGCCCATGTCCTGATAGGCGCCAAAGCCTTTGCGCTCATAGCTGATGTGGTACGCCGGGACACCGGACAACAGCGATTCGATGGCGCCGTGCAGGCGCACCGAGATCACCAGGTCCGGCTGATATTTGGCAATCGTCGCCTTCAACGACAGCAGGTCCTCGGTGATGCCCAGTTCGCGATAGAACGCACCGTCATCGTTGCCGCGAACGGCGCTCTGCACGGCGCAGACCACTTTGCTTTTGTTCTTCAGGCGCTGCAGCAGCAACTTCAGGTTGGCGACGTAGGCGACCTTCTTGTCCTTGCTCCACTCCGGCGGCTTGCGCAGCACCACGCACACGGTGGCCGGCGATGCGGCGCAGCGGGTGAACTTCGGTTGCTGAAGGATCTTGCTGGCCAGTGACTGCACTGCCAGATCCGGCGCACGATAGACGTTTTCGCAGGCATCGAACATTGCCGAGGAGCGGTTATCGCGCACGAACACCGCGTCAGCGCTGGCGTAGTGATCGACGATCTGGCGGCTCTCGCCATGGAACGGGCCGATGCTTTGCGGCAGGTACACCGACGGCACCTTGCTGAGGATCGCCGTTTCCAGTTGTTTGGCGTGGCCGAGTTTCAGCTTGATGTGTTCGAAGGCGCTTTTCGAGCGCATGTAGCCGCCACCGACGCCGACGATCAGATCGGTCTTGCGCAGCAGATCCGCCAGCCCGGCATACGACTGATTGAGAAACACTGCCTGCTTGACCCGCCCCAAGCCCTTGGCTGCCATCACCGGCGCATCGAAACGCGGGTGCGGCAGGTAGGCGAAAGACTGCGGGTCGGAGGCCACGACATTGATCGCGGTGTCTTCGCCAAAGTTGCGCTGCACCAACGCGATGGCCAGATCGACGAGCAGGCCGTCACCGGAGTTGGACGCACTGTAGCCATGCAAAATCGTTACGTTCATAAGCTGAGTTCTACTTAATAAGTGGGAGCGCAATACACGTCGTAGGTCTGGCGGATCATCAGCGTGGCACTGAAGCGCTCGCGCACGATGTTCCGGCCTTCGCTGCCGAGGTCGAGCAACCGCGGCTTCTGGATTCGCGCCAGCACGTCGGCCAGCGCCTGATGATCACCGGTGGGAAAGACGTAGCCGGACACTTCATGGGTGACCAGTTCGGGCAGTGACGTGCAGTTGCTGGCGATCACCGGCAAGCCCATGGCCATGCCTTCCAGCGGCACCATGGCAAAACCTTCCCAGCGGCTCGGAACGATCAGCGCGTCGGCCTGTTGATACAGCGCCTGCACTTCGGCCGGCGTGACCCACGGCAGGTACTCGACCGCGTCCATCTCGGGGCACTCGACCGTGTCCTCGTTGACCGCACTGCCGACCACCGTCAGTTTCAGATCACTTCGCTGCACCTTGGCGAAGGCCTTGAGCAACACGTCGAAACCTTTCTGGTAGTCGAGGCGACCGACGAACAGCAGATGGATCGGCGCGGGGCTCTCGGCCTTCGGCGCTTCGTCTCGCTGGTGGATGCCGTTGTAGATCAGCTTCATGCGCGAGCGCTGAATGCCGAACCGCGCAGCCTTGTCCATCTCGTAGCGGCTGACGCAGATGATCACGTCGGTGACCCGCTGCAGGACCCGCTCGATCCATGCGTAGATCTTCTGCTTGGTCGGCGAGCTTTCCATCAGGAACGAAAAGGCGTGCGGGCAGTAGACGATTTTCGGCTTGCGCCACGGTCGCAGAAGCACACAGACCACGCGGCCGATCACCCCAGAAAAGGTGCTGTGCAAATGCACCACATCGGGTTTTTCCTTGAGCATCACCCGGGTCAGTTGCCAGGCAAAACGCAGCAGCGAACGCACATCACGCCCGCTGCGTTCGAACGTGCGAATCTGCTGTGCATCGATGCCGTGCAGCTCTTGTTTCTGGTCGAGCGGCACCAGATAGACCAGCTCGTAATTCGAATCCTGGCCTTCGGGCGACGCCGAGATGGTGCGGATAACGGTGGCGACCCCACCTTTTATCGTTTCAGCCACGTGCAGTATTTTCTTCACAACCCACCCACTTTCATGCCTGTTGGAACGTCCCTGATTTCAGGATTTGTCCGACGCGTATTCGTAGTTGTAATAGCCATAGCTGCCATTGCCGTAGTAGCTGGCAGCGCGCTTCTCGACGCCGTTGAACACCGCGCCCTTGAGCTCGATGCCGTTCTGCGCGAAGCGGCGAATGGTCGCTTCAATTTCCTTGGCCGGGTTTACCGCAAACCGCGTGACGATCAGGCTGATGCCGGCTTCGCGGCCGACAATCGCCGCGTCGGTAACCGCGAGCAGTGGCGGCGTATCGATGATCACCACGTCGTAGCGTTCACTGAGTTCGGCGAGCAGGTCGCGGAAGTTGGCATGCATCAACAACTCGGAAGGATTCGGTGGAACCTGGCCACGGCTGATGAAGTGCAGGTTGTCGATTTCCACCGTGTTGACCGCCTGCTCGATGCTGCAGCGCTTGACCAGCAGATCCGACAGGCCATTGGCGATCGGCACATTCAGCGTCTTGTGCAGGTGGCCCTTGCGCATGTCGGCGTCGATCAGCAGCACGCGCTGACCGCTCTGCGCCATGACCGCCGCGAGGTTGGAGGAGACGAAGGTCTTGCCGACCTGCGGGCTAGGGCCGGAGATCATGATGCGGTTGTTGGTCGAATCCAGCGCGGCGAAATGCAGGCAAGTACGCAGGCTGCGGATCGACTCGATGGACAGGTCGGTCGGGTTGCGCAGCGCCAGCAGATAGGCCGGTGTTTCGGCGGTGATTTTGGCCCGGCCCTTTTTCGTGTCCTCGTCACGCTGCAAGGCGCTGTAGGGAATCGACGCGTACACCGGCAGCCCGAGCTGTTCGATGGCTTCCGGCCCTTCCAGACCTTTGCTCAACGATTTGCGCAACAGCACCAGGGCTACGCCGACAAAGGCGCCGAGGAACGTTGCGATCAGCACGATCAGGGCTTTTTTCGGTTTGACCGGGCTGCTCAGGTCAACATCCGCCGGATCGATCAGGCGCACGTTGCCCACCGCCCCGGCGCGGACGATGTCCAATTCCTGGGATTTGTTCAGCAACTGCGTGTAGATCTGCGAAGCCACTTCCACATCGCGGGTCAGGTTGAGCAATTCCTGCTGCGTGGCCGGCAGATCACCGACCTTGCCTTCCAGCGACTTCTGCTGCTGGGTCAACTCACCGATCTGCGACATCAAGGCGCGATACGCCGGATGCTGTTTGGTGAACTTGCGATCCATTTCCGCCTGCTGCATTTTCAGCTCGGAAATCCGCGTCTCCAGCGCCACTGACTGACCAAGCACCGATTGCGTTTCCAGGGAAATATTCACGGTCTTGCCGTGGGTCTGATAGGCGTTGAGCGCATCGCTGGCTTTGGCCAGATCGCGTTTGACCTGCGGCAACTGGCTTTGCAGGAACGCCAGGCTCTGCGCCGCTTCCGCCGAGGTGCGGCGCACGTTCTGATCGACGTACAGCGCGGCGATCTTATTGAGGATCTTCACCGCCTCGGCCGCATCGGCGCTGGCCAGCGCCAGACGGATAATCCCCGACTCTTTACCTTGCTCGGAGATATCCAGCGCATCCTGGTAACCCTGAATGGTCACGATCCGTGGATTGCGCACCACTTCAAAGCGGGTGCCCGGGTTGGCTTGCAGGCGTTCGATCAAACCTTCGACGCCGTCCTGGGCGAAGGCTTCGCCGGCGACGCCCTCGACCAGCAGGTTGTCGTTGTCATCGAGCAACTGAAAGTGCTGTTGTTCGCCAGCCACCAGGGTGAGCTTCTTGCCCAACAGCTCTTTGGGCAGATTAAGCCGGGCGAACTCCAGACGCTCGCCGCCCCAGGCGTAGCTGGTGAAGCCAAAACGCGGCGGCGCCACGCTGAACTCGGTTTCGCCGCGATAACGCCGGGCGAGAAAACCGCCGACCACCGGGAAGGTGTTGGGGGTGACGTCGATGTCCAGGCGCAGGTCGTCGACGGTTTTGCCGATCACCGCACGGGATTTGATGATGCCGATTTCGGTCACCGACGGCGACTGCCCGCCGAGCATGCTGCTGAGGTCGGAAAAGCCGAGCATGTCGTTCTTTTTCGGTTCGACCTGAACCAGCGCGTTCGCCAGGTACACCGGCGTCGCCAATACCGCATAGGCAACGCCGGCGGCCATGAAGGCACCGGTGAATGCACCGATCAGCCATTTCTGGTCGATCAAACTGCCGAATATGCCGAGAAGATCAATACTGTCTTGATCGTTATCACGGTTGGCGATTACTGACGGTAACTGCATAAGTCTTTCTTACCATTCACTGATCTGAAGAATATTCATCAATGTCCGAGGCGCTGCGCCCACGAGCTAACAGCATCTTCAATCAATGCATGGGCATGAATAAAAGCGGCCTTACCTTGACGATACGGATCCTGTATTTCTCGTTCGCTCTGCCACTTGCCAAGAAGAAATACTTTGCCTCGGGCGTGCGAGGCAATCTTCAGCACCTGATTCACATGTTGTTTTTCCATGACCAGAATCAGGTCTGATTCATTGACGATATCGGCGGTCAATTGCCGGGCCCGGAAACCCTCGGCGCTGTGCCCGTGGTCTTCCAGCACCTGGCGCGCCGAGGCTTCCATGCCTTCGCCAACCCGCGCACAGAGACCTGCGGACGTCACCGAAATGGTTGAGGGGGTCAGCGCGTTACGCAGCAGAAGTTCTGCTGTCGGACTTCGGCAAATATTGCCAACGCACACGACGAGGATCTTTTTGAACAAGGTTTACATTCCTGTGTAATATCATTCTGCCAACATCTAGAGCGGATCTTAATGAACCCACTAGATCATTCTGCACTCAGAAATAGATTCGCCCTGTTAGTACCAGCGTATTAAGTACCACAGGGTCAAAAGCCGCCAAAACACAATTAACGGACTAAAAATAACTGTGATTTTCAGGTCTGGTTTTCCTGACAAAAAATAACATTGGCGCACTTAGTGCGATTGTTAGTTTCGAAACAGTTATCTCGAGATACTTTTCGCCGTTGTCACTTCTCACCCGGAGAACCGACATGAAATCAGCCCATCTCAAACCCCTGAGCGCCCTCACCCTGTTACTGCTGGCGGCAACCGGCCAGAGCCAGGCCAATGAACTGTTCCCGGCATTGCCCGCCAATAAAACCATCGGGGTTCAGGTCAAAGTCCAGACCTTCTCCGCTGCCGACGCCGAGCGCGTCAAAGCCACCGGCTTCAGTTTCGTGCGTTTTGGCGTATGGACTGACAGCCTGCCCAGCGCGGCCTACCAGAAGCAGATCAGCGATGCCTTCGCCGTGGCCCGCGCGGCCGGTCTGCCGGTGCTGATGACCCTGCGCGCGACCAAGCCGTTACCGGCCAATGATCTGGCGAACGCTGGGGTCGCGTATGCCAACGCGCTGACCAGCCTGGCAGCGACCTATGGCTCACAACTGGTGGCGATCGAGCTATGGAATGAGCCGGACCTCGGCACCTACTGGCCGACCGGCAATTTCGACACGACCTTCGTGCCGTTCATGAGCGCAGCGTGCAAGACCCTGCAAGACAAACCCCAGACTGTCCCGGTGATCGGTTTTGGTTTTGCCCGGCCGCCCACCGCCGGCTCGGCGTCCACTGTGGCACTCAACCGAATCGTCAGTGAATACCCCAAATGCCTCAACGCGGTTTCCTACCATCCCTACGGCATGAGCGGCACGCAGATCAGCACCGCCCAGGCGTTTATCCAGCAGAACTTCCATCTGCCGGGGGTGATCAGCGAATGGGGCATCTCGGCGCTCGCCTCCAACGGCGGGATTGAGGGTCAGGCCAGCAAAATCAGCGCATTCGTCGCCGATATCAAAACCCGCAACATTGCCCTGACCTCGATTTACGAGTGGAAAAACAGCGACACCGGCAGCAATGACCGCGAGAAGAATTTCGGTCTGTTGACGTCCGATGGCCAGCCGAAACCGGCAGAAACTGCGGTCAAAACCCAGCTAAGCCAGCAATAACCTCCATCAATGTGCTCAAGGGGCGCTGGCCGTCAGTTGCTTTGAACCTGCGGCCGATTTTGGCATCGTATTCATCGATACCGCGCCCCACCGTTCAAACAGCCGTTCTCAGGTTGTTGCCCCCGGGGAACCCGTTGCGCCTTGATGCCCTTGAGTGGCTGTCAACGCTCGGGTAATGTCGTCAAACCCACAGGACAGAGCACACCCATGACTTCCAAGCTGGAACAACTCAAACAGATGACTACCGTAGTTGCCGATACCGGCGACTTCGAAGCGATCGCCCGGGTCAAGCCGGTCGACGCCACCACCAACCCTTCCCTGCTGCTCAAGGCAGCCGCCATCCCCGCCTACGCCGAGCTGCTGAACGACTGCGTCAGCGACTGCAAGGGCGACGTGGGTCTGGCCAGCGACCGTTTCGGCGTCGCTGTCGGCCAGGAAATCCTCAAAGTGATTCCGGGCCGCATTTCTACCGAAGTGGATGCGCGCCTGTCGTTCGACCAGGACGCCGTGCTCAAGCGTGCGCATCGCCTGATCGAGCTGTACGACAAGGCCGGCATCGGCCGTGACCGCGTGCTGATCAAGATCGCTTCGACCTGGGAAGGCATCCGCGCTGCGGAGATCCTCGAGAAGGAAGGCATCCAGACCAACCTGACCCTGCTGTTCTCCTTCGCTCAGGCTGCCGCTTGCGCTGACGCCGGGGTGTTCCTGATCTCGCCGTTCGTGGGCCGCATCTACGACTGGTACAAGAAGGCTAACGGCAACGACTACACCGGCGCCGATGATCCGGGCGTGCAGTCGGTCACCCGCATCTACAACTACTACAAGGCCAATGACTACAAGACCGTGGTCATGGGCGCCAGCTTCCGCAACCTGAGCCAGATCGAGCAACTGGCCGGCTGCGATCGCCTGACCATCAGCCCGGACCTGATCGACAAGCTCGCGGCAGACACTGGCAAACTGGAGCGCAAACTCGCCCCGGGCCACGCCGGCGAAGCGCGCCTGAGCCTCAACGAAGCGCAATTCCGCTGGCTGTCCAACGAAGACGCGATGGCTACCGAGAAACTGGCTGAGGGCATCCGTCAGTTTGCCCGTGACCAGGAGAAGCTCGAGGCGCTGCTGCAGGCCAAGCTGTGATCTGAGTCGCTGAAACGCAAAAAGGGCGAACCCAAACGGGTTCGCCCTTTTTTTGTGCCTGCTGGATTATTAGTGTTTTGGCGAGAGCTATCGCGAGCAGGCTCACTCCTACAGTGGATCTGTGGATTACTCAAGATTATGCGTCGAATGAGAAACCCTGTAGGAGTGAGCCTGCTCGCGATAGGAGCCAGCAGGCCCTACCCACATTTCAGGCCATCAATGCCGCTCGAGGGCATTCACCAGATCATGAAAGGCTTCACGATTGGAGTCGTTCAGGCCCATGAGGATCTTGTGCGCTTCGAGCACCTTGATCCGCACCACTTCTTCGGACTGGTCCTGATCCGGCAGGTCATCCAGGCACTCGGGGCACGGCACCGGGTGGTTGACGATGTTGAACACCTGCTCGAAGCCCATCGACTGCAGCAGACGGGTGATGTCTTCGTGGGTGGTGACGACGGTCGGCAGCAGGCCGACCTTTTGCCGCGACAGGATCGACAGTTTGGCCAGCAGGCCGAGGGTGGTGCTGTCGATGCTGCGGGTTTCGGTCAAATCGATCACGATCGCGTTGAAATTCAACGCGGTGAAGATTTTCTCAATAGTCGCATCCAACGCCGAACACAGGGTCAGGCGAACTTCACCGACGAACTTCAGGACGAAGGTGCCGTCCTGCTCGGCGAACTGGATTCTACCGGTACTCATTGAAGGTTCCTGCTCAACACCAACAGGGCGATATCATCCGGCATCTCCCCTAGCGTGGCCAATCCAAACACTTGCCGCAGACCATCCAGGCTGCCGCCCGCCGACTTCACCCGTTGGGGCAAAGCGGCTTCTTTTTCCTTGAGCGTCGGTTCTGGCAACAGATCCAGAATGCCGTCGGACATCAGCGTCAGGCTGAACGTCGGAGGCAGCTCAAGCACGTGATCTTCGTAGGTGGCCTCATTGAACAGGCCCACCGGCAAACCGCGGCCTTCGAGGTAACGAACACTGTCAGGCGTGTACAACACAGGCAACGGCAGATGGCCGCCGATGCTATAGGTCAACAAACCGGTCTCCTCGTCGATGACTCCACCGACCATTGTGACGTGTTTGCCCAGCTTACAACTGATCAGCCCCCGGTTGATATGACCAAGGACTTCCGAAGGCTTGAATTCCGGCAACGTGCCGTTGCGCTTGGACTCGAACAGCAGGCGCGTGGTCATGAACTTCAGCAGCACCGTGACGAACGCTGACGAGGCGCCATGCCCCGATACGTCGGCCAGGTAGAACGCCACCCGACGCTCGTCGACACGGAAGTAGTCGACAAAATCACCCGACAGGTACAGCGACGGGATGATCTGGTGGGCAAACTGGAACTCGTCGATGCGCCACGGGCTTTCCGGCAGCATGTTCATCTGCACCTGACGACCGGCGTTCTGGTCTTCCTGCAGCAGGTTCAGGCTGGCTTCGAGCTCGCGGTTGGCCTTCTCCAGCTTCTCGCGGTAGCGCTGGTTCTCCAGCAGCAGGCGCGCACGATCCAGCGCGCGACGCACCGAATGCTCGAGCACGGCCAGGTCTTCGAGAGGCTTGATCAGGTAGTCCGCCGCACCCAGGCGCAGCGCCTCGACCGCGTCGTTCATCACGCCGGCACCCGAAACGACGATCATCGGCGTTTGCGGTGAGCGCTCGGTGACCTGACGGATGAGTTCGAGACCACCCATCTGCGGCATGCGCAGATCGCAGATGACCAAGTCGGGCTTGTCTTGCTCGAATACCTGAAGACCCTGTTGGCCGTTGCTGGCCTGCAGGACGCTGAAACCACTGTCTTCCAAATAGGCCGCGAGGCTCGCGCGCACTACTTCGTCATCATCGATTATCAGCAGCGTGGCACTGGTTTTTGGCATGTGGGCAAACGGCGCCAGAATTAGGTTGGCGTAGCAGGCGGGGCATCGGCCCGGCTCAGACTACTGGATTCGCTTTCTAGCCTCTCTGCTGCACCGCTTTCGAGCACTGAGCCGGAACGCGATTGCACCAGAGGTGCCCTTCTAAGGCGCAGACGGTACTCCCATCCGCGGGGCGTTTCAAGCATGCGCCGATGGTCGCTTGACGACTTTACTTGTCAAATCACCGAGAGTTATAAGAACAGCTCAAACCGTAACCCAATGGAAGGTCGAAGCCATGAGTCAAACCGGTCGGGACTACAGCGAAAAGCGCGATTTCATCCGCATGCGGGTCGATGCCGATGTGGTGTTGATCCATGAAGGCGATGAGATCGCCGGCGTGTGCATCGACCTCTCGAGCAGCGGCATGCAGGTCGAAGCGCCGCGCCAGTTCGCGGTTGGTGACCGTTTGAGCGTGCGCATCGATTCCGAACATGCCGCATTGAGTGGGCTGGAGGCGGAGACCGAAGTGGTCTGGGTCAAGGCCCAGGACGGCGATGGACAGAAGCTCGGCCTGACCATTCTGCAGATGAAATAAGCGCACACAAAAAAGGCGGCCTCATGGGCCGCCTTCTTGTCATCGGTCGAGATTAAAAATCGTCTTCGACCTGACCATCCTTGACCTTGAACTCGCGGTTCTGCAGATAGGCGTTGCGGATGAAGGTGTACTTGTCGCCGCTGATCAGCTTCTCGCTCGACAGCAGGCTGGCGCGGGTGTCAACGATGTTCAGGCCGAACACCGAGTTACGGACAGGCACGTCGTTGATGTAGCGGTACGGACCGGTGTAGCTGTCGACGTACTTGGACGGTGCATCACGCAGGGTGCTCGGGCCGAGCAACGGCAGCATCACGTACGGGCCGCTGCTGACGCCCCAGTAACCGAGGGTCTGACCGAAGTCTTCGTCACTGCGATTCAGGCCCATTTTGGTACCGACATCGAAGAAGCCCAGCAGGCCGAAGGTGGTGTTGAAGATGATACGCGCGGTATCGACACCGGCTGCTGCCGGTTTGGCCTGCAGAATATTGTTCGCCAGGTTGGTGACGTCACCGACGTTGCGGAACATGTTGTGGATGCCGTCTTCGAGGAACTGCGGCGTCACGAACTCATAGCCCTGCGCCAGCGGCTTGAGCGCGTAGGTGTCAACGAAGTCGTTGAACTGGAAGATCGGGCGGTTGACGCTTTCCCAAGGGTCTTCTTCCGTTGCAGCGTTGGCGGCGAACGGAACCAGCAGGACGCTGGCACATACACATAGCTGAGCGAGAGGATTGCTCCAGCGCATAGAAAAACTCCTTGGATTTTTACTGGCGCGGGCACCCGGGCCCAGGCGTTAAGAGCGCTAGTATAAGCGCAAAAGCCGTTTTGGGCAGTCTGCCCGTGAAGAGTAATGCAGGACGTTTCCAGGGAGCGCCTTCACACACCTGTCATCCAACTGTCACCGATGTCCCCTAGCCTCATGCCTATTTCAGGGACGTTGCCATGACCCACGCTGAAGTCTTGCCTGTCGCCGCGCCCGGCCTGACCGCCGTGCTGTTCGGACTCAGTGGCTGTCTGGTGGATTTCGGCGCCCGTGCCCATCAACACGCCAGCGTACTGCCCGAGCACGCCCACGCCACACCCGGCGCTCTCGACAGCCTGCTCAGCCTGCAGCGCCAGCAGATTCCCTGTGCGTGGATCGACGAGCTGCCCCCTGCCCTCGCGCAACCCTTGGCGGCCTCTCTGCCGGCGTGGATCAAACCGACGCAATATTCAGCAACAATCAATCCATGGCCCGCGCCGAACGCCTGCTGGCAGGCGCTGATGGGTTTGAACGTCAGCTGCCTGGATGGCTGCGTGCTGGTGAGCGGCGAGCCCCGGTTGCTGCAAGCGGGCCTCAACGCCGGGCTGTGGACCATCGGCCTGGCGTCCTGCGGCTCACTGTGCGGCCTGTCGCCGAGCGAGTGGCAAGCGCTGAGCCAGAACGAACGCGACCAACGACGCGGTAAGGCAACCCTGCAGTTGTTCGGGCTGGGCGTGCATTCGGTGATCGATCATCTGGGCGAGCTCGACACCTGCCTGGCGGACATCAACCTGCGCCGCCTCAAGGGCGAAAAGCCCTGACCGGGATCATGCAGGTTGCCGCAGAGTGGATTAATCTAAAGGTCAGCCATAGACCTTTGGCGCGCGGCTGCGGTCAATGCCAGTGCCTCTTGATAAAAGGAACCCCACCATGCCCGCCCAAGAACTGCAAAAACAACTCGACACCCTGCGCGAGCAACTGGAGCAGAATCCGCCGCTGTCCGAAGCCGAACGTGACGATCTGCGTGAGCTGATGGCGCAGATTGAATCGGAAATCAAACTGGAAACTGCCACTCAGGACGCGAGCATCGCCGACGGTGTGAACCTGGCAGTGGAACGCTTCGAAGTCGAACACCCGGCCATTGCCGGCACCTTGCGCAATATCGTCAATGCGCTGGGTAGCATGGGGATCTGATTTTCCTCCCCTGAAATGCAAAAAGCCCTGCCAGCGCTGGCAGGGCTTTTTCATAGGCGCAATTTGAAACGCGATCCCTTGTAGGAGTGAGCCTGCTCGCGATAACGGTGTATCAGTCGACGTCAATGTTGAATGTCAGTCCGCTATCGCGAGCAGGCTCACTCCTACAGGGGTTATTTATTGGCGCACAAGGCGGTGGTTCGGCAGTTGCGCAGTCTCGGTGCTGCGATACGGGTTGATATCCAGCCCGCCCCGGCGCACATACCGTGCAAACACCGTGAGTTTCTCCGGCTTCAGCAAACGCTGCAGGTCGAGAAAGATCCGCTCCACGCATTGTTCGTGGAAGTCCGAGTGCTGGCGGAAGCTGACGATGTATTCCAGCAGACTCGCGTGATCCAGCGCCGCGCCACGATATTCCACCACCACGCTGCCCCAGTCCGGCTGGCTGGTCACCGGGCAGTTGGATTTGAGCAGATGGCTATGCACGCTCTCTTCGACAATCTTCGAATCATCGCAACGCAGCAGTTCCGGACGCGGATGCTCATAGTTGCTGACGCTGATGTCCAGATCGTCGATGCACACGCCCGGCAACGCCACGACGCCTTCGGCTTCGACGTCCTTCAGGCTGCGTACCCGTACGCCGACCGGTTTGCCGGCAGCGGCCGACAGGTCCTTGACCAGCGTCGCTTCGAGGCTGGCGATATCGGCAAACGGCGTCTGATTCAGCGAGTTCAAGTACAACTTGAACGACTTCGATTCGATGATGTTCGGCGAATCCGCCGGAATGCTGAATTCACCGATTGCCACCACCGGCTTGCCCGACGGCAACAGCCACGACAGTTCGAAGCAATTCCAGAAATCCACGCCTTTATACGGCAGGGTTTCGGCGGTCAGGCCCAGCTCGGCCCATTTCGCGGTGCGCGGAATCGGGAACAGCAGGGACGGCGTGTACGTGGCGATGTATTCGCTGGATTTGCCCAGCGGCGAATGTTCGGCTGCGGGATGCATGGCGGAAACCTGACTGAAGAATCAGCGGATTCTATCAGCCTTTGCGCCCGCCTTTGAGTGCTTACTGACTGACAGTCAGTTTGCCGACCATGCCCGCCTGGTAGTGACCGGGAATATTGCAGGCAAATTCCAGGCTGGTGGCCTTGCTGAAGGTCCACGTCAGCTCGGCGGTCTTGCCCGGCTCGACCAGCACGCTATTGGGGTCGTCGTGCTTCATGCCGTGGCCCATGCTGCCGTGATCCATACCCGCCATGTCGTGGGACATTTCTTTCATACCAGTAGGCGCGAGCATGCCGCTTTGCTGCATCTGCAACATTTCCTGCTGGTGTTGGGCATGCATCGCGGCGTCACCGAGATTGAATTCGTGCAGCAACTGACCTTTATTCACCAGCACAAAGCGAACCGTCTCACCGGCCTTTACCTGAATCGCCTTGGGCTCGAACGACATGTCGTTCAGCACCACCTCGATGCTGCGGGTGGCCTGGGCCGCCGGGGCTGGCTGGCCGAAGTCATAGCTGTGCGCGGGCGCGGCCCAGACAGGTGAACTCAGCGCCAGCAAACAGGCGGCAACGGCCAGAGGGTTGCGCAAAAACATAGTCATACTCCAACAAGATAAGGTTCAGCCTGTGGGAAACTCTAGCCCGCGTGCGCTGGCAGCTACCTGACAGGCAGATTACAACTTTGTCAGGTTGGCGCGTGTCGCCTGCTCCCACGGTATAACGCTTTTGTTCCTACAATCCGAGCCGCCTATGAAACTGCTGATCGTCGAAGACCAACCGAAAACCGGCCACTACCTGCGCCAAGGCCTGACCGAGGCCGGCTTCAACACGGAACTGGTGGCCGACGGCGTCAGCGGTCAGCAACTGGCGTTGAGCGGTGATTATGCGCTGTTGATCCTCGACGTGATGCTGCCCGGGCGCAGTGGCTGGCAGATTCTGCAAGCAGTGCGCAGCGCCGGCCTCGACACACCGGTGCTGTTTCTAACCGCCAAGGACGCCGTGGAAGACCGGGTGCACGGCCTCGAACTCGGCGCCGACGATTATCTGGTCAAACCCTTCGCCTTTTCCGAATTGCTGGCCCGGGTGCGCAGCCTGCTGCGCCGGGGCAGCGCGACGCCACAGGAAACCAGTCTGCAACTGGCCGACCTGCGTCTGGACCTGATTCGCCGCCGGGTCGAACGCAATGGCCAGCGCATCGATCTGACCGCCAAGGAATTTGCCCTGCTGGAAATGCTCCTGCGCCGTCAGGGCGAAGTGCTGCCGAAATCGCTGATTGCCTCGCAAGTCTGGGACATGAACTTCGACAGCGACACCAATGTGATCGAAGTCGCGATCCGCCGCCTGCGCCTGAAGATCGACGATGACTTCCCCAACAAACTGATCCACACCGTGCGCGGCATGGGTTACGTGCTTGAAGAGCGTCCGGCCTGATGCGTCGCCTGTCCTTGAGCTCTCGTCTGGCCTTGCTGTTTGCCGCCTGCACCGCCGTGGTCTCGCTGTTCGCCGGGGTGCTGTTCAGCCGCGCCAGCGAGGCGCACTTCATTGAGCTCGATCAGCAATTGCTGGACGGCAAGCTGATCGGTTTGCGCCGGGCCTTGCAGGATGTGCAACCCGTTCAGCGTGAGGCGCGGCTGGCGGATGAGCTGAGCCGTCAGGCCGATCTGGCGCTGCGTATTACCGGCAGTGACGGCCAGCGCTGGTACGACAGCTCGATCAATTTACCGCAGGACTTGCCGCAACAGCAGGGCCTGTCGACCATCAGCCATGACGGCGCCGACTACCGCGTGCTCAACGCCCCGCTCTACCCTGACAAAACCGACTCGCCACAGCTCACTCTGCTGCTGGACATCACTCATCACCAGCACTTCCTGCAGCGCATGCAGCATCTCATTTGGCTGACTGTCGGGTTGTCGGCGCTGGCCACTGCGCTGCTCGGCGCGTGGGCCGCGCGCAGCGGTTTGCGTCCGTTGCGCCGTATGAGCGCAGTCGCCCGTGGGATTTCTGCACATTCGCTCAACGCCCGACTGCCGGAAGCGCAAATGCCGCCGGAGCTTGCGGAAATGGCCCACAGCTTCAACGCCATGCTCGGACGCCTCGATGACTCGTTTCAACGGCTGTCGGCGTTCTCTGCCGACATCGCCCATGAACTGCGCACTCCGCTGTCGAACCTGCTGACCCACACCCAGGTCACCCTCACCCGCCCGCGACCGATCGAGGATTACCGCGAAGCCCTGCACAGCAACCTCGAAGAACTGCAATGGATGGCCCAACTGGTCAACGACATGCTTTATCTGGCCAAGGCTGACCACGGTTTGCTGATGCCCAAGCGTGAGGCACTGGAACTGGCGGATGAGAGCGATGTGCTGCTGGAGTTTTTTGCGCCACTGGCCGAGGACGCCGAGGTGACGCTGAGCCGCGAAGGTCATGCGCGTATAGAAGGCGATCGCAGCATGCTGCGCCGGGCCTTGTCGAATCTGCTGGATAACGCGCTGCGCTTCACCCCGGCGTCAGGCAGCGTGCGCCTGTCCATCATCGATCAACCGCACATAGCGCAGGTGTCGGTGGAGAACAGTGGCGAAGGCATTTCGGCAGAGTTGTTGCCACGGCTGTTTGACCGGTTTTATCGAGCAGATCCGGCGCGGCAGGAAGGCAGCAGTGAACATGCGGGGCTGGGGCTGGCGATTACCCAATCGATCGTCCGCGCGCATGGTGGGCAGATTCATTGCGAATCGGCTGCGGGGTGGACGCGGTTTGTGATCGAGTTGCCCAAAGGAGAATGAGGTCGATAGGACCGGCCCCTTCGCGAGCAGGGTCGCTCCCCCAATTCGGAAGCGTTTCCCTGTGGGAGCGGGGCCGGTCGCGGAGAAGGGATTGGCGGCTACGGATAACCCCGGGCCTGCCCC
>NZ_JAJSLU010000018.1:7216-55381 GCF_023063025.1 Pseudomonas sp. YL2 | reverse complement strand
CCCAAGGGAGAGTGAGGCCGAGGGGCCCCCCCCCCCCGCGCGCGGGCCCCCCCCCCCATTTGGAAGGCATTCCCCGGGGGGGGCGACCCTGCCCGCGAAGACGGTATTGGCGCTTACGAATATCTCAGCGCATGCGCCGGCTCGATCTTCGCTGCCCGCAACGCCGGATACACCGTCGCCAGGAAGCTCAGAACAAACCCCGCCGAGCAGATCAACAGCACATCCCCGCCCTGCAATTCCGAAGGCAGGTTACTGACGAAGTACACGTCGGAACTGAAGATGTGCTGCCCGGTAACGCGCTCAACCCAGCCTACCATCTCGCTGACATTCAGCGCCGCGATCACGCCGAGCACGCCGCCAATCAGTGTGCCGACAATGCCGATCACCGTGCCCTGCACCATGAAGATCGCCATGATCTGCCGTGGCGTGGCGCCGATGGTGCGCAGGATCGCGATGTCCGCGCCCTTGTCGTTCACCACCATGATCAACGTGGCGATGATGTTGAACGCCGCCACCGCAACGATCATCAGCAACAGCAGGCCGATCATGGTTTTTTCCATTTTCATCGCGCTGAACAGACTGCCCTGGGTGTGAGTCCAATCGTCAGCCTTGAACTCGGCACCGAGGCCTGCGGCGATGTCCGAGGAGACTTTCGGCGCGGCGTACAGATCCTTCACCGCCAGGCGCACGCTCTGCACTTGATTCGGCTGCCAGTGCTGCATGGTCGCGGCATCGGCCACGTGGATCAGCCCCATCGAGCCGTCCAGTTCAGCGCCGACCTTGAACACACCGACCACGTTCAGGCGCTGCATGCGCGGGGTAATGCCACCCGGTGCGGTACTGACCTCCGGGACGATCAAGGTGATCTTGTCGCCGACATTGAGGCGGAAGCGGCGCGCGGTGATTTCACCGATCACCACGCCGAACTCGCCCGGCTTCAGGTCATCCAGACGCCCCTGCACAATGTGCTGGGCCACGATCGACACCTTGCCTTCCTGGGCCGGATCGACGCCGCTGATCTGAATCGGCTGCATCAAACCCTTGTAGGACAGCATGCCTTCCATCTCGGTGAACGGCACGGCGGCGGTCACTTCAGGATTTTTCAGCGCGGCGGCGGCGACCGGCTGCCAGTCATCGATCGGCTTGACGCCAACGATGGTCGCGTGCGGCACCATGCCGAGGATGCGCGAGCTCATTTCACGCTGGAAGCCGTTCATCACCGACAGCACCACGATCATCGCCAGCACGCCGAGGGCGAGCCCGATCATCGAAGTCATCGAGATGAACGAAACAAAGCGATTGCGGCGCTTGGCGCGGGTATAGCGCGTGCCGATAAAGATCGATAACGGTCTGAACATTCGCTGGGGCACCGTATAAAAAATCAAGCTTAAAAAAGCGGCCAATCGCTTGAGAGCGTAGCGAGCGAAGGAAAGACAAGGCAAAAACAGGCGAGGAAGCGGAGTCTACTGGCTGTAAATGAGCATTCCGAGCCTGTTTTTAACGCAGTATTTCCGAGCGCAGTAGCTCTCAAGCGATTGGAGTCAGGCAGCCTTCCTGCAATTGAAGGACGCGGTCCATCTGGCGGGCCAGGTTCATGTCGTGAGTCACCACCAGGAACGCCGTGCGCATTGAAGTGCTGAGTTCCAGCATCAAGTCCTGGATGCCTTCGGCGGTGTGCGAATCAAGGTTGCCGGTTGGCTCGTCGAGCATCACCAGGCCTGGATTGTTCACCAGCGCACGGGCGATGGCCACACGCTGGCGCTCGCCACCGGACAGCTCGGCCGGTTTGTGCTCCAGACGATGGCCCAGCCCCACCCGCTCCAGCAACGCGGTAGCGCGCTGACGTGCTTGCGGGATCGCGGTCTTGCCGATCAGCAGCGGCATGCAGACGTTTTCCAGCGCGGTGAATTCCGGCAGCAAGTGGTGGAACTGGTACACGAACCCCAAGGCACGGTTACGCAGCAGGCCACGCTTCTTCTCGCTCAGCGCCGACAGTTCTTCGCCGTCGAGCCAGACGCTGCCTTCAGTCGGCGTGTCGAGACCGCCCAGCAGATTGAGCAAAGTACTTTTGCCCGAACCGGATTTGCCAACGATCGCGACACGCTCGCCAGGGTGCAACTCCAGTTGCAGACCGGCCAACACTTGCACCGACTCCGGGCCTTCCTCGTAGGATTTGCCCAGGTTGCGGCAGCTCAAGATTGCTTTATCACTCATGCCCGACTCACTCATAACGTAGCGCCTCCGCCGGCTGGGTGCGCGCAGCACGCCAGGCGGGATACAGGGTGGCGAGGAAACTCAGGACCAACGCAGCAGCGCAGACCATGACCACGTCCTGGCTCTGCACCTGCGACGGCAGGTAATCAATGAAATACACATCGGCGTTGAGGAACTTGTGGCCGATCAGCCCTTCGAGGGCGGAAATCGCCGCACTGACGTTGAGCGCAGCGAGAATACCGAGCACCGCACCAATCGCCGTACCGACCACGCCGATCACGGTGCCCTGCACCATGAACGTGCGCATGATCGTCCCCGGCGTAGCGCCGAGGGTGCGCAGAATGGCGATGTCGCTCTTCTTGTCATTTACCACCATTACCAGCGTGGAAATGATGTTGAACGCAGCCACCGCGACGATCAGCAGCAACAGCAGACCGATCATGGCTTTTTCCATGCGGATCGCTTGATACAGGTTGCCGTGGGTACGGGTCCAGTCGCGGGCGTAGTAATGGTCTTCGCCCAGCTGCTGGGCGATGGTCCAGGCCACGCGCGGCGCCTGGAACAGATCATCGAACTTCAACCGGATGCCCTGCACCTGATCAGGTTTCCAGCGGTGCATCTTCGCCAGATCCTGCAGGTTGGTGACGCCCAGATAGCCGTCCAGCTCACCGGCGCCGACATGAAAAATGCCGACCACGGTGAAACGCTTCATGCGCGGGAACATCCCGGCCGGGGTCACGCTGACCTCCGGCGCGACGAAGGTGACCTTGTCACCGAGGCCCACGCCGAGCTTGGTCGCGGCCTTGTCGCCGATGACGATGCCGAAGCTGCCCGGCGTCAAATCGTCGAGTTTGCCCTGCTTCATGAAGTTGTCGATGATCGACACATTGCGCTCGAGCGCGGGGTCGATGGCGTTGAGCAACACCTTGGACACCTGGCCGTTGTTGGTCAGCAAACCCTGCATCTGGGTGAACGGCGCAACCGCCGTCACCTCAGGGTTGCGTTTGACCTTGGCGGCCAGGCTCTGCCAATCGTTGATCGGCTCGCCGGTTTCAAGAGTCGCGTGGGGCACCATGCCCAACACGCGGGTGCGCATCTCATGATCGAAGCCGTTCATCACCGAAAGCACCACGATCATCACGATCACGCCGAGGGCGAGCCCGATCATCGAAGTCAGGGAAATGAATGACACAAAATGATTGCGACGCTTTGCACGGGTATAACGCGTGCCGATAAATACGAAGAGAGGTCTGAACATGTCGGGGCTTGTTCGGAGGGAAAAGGAACGTCCTTGTGGCGGGGGTCGATAACCAGCTTTACACTCAGACCACCGCCGCTACCATGGGTTCGCCATGTCGACATTAGATGAAGAAGATCGCCGCGAATACTACCGTATCGAGGACATGATCGCACTGGAAATTCGGCCCCTGTCCGCTCCCGAAGCCGCAGGCCAGGAAGTGTTGCAGGATGCTTCCCCGCTGTTCAACCTGCTCAGCGAACTGCACCTGAGCGAATTCGAGTCGCAGCACCTGTTACGCCAGATCAGCGAGCGCGACCGGGCGATCGCCGCGTTTCTCAAATCCCAGAACAAACGCATCGACCTGCTCAGCCAGGTGGTCGCCCTGACCGTGCTCGGCCATATCGGCGAGCCACAACCGGTGATCATCTCCGAAGGCGGGATCGACTTTCAGCACCCGACCCCGATTGCCACTGGCGCGCACCTGTCGGTGAAACTGGTGCTGATGCCGCAGGCACTGGGCCTGCTGCTGCGCGCCCGAGTCACTCATTGCGATCGCAAGGGCGACGGCTACGACGTCGGCACCGAGTTCGAACACTTGACCGACGCCCAGCGCCAGTTGCTCGCCCGTTATATCTTGCAGAAACAGGCCCAGGAACGACGCCTGGCCCGTGAACAGAACGAATCAGGCATTTAATTAAGGAAGCACCGTGACCCTCCTCTACGGCCACCGCGGCGCCAAGGGCGAAGCACCGGAAAATACCCTGACCAGTTTTCAGGAATGTCTCAAGCACGGCGTACGCCGTTGCGAACTGGATCTGCACCTGTCCAAGGACGGCGAGCTGATGGTGATCCACGACCCGACCCTCAAGCGCACCACCGACCGGCGCGGCAAGGTGGTCGAGCACACCGCCGCCGAACTGGTGACCTACGACGCGCGCAAGGGCGGCCCGGGCTGGATCAAGCCGTGCCCGATTCCGACTCTGGAAGAGCTGTTCGAAAAATGTGATTTCGAGCACTGGCAACTGGAAGTCAAAAGCGCTTCACGCACCCGCGCCGCGACTACCGTACTGGCGATTCGCGAAATGGCCCAGCGTCATGGCCTGCTGAACAAGGTCACCATCACTTCGAGCTCACGGGAAGTGCTGAAAGCGGCGCTGGACCTGGTACCGGACGTGTCGCGTGGACTGGTGGCCGAATACGCCTGGCTCGACCCGCTAAAGGTCGCGGCCAGCTATGGCTGTGAGATTCTGGCTCTGAACTGGACGCTGTGTACGCCGGAACGCCTGCAGAAGGCGCAGCGTCAGGGGCTGCATGTGTCGGTGTGGACTGTCAACGAGCCTGCGCTGATGCGCAGGCTCGCCGACTTCGGCGTTGACAGCCTGATTACAGACTTTCCCGGTTTGGCCACTGCCACCCTTGAGAATTGCTGAAATCGGTCTCCCCGGCCGGCTCAGGCCACCGGCCGGAGCCCGTCAAAAAAGCCGGTTGAGGCCGTCGTACGCCGCTACCCGATAGGCTTCGGCCATGGTCGGGTAGTTGAACGTGGTGTTGACGAAATACTTCAGGGTGTTCAACTCGCCCGGCTGGCTCATGATCGCCTGACCGATGTGCACGATCTCCGACGCCTGATAACCGAAGCAGTGAACACCCAGCACTTCCAGGGTTTCACGGTGGAACAGGATCTTCAGCATGCCTTGCGGCTCGCCGGCGATCTGCGCACGCGCCATGCTCTTGAAGAACGCCTTGCCGACTTCGTACGGCACCTTGGCCTGGGTCAGCTCCTGCTCGTTCTTGCCGATCGAGCTGATCTCCGGAATGGTGTAGATGCCGGTCGGCACGTCATTCACAAAGCGCCAGCTACCGTTATCGACGATGCTGCCGGCAGCCGAACGACCCTGGTCGTGGGCGGCACTGGCCAGGCTCGGCCAGCCGATCACGTCGCCAGCGCCATAGATGTTCGGCACGCAGGTGCGGTAGGCCTCGTCGACTTCGATCTGGCCACGGCTGTTGACCTTGACCCCGATGTTTTCCAGACCGAGCTGGTCGGTGTTACCGGTACGGCCGTTGCACCAGAGCAAGGCGTCGGCCTTGATCTTCTTGCCGGACTTCAGGTGCAGGATCACGCCATTGTCCACGCCTTCAACGCGATCGTAATCTTCGTTGTGGCGCACGGTAATGTTGTTGTTGCTGAAGTGATAGCTCAACGCCTGGGAGATTTCCGAGTCGAGGAAGCTCAGCAACTGACCGCGGTTGTCCACCAGTTCAACCAGTACCCCCAGACCGCTGAAGATCGAGGCGTATTCGCAACCGATCACACCGGCACCGTAAACGATGAGTTTGCGCGGGGTGTGGCCGAGGCTGAGGATGGTATCGCTATCGTAGATACGCGGGTGATTGAAATCGATGTCCGCCGGGCGATAAGGACGCGAACCGGTGGCGATGATGATGTGCTTGGCCACCAGCTTCTCGACCACGCCGTTGGCGCAGACCACTTCGATGGTTTGCTCGTCGGCGAAGCTGCCGGTGCCGAAGAACACGTCGACGCGGTTACGAGCGTAGTAGCCAGTGCGCGAAGCGACTTGTTTGGAAATGACTTTCTCGGCGCTTTTCAACACGTCCGGGAAGGAGAACCAGCGTGGCTCGCCGATCGCCCGGAACATCGGGTTGGTGTTGAACTGCATGATCTGCCGCACCGAGTGACGCAGGGCCTTGGACGGGATGGTTCCCAGGTGGGTGCAGTTACCGCCGACCTGGCGACGGCTGTCGACCATCGCCACCTTGCGCCCTGCTTTGGCGGCGTTCATTGCCGCGCCTTCTCCCGCCGGGCCGGAACCCAACACCACCACGTCGTAGTTGTAGACAGCCATGCGTACTCCTCAGAACAGGCCGCGGTGCCAGCAGCACCGGCGGCTAAATCACGCCGAATCGTGGCGCGAAGGAACAATTGGGGGTCAGTCAAGAACCCGGACACAGTCTATAGAAGCGTCAACGCCGCGCACATTAACCCTTGGTCGCGTCGTAGGCTACTTTTGCCTGCACTACAACGCCAGCTTTCGTACTGTTTTCAGTCAACTTTTGCGCCACTGAGGCGTTCGAAAGCCGCACTGGTGCGGATTACAAAACCTGTATCGGCACGAATCACGAAGAATGCACCAATGTCATGTTTTTCGGCATAGTCCCAAGCCCGTTCAGGCCCGAGAATCAGCAACAGCGTCGATAATCCATCGGCCATCAACGCTGAAGGATGAATCACCGTGACTGACGCCAGGTTGTGTAGGACCGGCGCCCCGCTCCGCGCATCGAAGGTGTGGGAATAACGCCGACCACCTTGCAGGAAATAGTTACGGTAATCACCGGAGGTGGAAACCCCGTAGCCGTCGACCTGAATGATCCGTTCGGCCACCTGTTGATCGTCTCGCGGCTCTTCCAGCGCAATACGCCAGGATGAGCCATCAAGCTTCTTGCCCTTGGCCTTTAGCTCACCGGTGGCTTCGGCGAGATAGTCATGGATGCCCATCGACTCGAGCCTGGCGGCGATGGTGTCGACCGCGTAACCGGCGGCGATGCTGTTGAAGTCGACTTCGACAGCGGCGTCCTTGCACAAGCGGTCGCCGTCGATATGCAAATGGCGGTAGCCGACTCGCTGCAGGGTTTCGGCCAGCGCGGCGGAGTCGGGGACTGTCTCTTCACGCCCTTGCGGGCCGAACCCCCACAGGTTCATCAGCGGTTCGACAGTCAGGTCGTAGGAACCTTCGCTTTGCTCCGACAGCTGCTCGCCGACACGGACCAATTCGAGCACGGCAGCCGGCATGGTCTGACAGCTGTTCGCTGGCAAGGCATTGAAACGTTCGATGTCGGAGTCATTGCGATAGGTCGACATCTGCCGATCCACTTTCGCGAGGATAGCCTCCACTTCCCGGCGAACTTGCGCCGGTTCGGCAATACCCGAGTGCCGCACGTACTTGATCGAATACGTGCTGCCCATGGTCGGCCCCCCAAAGCTTTCCATGGACTCACCGTTGCCACAGGCAGCGAGGACAACCGTCACACTCACAAGCCAAACCCACCGTCCAGTGAACAATTCTTCATCTCCCCATAAAAGCGCGCCGGCCATTATGGATCAAAGGCCCGCACGCTCCCCAACGGATGCAACGCGTCATAAGAAACCAATAATGAGTAACTGAAAATGTCCTCGACCACGGGCAAAGGCAAAGCGATTTTTCGCGTTGTCAGCGGCAATTTTCTCGAGATGTTCGACTTTATGGTCTATGGCTTCTACGCCACGGCCATCGCCAAAACCTTCTTCCCGGCCGACAGCGCCTTCGCTTCCCTGATGCTGTCCCTGGCCACCTTCGGTGCCGGTTTCCTGATGCGTCCACTGGGCGCGATCTTCCTTGGTGCCTACATTGACCGTCACGGTCGTCGCCAGGGCCTGATCATTACCCTTGCGTTGATGGCCGCCGGTACGATCCTGATCGCCTGCGTGCCGGGCTATGCCACTCTGGGTGTCGCAGCGCCGTTGATCGTGCTGTTCGGTCGCTTGCTGCAAGGCTTCTCGGCCGGCGTCGAGTTGGGCGGTGTTTCGGTGTATCTGGCGGAAATCGCCACGCCGGGCCGCAAGGGCTTTTTCGTCAGTTGGCAGTCCGCCAGCCAGCAAGCGGCGGTGGTGTTTGCCGGCCTGCTCGGGGTGGGCCTCAATCACTGGCTAAGCCCGGAACAGATGGGTGACTGGGGCTGGCGTGTGCCGTTCCTGATCGGCTGCATGATCGTTCCGGTGATCTTCGTCATTCGTCGTTCGCTGGAGGAAACTCCGGAATTCCAGGCGCGCAAACATCGCCCTACCCTGCGGGAAATCGTCCGCTCGATCGGTCAGAACTTTGGCATCGTCATCGCCGGCATGGCGCTGGTGGTGATGACCACGGTTTCGTTCTACCTGATCACCGCCTACACCCCGACCTTCGGCAAGGCTGAACTGCATCTGTCGGATTTCGACGCGCTGCTGGTGACCGTGTGCATCGGTCTGTCGAACTTCTTCTGGCTGCCGGTGATGGGCGCGGTGTCCGACAAGATCGGGCGCAAACCCCTACTGCTGGCGGCGACGATTCTGGCGATCCTCACCGCTTACCCGGCGCTGTCGTGGCTGGTGGCGAACCCGAGTTTCAGTCATCTGCTGATCGTCGAACTGTGGCTGTCGTTCCTGTACGGCTCGTACAACGGCGCAATGGTGGTGGCGCTGACCGAAATCATGCCGGTGGAAGTGCGCACCACCGGATTCTCGCTGGCCTATAGCCTGGCGACGGCGACCTTTGGTGGCTTCACGCCGGCAGCCTGTACTTATCTGATCCACGTGCTGGACAACAAGGCTGCGCCGGGGATCTGGCTCAGCGGTGCGGCGGTGCTGGGGTTGATTGCGACGCTGGTGCTGTTCCGTGGCAATAAGCATGAGCTGCGGACTGCGCAAGCGGCCGTGGCAGGTGGCGCCCGATAAAACGCCTTCGGGAGCAAGCCCCCTCCCACAAGGTCCGGTGGTGCCAACATGATTGTGTGAAAACCGCCAAACCTGTGGGAGGGGGCTTGCTCCCGAAGAGGCCGGAACAGCCAAAAAAGTTCCAGCAGGCATAAAAACCCGCCCCGACCTAAGTCGGGGCGTTTTCATTTGCAGCGAAGGCTTAGCGCGGGAACGCTGGCGGGTTTACACCGGCCATGTCTTCCATCACGCGAACCACCTGGCAGCTGTAGCCGAACTCGTTGTCGTACCAGACGTACAGCACAACGCGGTTGTCCTGAACGATGGTCGCTTCAGCGTCGACCACACCGGCGTGACGCGAACCCACGAAGTCAGTGGACACCACTTCCTGCGAGTTGACGAAGTCGATTTGCTTGTGCAGATCGGAGTGCAGCGCCATGTAGCGCAGGTACTCGTTCATCTCTTCACGGCTGGCGGCTTTCTCAAGGTTCAGGTTGAGAATGGCCATCGATACGTTTGGCGTCGGAACGCGGATCGCGTTACCGGTCAGCTTGCCTGCCAGCTCAGGCAGAGCCTTGGCAGCAGCGGTGGCAGCACCGGTTTCGGTGATGACCATGTTCAGCGCGGCGGAACGGCCACGGCGATCGCCCTTGTGGAAGTTGTCGATCAGGTTCTGGTCGTTGGTGTACGAGTGAACGGTTTCGACGTGACCGTTGATGATGCCGAACTTGTCATTCACAGCCTTCAGCACCGGCACGATGGCGTTGGTGGTGCAGGAAGCGGCGGACACGATCTTGTCGTCAGCGGTGATTTCGTTGTGGTTGATACCGTGAACGATGTTCTTCAGCTTGCCTTTGCCAGGCGCGGTCAGAACAACGCGAGCGACACCCGGGCATTGCAGGTGCTGACCCAGGCCATCGGCGTCACGCCATACACCGGTGTTGTCCACCAGCAGCGCGTCTTTGATGCCGTACTGGGTGTAATCCACCTCGGTCGGGTTCTTCGCGTAGATCACCTGGATCAGGTTACCGTTGGCGGTGATGGTGTTGTTTTCTTCGTCGATGACGATGGTGCCGTTGAACGGACCGTGTACCGAATCGCGACGCAGCAGGCTGGCGCGCTTGGTCAGGTCGTTTTCGGCGCCTTTGCGCACGACGATGGCACGCAGACGCAGACCGTCGCCACCACCGGTTTTCTCGATCAGGATGCGCGCCAGCAGACGGCCGATACGACCGAAGCCGTACAGCACAACGTCAGTGCCTTTGCGGGCCGAAGCGTTTTGCTGACCAACCACGTCAGCCAGTTCTTCACGCACGAACTGCTCGGCGCTGCGGCCATTGCCTTCGCTGCGGAATTTGAACGCCAACTTGCCCAGGTCTACCGAAGCCGCGCCGAGCTTGAGCTCGCTCATGGCTTTCAGCAGAGGGAATGTTTCGTGGACGGAGAGTTCGCTATCGTCGGAGGAACGGTGGCGAGCAAAGCGGTGAGCTTTGAGAATCGCGATGACAGACTGGTTGATCAGGCTGCGGCCATAGATCGAGCTCACCACGTTGTTATTGCGGTAGAGCTGACCGATAAGCGGAATCATCGCTTCTGCGAGTGCTTCACGGTCGATCCATTCACCAAGACACTGGTCGGGCTTCTGAGTCACGGGAACCTTCCACATGTAGGGGCAGAAAAAAGGGGCTACATTATGCCGCCGAGAACCTCTTGTAGCAATGCGCGCTTGTCGCGCAATCGGTAACAAAATTCCGTTCAAAAAAATTACGCCCCGCGCCAGCCCAGTAAAACCGGGGCTTCCAGCGCAGTCAATTTTTCGACGACTGTTAGACGATGTCTGTAACCCTCCGTAACACCAGTCGATTTCGGCACTACATAACCACTAAAAAAGTGCTCGTTTTTATGGTTACCACTACATTTTGCGCAAACCGTGAAGATAGACGCAGTCTGCAACTGACAGCCGGCACCGGACGCCGCTACAATTACCGACTTTGTCGCAAAGCCTGGAGCTCAACCTTCCGTGCCCGTTCTGCGTCTACCGCTTCTCCCTGCCGCGGCAGGTAAACAGCATTGGGGCAACCTGCCCGGTGCTGCCCTCAGCCTGGCGATTGCCGAGGCTGCCAGCGCTGCCAAGCGCTTCACCCTGCTACTGACCGCCGACAGCCAGAGTGCCGAACGGCTGGAACAGGAGCTGAGTTTCTTCGCCCCGGATTTGCCCGTGCTGCATTTCCCCGACTGGGAAACCCTGCCGTACGATCTGTTCTCGCCGCACCAGGACATCATCTCCCAGCGTATCGCCAGCCTTTATAGACTGCCGGAACTGGCGCATGGCGTGCTGGTGGTGCCGATCACCACCGCCCTGCACCGCCTGGCGCCGACCAAGTTTCTGCTCGGCAGCAGCCTGGTGCTGGATGTCGGGCAGAAGCTCGATGTCGAACAGATGCGCTCGCGCCTTGAGGCCAGCGGCTATCGCTACGTCGATACGGTCTACGAGCACGGCGAGTTCACCGTGCGCGGCGCGCTGATCGACCTGTTCCCGATGGGCAGCAAACTGCCCTATCGCATCGACCTGTTCGACGACGAAATCGAAACCCTGCGCACCTTCGATCCGGAAAACCAGCGCTCCATCGACAAGGTCGATTCGGTCAAGCTGCTGCCGGCCCGAGAGTTCCCGCTGCAGAAAGATGCGGTCACCCGCTTCAAGGCGCGCTTTCGCGAGCGTTTCGATGTCGACTTCCGACGCTGCCCGATCTTCCAGGACTTGAGCAGCGGCATCACCCCGGCCGGTATCGAGTACTACCTGCCGCTGTTCTTCGACGAAACCTCGACACTGTTCGATTACCTGCCGCAGGACACTCAAGTGTTCTCGCTGCCGGGTATCGAACAAGCGGCAGAAAACTTCTGGAACGACGTGCGCAATCGCTACGAAGAGCGCCGCGTCGATCCATCGCGCCCTCTATTGCCGCCTGCGGAATTGTTCCTGCCGGTGGAAGACTGCTTCGCCCGCCTCAAGAGCTGGCCACGGGTCGTCGCCAGTCAGCAGGACGTCGAATCCGGCGCCGGTCGCGAGCGCTTCCCGGCGCAGGCACTGCCCAACCTGGCGATCGAAGCCAAGGCCACACAACCACTGGCGGCGCTCTCGACATTCCTCGACGAATTCCCCGGACGCGTGCTGTTCACCGCCGAATCCGCGGGCCGGCGTGAAGTCCTGCTGGAGCTGCTGGAACGGCTGAAGCTGCGGCCGAAAACCGTCGACAGCTGGCCGGACTTCGTTTCGAGCAAGGATCGGCTGGCGATCACCATCGCGCCGCTCGACGAAGGCTTGATGCTCGATGACCCGGCGCTGGCGCTGGTGGCGGAGAGCCCGTTGTTCGGTCAGCGCGTCATGCAGCGTCGTCGCCGGGAAAAACGCGCCGACGCCAACAACGATGCAGTGATCAAAAACCTTACCGAACTGCGCGAAGGCGCGCCGGTGGTGCACATCGATCACGGTGTCGGGCGTTATCTGGGCCTGACGATTCTGGAAATCGACAACCAGGCTGCAGAATTCCTCACTCTGGAATATGCGGAGAACGCCAAGCTCTATGTGCCGGTGGCCAACCTGCATCTGATCGCGCGTTACACCGGCAGCGATGACTCACTGGCGCCGCTGCACCGCCTCGGCTCCGAGACCTGGCAGAAAGCCAAGCGCAAAGCCGCCGAACAGGTGCGCGATGTCGCCGCTGAGCTGCTCGACATCTATGCCCGTCGTGCCGCCCGCGAAGGCTACGCGTTTGCCGACCCGAAAGCCGATTACGCGACCTTCAGCGCCGGTTTCCCGTTCGAAGAAACGCCGGACCAGCAAGCGACCATCGAAGCGGTGCGCGAAGACATGCTCGCGCCAAAGCCGATGGATCGTCTGGTCTGCGGCGACGTCGGTTTCGGCAAGACCGAAGTGGCGATGCGCGCCGCGTTTATTGCCGTGCACGGCGGGCGCCAGGTAGCGATTCTGGTGCCGACCACCCTGCTCGCCCAGCAGCACTACAACAGCTTCCGCGACCGCTTCGCCGACTGGCCAGTGACCGTGGAAGTGATGAGCCGCTTCAAATCGGCCAAGGAAGTCAACGCGGCGATCGCCGATCTGGCGGAAGGCAAGATCGACATCGTCATCGGCACGCACAAGCTGCTGTCCGACGACGTGAAAATCAAAAACCTTGGGCTGGTGATCATCGACGAAGAGCACCGCTTCGGTGTCCGTCAGAAAGAACAGCTCAAGGCCCTGCGCAGCGAAGTCGACATTCTGACGCTGACCGCCACGCCGATTCCGCGCACGCTGAACATGGCGGTATCGGGCATGCGTGATCTGTCGATCATCGCCACGCCGCCGGCGCGACGCCTGTCGGTGCGCACCTTCGTCATGGAGCAGAACAAGAGCACGGTCAAAGAGGCCCTGCTGCGTGAACTGCTGCGCGGTGGGCAGGTTTACTACCTGCACAACGACGTGAAGACCATCGAGAAATGCGCGGCGGATCTCGCCGAACTGGTGCCGGAAGCGCGGATCGGCATCGGCCACGGGCAGATGCGCGAACGCGAACTCGAACAGGTGATGAGCGACTTCTATCACAAGCGCTTCAACGTGCTGATTGCCTCGACCATCATCGAGACCGGCATCGACGTGCCGAGCGCCAACACCATCATCATCGAGCGCGCCGACAAGTTCGGCCTGGCGCAATTGCACCAGTTGCGCGGACGTGTCGGCCGCAGTCACCACCAGGCTTACGCGTACCTGCTAACCCCGCCGCGCCAGCAAATCACTTCCGATGCGGAAAAGCGTCTGGAAGCGATTGCCAACACCCAGGATCTGGGCGCCGGTTTCGTGCTGGCGACCAACGACCTGGAAATCCGTGGCGCCGGCGAACTGCTGGGCGACGGCCAGAGTGGGCAGATTCAGGCCGTGGGCTTCACGCTGTACATGGAAATGCTCGAGCGCGCGGTGAAGTCGATCCGCAAGGGCGAACAGCCGAACCTCGATCAACCGCTCGGCGGAGGCCCGGAGGTCAACCTGCGGGTGCCGGCGCTGATTCCGGAAGATTATCTGCCGGACGTTCACGCCCGCCTGATTCTGTACAAGCGCATCGCTTCGGCCACCGACGAGGAAGGCCTGAAGGATCTGCAAGTGGAGATGATCGATCGTTTCGGCCTGCTGCCTGAACCAACCAAGAATCTGGTGCGCATCACTGCGCTGAAGTTGCAGGCCGAACAGCTGGGCATCAAGAAAGTCGACGGTGGCCCGCAGGGTGGACGCATCGAGTTCGCCGCGCAGACGCCGGTCGACCCGATGACCTTGATCAAACTGATCCAGACTCAACCAAAACGCTACAAATTCGAAGGCGCCACGATGTTCAAGTTCCAGGTGCCGATGGAACGCCCGGAAGAGCGCTTTAATACTGTAGAGGCGCTGTTCGAGCGCCTCCTCCCGAAAACTGTTTGAAGGACGCCGCATGCGCCTGTTTCGCTCACTGACTTTGCTACTTGCCTTGGTAGCCCCTTCGGTTTTCGCCGATGACCTGTATCAGGTCGAAATGATTCTGGTGCGCCAGAACGCCGTGCCGGCTATCGTCAGCCGCGCCGCCCCGGAAGACTGGGCCGCCGGCGCTCAACGCCTGGGTGATGACAGCCTGCGCACACCTGCGCTCGGCGACGTTGCCAGCAAACTCAGCGCCAGCGGTGATTACAGTGTGCTGATGCACAAGGCCTGGCAGCAGACCCTCGGCGAAGCGCCGACCAAGGTGGCAGTCAGCGACGGCAAGGAACAGTTCGGCCAGTTCCCGATCGAGGGCACGCTGGAAATGAAACTCGGGCGCTTTACCGACGTGAACGCCGACTTCTGGGTCAACCAGATCGACGCCAACGGCATGGTCACTGCCAGCGAACACCTGAAACAGGACAGCCACACCAAAAACGGCCAGCTCAACTATCTCGACAACGGCCACCTGGCGCTGCTGATCAAGATCACATCCCTGACGGCGCCCGCCCCACGGCAAGCCCCTGAAGCGATTCCGGACTGATCGAAGTCCTTATGTCCCCGCCCCTGAGTAAACCGTTGGCACCCTCCTGGGTCAGCCGATTCAAGGAACAGAGCCTGGAGCGTGGCCGCCGCTACGCCCTGGAGAACCGGGTACGCATCGCGCAGGTGGGCGATGCGACCATCACCGCCAGTTGCGAAGGCTCTGGCGGTAACGTCTACCGTCAGACCATTCACTTGCGCGAGTCAGCCAAAGACACCCTGTTGCTGGTTGACGCCACCTGCACCTGCCCGGTGCGCAATAACTGCAAACACTGCGCCGCAGTACTCCTGCAAGTGCAGGAAACCCTCGAATACCCTGCCGCAGCGAAAGACGCCGAACTGCTGGAAAAACTCCAGGCCGTATTGGAGAACCGTAACCCCAAAGCGCCGCCGCAAGTGCTGGTGGACAACGTGCAACCGCTGCCGCGCCTGTGGCTGGCGAGTGTCGAGTTCAGTGCATTCGAACCGCGCAACGGCAAGATGCAGCGCTATATCCAGCATCGGGCGGCGCTGTCGTTCAGCTATCTGGATGAGTACGTCAGCGGGCAGAAAAACAGCGACATTCTGATTCGCCAGGAAACCCAGACCCTGCGTATAAAACGCCATCCGGAAGTGGAACAGTCCTACCGCGAACAGTTAAGAATCCTCGGCTTCCGTATCGCCACGCGCCAGAGCAAAGCGCTGCCGGAAAGCGCCGGTGAGCTGTACGAGATGGTCAACGACAGCGCCTGGCTGACGTTTACCCTCAACGAACTGCCGAAGCTGCGCACCCAAGGTTGGGAATTGCAGATTGACGAGGAATTCGGTTTCGACCTGACCGCCGTCGACGACTGGTACGCCACCGTCGAACAGGCGCCCGAACGCGACTGGTTCGATCTGGAATTGGGGATCATCGTCAATGGTGAGCGCCTGAGCCTGCTGCCGATCCTGCTCAATCTGATGCGCTCGCACACGGAAATCCTCAACCCGGAACGCCTGGCGCGGCGCCGCGATGACGAGCTGATTCTGGTCAATGTGCCGCAACGCAACAGTGAGCACGGGCCGCTGCAAGTGGCGCTGCCCCTCGGCCGACTGAAACCGGTATTGGCGACGCTGGGCGAGTTCTACTTGCAGGAACCGGGCGAAACTACCCTGCGCTTGAGCAAGGCAGATGCCACGCGGCTCAACTCGCTGGAAGGCATTCCCCTGCTGTGGGAGGGTGGCGAACAGATTCGCAGTTTCGCCCAACGCCTGCGCGACATTCGCGACTACAGCGCGAAAGCGCCGGAAGGCTTGAACGCGACGTTGCGTCCCTATCAGCTCGAAGGCTTGAGCTGGATGCAGTCCCTGCGTCAGCTTGAGGTCGGCGGGATTCTGGCGGACGACATGGGTCTGGGTAAAACCTTACAGACCCTGGCGCATATTCTCAGTGAGAAAAACGCCGGGCGTCTGGATCGACCGTGCATGGTGGTGATGCCCACCAGCCTGATCCCGAACTGGCTCGACGAAGCCGCGCACTTCACGCCGCAACTGAAAGTGGTCGCGCTGTACGGTGCCGGCCGCAAAAAGCATTTCGAGCATCTGGCCGACTTCGACCTGATCCTGACCACCTATGCACTGCTGCCCAAGGACGTCGAACGGCTGGCACAACAGCCGCTGCACGTTCTGGTGCTCGACGAAGCGCAGTACATCAAGAACCCTAACAGCAAGGCCGCGCAAGCCGCTCGCGAACTCAACGCGCGCCAGCGCCTGTGCCTGAGTGGCACACCGCTGGAAAACCACCTCGGCGAGTTGTGGTCGTTGTTCCACTTTTTGCTGCCGGGCTGGTTGGGCGATGTCAAAAGCTTCAATGCCGACTACCGCGTGCCGATCGAAAAGCGCGCCAGCGAAGTCAGGCTGCAGCACCTCAATGGGCGGATAAAACCGTTTCTGCTGCGCCGCACCAAGGAACAGGTGGCCACCGAACTGCCGCCTAAAACCGAGATCATCCACTGGGTCGATCTCAATGAGGCGCAGCGCGACGTGTACGAAACCATGCGCCTGGCGATGGACAAGAAAGTACGCGACGAGATCACTCGCAAAGGCGTGGCGCGCAGCCAGATCATCATTCTTGAAGCCCTGCTCAAGCTGCGTCAGGTCTGCTGCGATCTGCGCCTGGTCAACGACGCCACCCTGCCCGCCCGAGGCAGCAGCTCGGGCAAGCTCGACAGCCTGATGGAAATGCTCGAAGAGTTGTTCGAAGAAGGTCGGCGGATTCTATTGTTCTCGCAGTTCACCTCGATGCTGTCACTGATCGAGGACGAACTGAAGAAACGCAACGTGGCCTACGCCTTGTTGACTGGCCAGACCCGCGATCGGCGCACGCCGGTGAAGGAATTCCAGAGCGGCAAACGTCAGATTTTTCTGATCAGCCTGAAGGCCGGCGGCGTCGGCCTGAACCTGACCGAAGCGGACACGGTGATCCATTACGATCCGTGGTGGAACCCGGCAACCGAGAACCAGGCAACCGACCGCGCCTATCGAATCGGCCAGGAGAAGCCGGTGTTCGTCTACAAGATGATTGCCCGCGGCACGGTGGAAGAGAAGATTCAGCACCTGCAGAAGGAAAAATCCGACCTGGCGGCAGGCGTGCTGGATGGGCGCAAGGCCGGGGACTGGAAACTGCAGAGCGATGATATTGAAGCGCTGTTTGCGCCGTTGCCGGACAAGTTCGACAAGCGTTGAGATGTGCAGTGTTTGCTAGATAGCTTTCGCGAGCAAGCCCGCTCCCACAGTTGGATCGCATTTCCCCTTGTGGGAGCGAGCCTGCTCGCGAACGGATCACCTCAGTTGAAGGTTCAAACTGAAGCTTACTGCCTGGAAGCGGGCAACGGCGCAAACAGCGCTTCGATATCACTCTGTTCCAGTTTGAATCCACCCGTCGTACCACCTTCAAGCACCGCCCCGGCCAGCGCAGCCTTCTCCTGCTGCAGCGCCTGGATTTTTTCCTCCACAGTACCTTTGGCAATCAACTTGTAAACAAACACCGGATTGTTCTGCCCGATACGATAAGCGCGATCAGTTGCCTGATTCTCCACTGCCGGATTCCACCACGGGTCGAAGTGGATCACCGTGTCCGCAGCCGTCAGGTTCAGACCAGTACCGCCAGCCTTGAGGCTGATGAGGAACAACGGCACCTTGCCGCCCTGGAAATTCTTGACTGGCGTGCGCCGGTCGGTGGTGTCGCCAGTCAGCAACGAATAACCGATAGCGCGCTGCTGCAACTCCTGCTCGATCAGCGCCAGCATCGAGGTGAACTGGGAGAACAGCAGGATGCGCCGACCTTCGCCGAGCAACTCTTCGAGCATCTCCATCAGGCTGATCAGCTTGCCGCTGCCCGAGCGCAATGCCTTCGCCGTGAGAGGCATGTTGATCAAGCGCAGATCGCAGCAGACCTGACGCAGCTTGAGCAAGGCATCAAGAATGATGATTTGACTGCGCGCTACACCACTGCGGGCAATTTCGTCGCGCACTTTTTTGTCCATCGCCACGCGCACCGTTTCATAGACGTCGCGCTGGCCGTCGCTGAGTTCAACCCAATGGATGATTTCGGTTTTCGGCGGCAGCTCAGTGGCGACCTGATCTTTCTTGCGACGCAGCAGAAACGGCTTGATGCGCGCCGTCAGGTGCTGCATGCGCTGGACATTGCCATGCTTCTCGATCGGTGTGCGGTAATCGCGGTTGAAGGATTTGCTGTCGCCCAGCCAGCCAGGCATGAGGAAATGAAACTGCGACCACAGCTCGCCGAGATGGTTTTCCAGTGGCGTGCCGCTCAGACACAAGCGCTGACGGGCCTGCAAGTCACGTGCGGCCTGCGCCGCTTTGCTCAGCGGGTTCTTGATGTTCTGCGCTTCGTCGAGAATCAGCACGCTCCACGACTGCGGCCGCAACGTTTCAAGATCCCTGGGCAGCAAGGCGTAAGTGGTCAGCACCAAGTCGTATTCGGCGAGATTGGCGAAGTCTTTTTGCCGCCCGGCCCCATGCAGCGCCAGGACCTTCAACTGAGGCGTGAAGCGCTGGGCCTCGTCGAGCCAGTTGGGAATCAGGCTGGTCGGCATCACCGCCAGTGCCGGGCAATCGAGGCGACCGGCGTGCTTTTCCGTGAGCAGATGCGCCAGGGTCTGCAGGGTTTTGCCCAAGCCCATGTCATCGCCAAGAATGCCGCCGACCTCCAGCTCCCGCAGAGTCTGCATCCAGCCAAGGCCTTCGAGCTGATATGGGCGCAGTTGCGCATTAAGGCCGGCCGGCGCAGCAATATGGGTGTGTCTGGAATTGTGCAGCCGCTTGGCAAAAGTGCGCAGGCGTTCGCCGCCCTGCCATTCCAGTGGCATGCCATCGAGCATACTCAGGCGCGCGGCGTCTGGAGCAGTCAAGCGCAGCGCATCGCCCTGATGTCCGCCCAGGTACAGCTCGCCCAGCGTCGCCATCAGCGGTTTGACCCGACTCAGCGGCAACGCCACCTTGGCGCCTGCCGGGTCGCCAAAACCGCTGGGCTTGAGTTCGATCAGGAGTTTTTCGTCGTCGCTGCGTTGCGCCAGATTCACCGGGTCGAGCAAACGTGGCTGGGTGCGCAACAGATGTAGAAGGATCGGCAACAAGCTGTAGCGCTTGCCATTGACGACGATGCCCAGTTGCAGATCAAACCATTGATGCCCGGCCTCTTCTTCGACCTCCGCGTACCAGTGTTCAACCGGCTGCACATCGAAATGGAAGCCGGGACTGATTTCGATTTCCCAGTCCGCGGCGCGCAGTGTGGCAAGCCCTTCATGCATGAATCCGAGCCAGGCGGAATCATCCGGCAAGGTGAACATCTCGCCGAGACGATCCATAGCGCTCTTGCGCGTGGCTTTTTTGAAGCCGTGCTTTTGCAGGCTCTGGCGCAGCTTCTTTTCCATCGCAGGCTGGCGTCGAATGCGCTGGGTTTCAGTGCCATTGAGGATCATCACTTCCGGATGACGATCCACCGCCGGATGACCGTTGTAGGTAAACACCAGAGCGGCGCGGTGCTCCAGAACGTATTCCCAGCGCGAACGCTCCCGGCCGCTGACCAAGGTCAGTTGCGGCTGCGGAAGCACGTCATCGATGATTCGTTCGGTGAGCTTGTGCGGCGGCGGGATTTTGGTCATCGCGCTCATGCGATGGCTGAACTGCATCGCCTGACGCGCCGGGATGTCTGGGGCGAGGGTCAAATGGCAGGCCAGTTTTTCTTCCAACTCACTGAACAGAGGGCCAACCTGTCGCTGCTCACGATCGATGTAATAAAGCGGCTCCAGCGCCAGCACGGTTTCCTGCGCAGCCTCGGCACTGCTCCATTGGGCGCGGAACCCACCGTCGGCCTGCTCGGCCCAAGAGAACAGACCCATGCGTTTCGCGCCCGGCGTCAGTGCCTGCAAGTTTTCGAAGTCGAGGAACAGGCGCGAGGTGCGCAGGAGCATTTCCAGCAGTTCCGCGCCACTGCTGCCTTCCAGCGGATAGCCGCTGTAATAGGCGTGATGGGAATGCATGGCGACCAACAGCCTGGCAACGCGCAGATCCAGTTCGGACAGATAACCGGACTGACGCATGAGCATGTCCGACAGCGAATACATCGGTTTTACTTCGCGTAACTCGCCGCTCTTGAGCTGATAGACCTTGAAAATATCGAGCAGCCACTTGCCGTTCGCAGACGTGGGTTTGAGTTTGTAAAACAGGCGCGTGCCCGCGGTTTGCGCCCCTTCGTCGACGGGCCTGGCCGGGACGGGGACTGTCGAAAGCCAATGCTCCAGCGCCCGACCCAAGGGGATCTGTGCGTCACTTTCGGACGTATCGTCGTCAATGCCCTGCAGGTGATAGAGCACCGCCGCGCAGTGTTTGCAATCAATCGCGACGGGGCAGGTGCATAAGCAACGCAAATTAACCGATCCCAGGCGATCATCGGACAGGTAGATGCTTTGTTCATACGCCTGTGTTTCCGAACCGACGCAGAACGCCTCGATTTTCCTGTCATCGATCTCGATGATCTCTACCCGATCATCGGCAGCATAAGCGCGGGCCTTGGCCAACGCCTTGCTACTGAATGCGTGAGTCCATGCCAGCCCTTTAAGCCGCTCGATGAAACTGCTCATGGACAGTCCTTAACTGGCCAACACCCGCGCCAACGTCGATTTCACCTTGCCCATCCCGTCATGCAGCGCCTGCTCGATCTCGGCCATGGTGATCACCGCCGTGGTCTTGCCCGCCGCCGGATTCACCACCAGCGCCAGGCAGGCGTAATCCAGATCCAGCTCACGGGCCAGTGCCGCTTCCGGCATGCCGGTCATGCCGACGATGTCGCAGCCATCGCGCTCCAGACGCACAATCTCGGCCACGGTTTCCAGACGCGGGCCCTGGGTGCAGGCATACACGCCCTGATCGCTGTATTCGCAACCTTCGGCAGCCAGCGCGGCGATCAGTTGCTGACGCAGCGACTCGCTGTAAGGGAAGCTGAAATCGATGTGGGTGACGTGCTCCAGATCATCGGCGAAAAACGTGTGTTCGCGACCGCTGGTGTAATCGACGATCTGGTGTGGCACACAGAAATGTCCGGTACCCATGGCCGGATGGATCCCGCCTACCGCGTTGACCGCGATGATCGCCTCGGCGCCGGCCTGCTTCAGCGCCCACAGGTTGGCGCGGTAGTTGACCTTGTGCGGCGGGAAACGATGGGGATGGCCGTGACGGGCGAGGAACAGCACTTCCTTGCCGGCATACTCCCCGATCTGCACTTCAGCCGACGGCGAACCGTAAGGCGTATCCACCGCCAACGACTGACGAATGCTCAGGCCTTCGAGCTGGGTCAGGCCGGTGCCACCGATGATTGCGTAAACCGTCATAGCAAAAATCCTTAATCGATCAGTTGAGCGTCTTTGAGCGCGCCGATGGCGGTGAGCCAGCGCGGATCCTGACGGTAGTCGGTGCTGGCGAACGCCTGCCCGCGCATCCGCGCAATGCGTGCGGACGGCTTGACCTTCATCCGTTGCGCAGCACTCAGGGCCAGTTCGGCCGCAGCGCGGTCATTGCACACCAGGCCCATGTCGCAACCGGCAGTCAACGCGGCTTCGATCCGGCTGGCAGCGTCGCCGACCACGTGGGCGCCGGCCATCGAAAGGTCGTCGCTGAAGATCACGCCGTCAAACTGCAACTCGCCGCGCAGGATGTCCTGCAACCAGCGACGGGAGAACCCAGCCGGCTGCGAATCGACTTGCGGATAGATGACGTGCGCCGGCATGACCGCAGCGAGTTGCTTGCTGAGTCTGGCGAACGGTACGAGGTCGTTGGCGCGGATCTCGTCGAGACTGCGCTCGTCATTCGGGATCGCGACGTGGGAGTCGGCTTCGGCCCAACCGTGACCGGGGAAATGCTTGCCGGTAGCGGCCATGCCCGCGCTGTTCATGCCGCGGATGAAGGCGCCGGCGAGCAACGCTGCGCGCTCGGGATCCCCTTCGAACGAACGAGTGCCGACCACGGCGCTGCGCTGGTAATCCAGATCCAGCACCGGGGCGAAACTCAGGTCGAGGCCGACCGCCAGCACTTCGGTGGCCATGATCCAGCCGCATTGTTCGGCGAGGTATTCGGCGTTCGGGTTGTCGGCGATGGCACGCATCGCGGGCAGGCGCACGAAGCCCTGACGCAGACGCTGCACCCGGCCGCCCTCCTGGTCGACCGCCAGCAGCAGATCCGGGCGAATGGCGCGGATCGCAGCACTCAGCTCGCGCACTTGGCGCGGGTGCTCGATGTTGCGCGCGAAAATGATCAGGCCGCCCACTTCGGGCTGGCGCAACAATTGGCGATCTTCGGCCGTCAGCCAGGTACCGGCGACGTCCACCATCAACGAGCCTTGCAGGCCAGCAGTCATAGAGATTCCTTGAAAACGAAAAACCCGATCCGCCAGAAATCGCTACCGTGAGCAATGCTCGGCAGGCCAATAATTTCTATGGAGATCGGGTTCAGAACGAAAGTCGGCATGGGCGGCTAGCTTAGCGGATACAAGCAGCCGCGCCCACCCGTGTGCGGTTAAACCTTGGCGGCCACCGGAGTCGATTTGCTGCGCGGGCGAAGCTGCGCAGTCGCCATCGCCGGGTCGGTGACACCGGTTTCGGCACGCATGCCGGCGGCAAGGAACGGCACCATCAGACGCATCACCTGTTCGATCGAGGTGTTGACGCCGAAATCGGTCTCGGCAATCGCGCGCAAGGCCTTGATCCCGGACATGCTGAACGCCGCAGCGCCGAGCATGAAGTGCACGCGCCAGAACAGCTCGATTGGCGGGATGCGCGGAGCCGCTTCGTTGACCAACAGCATGTAGCGGCGGAACACCTTACCGTACATGTCTTCCAGATAACGACGCAGGTGACCCTGGCTCTGGCTGAACGCCAAACCGAGCAAACGCATGAAGATCGACAGGTCGTTACCGCTGCGTGGCTGCACCACGAGCGCTTGCTCGACGAGGATTTCCAGCAACTCTTCAAGGGTCGGCTTGTTTTCAGGCTTGGCCTGGCGACGCTCCAGCTCTTTATCGAGGCTGATGCAGAACGGCCCGAGGAAGCGCGAGAAAACCGCCTGGATCAGCGCTTTCTTGGAGCCGAAATGATAATTCACCGCCGCCAGGTTTACCCCGGCCTTGCTGGTGATCAAACGCAATGAGGTTTCAGCGAAACCTTTCTCCGCGAACAACTGCTCGGCAGCATCAAGAATGCGTTCAACGGTTTCCGACTGGGCCATGGCTACTCCGCCTGACAAACACTTGTTTGAAACATACGTTTCAGCCCAAGCCTTGTCAAGCCTGCCAGTTCGTTTTGGGAATGGTCGGTCAGCTATTTAACCACACTCGACCGGCGCATTAATAAGCACGGCAACCGACCGTCCGGCGGGCTGCAAAAAAACGGGCATTGCCAAGACCGCTTCACTGTATATAATCCCAGTCACTGTATAAAAAGACAGAGCGATCAATATGCTAAAGCTGACGACACGCCAAGCCGAGATTCTGGCCTTTATCAAACGCTGCCTCGAAGACAACGGCTACCCGCCAACCCGCGCGGAAATCGCTCAGGAACTGGGTTTCAAGTCGCCCAACGCGGCGGAAGAACACCTCAAGGCCCTCGCCCGCAAAGGTGCAATCGAAATGACCCCGGGCGCCTCCCGCGGCATTCGCATCCCCGGTTTCGAAGCCAAGGCTGACGACTCTACCCTGCCGATCATTGGCCGGGTCGCTGCCGGCGCACCGATCCTCGCCCAGCAGCACATCGAAGAGTCCTGCAACATCAATCCTGCGTTCTTTCACCCACGGGCCGATTACCTGTTGCGCGTACACGGCATGAGCATGAAGGACATCGGCATTTTCGACGGTGACCTGCTGGCGGTTCACACCACCCGCGAAGCACGCAATGGCCAGGTGGTGGTTGCACGGATCGGCGATGAAGTGACGGTCAAGCGCTTCAAGCGCGAAGGCAGCAAAGTCTGGCTGATTGCCGAAAACCCTGAGTTCGCCCCTATCGAAGTCGACCTGAAAGATCAGGAACTGGTGATCGAAGGCTTGAGTGTCGGCGTAATCCGCCGCTAAAGGAGGCTTTATGCAGTTCCCACACACACCCCAGCAAACACAACTGCCTCTATTCGAAGCGTTTCTGGCACAACCGATGGCACCGATCCTGAAAGATGTGGTCGAGCGCCCATGGATTGCCGAACCGGAAGTATTCAGTGAGCTGTCACTGCGCGGTGCGGCCGGGAACTGCCTGAACCTGCTGGCCCCGATCCTTCGCGAACTGAGCGAGGATCAGGATGCACGATGGCTGACACTGATCGCCCCTCCAGCCAGCCTGACCCAAACCTGGCTACGAGAGGCCGGCCTGAACCGTGAACGCATTCTGCTGTTGCAACCTCGTGGCGCGCAAAGCACTCAGCAACTGGCCTGCGAAGCACTGCGCCTGGGTCGTAGCCATACGGTGGTAACCTGGCTCAACCCGCTGAACACAAGTTCACGGCAACAACTGATCAGCGCAGCCCGCACGGGCGACGCTCAGAGCCTGAACATTCGATTGGGTTGATTCATTTGTAACGCGCGCTGTGTGAAGCGCAGGGCTTCTCCAGGGACAGAGAAGCCGATCTGATGTTGCAGCGGCAAGCGCCGACAGGCGGATCTCAGTGAAGAACCCGTGGCCCTTCTTCCTTATCAAATTCGCCTTCGACCATACGGCCGGCCATCTGTACGCCAACGCTCAACATCGCTTTCGCGATTTCCACATGCTGGCCTTGCAGGAATGCTTTAGCATCCTCGGAGAAATCCAGCGTCACCAGAGAACCCTCGTCCTCAGCCCTGCGCAGTTCGATTCGGCCGTCTGGTAACTCGACAATTTCTAGAAAGGACGTTGGCATATAGGTCTGTTCTCCACGAAAGGCAGGGATTATATAGACATCATTCGGGCTTCGCTCGGGATCTTGACCAGCAGCATGTTTCAGATTGCCACCGTGTCAATTGTCCTCAGCATTCGTTCAAGCCTTCGCGAAAGCGGATTGCCAAGCCCTTGAGATTCTGCCGCCAGCTCTCCAGCTCTTCCCGACTCAACTCCTGCGGCGCCTCTTCTTCATCGAGATTAATGGCCTGAATCAATGGCTGTGTCACATCGCCCTTGGGCTTGTGTGGCACCCGTGGCGGCTGGAACAACGCTGAGTGCGCCGCCAGCAATTTCGCCAGCCAGGTTTCAGGGTTACCAGCCAGCTCAACCATCTCGGCCAGTTCCGGGATCGCAATCGATTCCAGGACTTCGCGAGTCAGCAACGCTTCTGCTCGCGATGCATTGGCCTGAGGCAGACGATAAAAACCGGCGATCTCGTGACACAGGCCCAGAAGCGCGCCATAGAGGTGAAACAATGCTGATTCGCGGCCAGCCTGAATCAGCGCCAACGAATTCATCGCCCGCCCCTCTTCGGCGCGAGCCAGAGCCTCCAGCGACAGGCCGGCGAAATAGATCTTCTGATTGGTGCGGGTATAGAGTTCGTGCGCCATGCCGGCAGTCTCCACAGCGAAATAATTGCGTCACACAGACCCGACAGTGTCGTGGATCAGCCGATCCCACCGCAAGCACAAAACAAAAAGGCCGCATGAAAACCCGAGGGTCATCATGCGGCCTTTTGTGGATCAGGCTAACGCTTACTCAGCCTTGGCTTTCGTGCGCTTGTCTTCAACAGTCCACTTGCCACCGTCGTAGAACGCTTTCCAGCCGGTAGGCTTGCCGTCGACCTCGGTCTGCACATATTGCTCCTTGGTCTTGCGGCTGTAACGGATTACTGCCGGCAGACCATCAGGATCCTTCTGCGGTGCTTCGCAGAGGAAGTGGTACTTCGGATCGATCTCATCCTTGTGCGGCAGAATCTCGATCACCAGCGGAGCACGGGTCTCGCGGTTTTTCGGGAACTGGCTGGCCGCCAGGAACAGACCGGAAGCACCGTCGCGCAGAATGTAGGTGTCGTTGACCTTTTCACATTTCAGCTCAGGCATCTTCACCGGGTCCATCTTCGGCGGCGCCGCGTCACCACTCTTCAGCAGTTTGCGGGTGTTCTTGCAGGTCGGGTTGGTGCAACCGAAGAACTTGCCGAAACGGCCGGTCTTGAGCTGCATCTCGCTGCCGCACTTGTCGCATTCCAGGCTCGGACCTTCGTAGCCCTTGATGCGGTAGTTGCCCTCTTCGATTTCATAGCCGGCACAATCCGGGTTGTTACCGCAGATGTGCAGTTTGCGCTTCTCGTCGAGCAGGTAGGCGTCCATCGCGGTGCTGCAGATCGGGCAGCGATGCTTGCCGCGCAGCACCAGCGACTCCGACTCGCCCTCGTCGTCCGCAGCGATCTCGTCGCCCGGCACCAGGTTGACGGTGGCCTTGCAGCGCTCTTTTGGCGGCAGGCTGTAGCCCGAGCAACCGAGGAACACGCCGGTCGATGCCGTACGGATCTGCATCGGACGACCGCACGTGGTGCACGGAATATCAGTCATGACCGGCTGGTTGGCACGCATGCCGCTTTCCGGGTTCTCGGCCACTTCGAGCTTCTTCTTGAAGTCGCCGTAGAACTCGTCCAGCACGTTTTTCCAGTCGCGCTCGCCCTGAGCCACATCATCGAGGTTCTCTTCCATGCCGGCGGTGAAGCCGTAGTCCATGAGGTTCGAGAAGCTCTCCGACAGACGCTCGGTGACGATATCGCCCATCTTTTCCGAGTAGAAACGACGGTTGTGCAGGGTCACGTAGCCGCGATCCTGAATGGTCGAAATGATAGCTGCGTAAGTCGAAGGACGACCGATGCCGCGTTTTTCCATTTCCTTGACCAGGCTGGCTTCCGAGTAACGGGCCGGCGGCTTGGTGAAATGCTGCGACGGATCGAGCTTGATCAGCTTCATCGCATCGCCCTGCGCCATGTCCGGCAGAACATCGTCATCGCCAGGCTTGGTGATTTGCGGCAGAACGCGGGTGTAACCGTCGAACTTGAGGATGCGGCCTTTGGCACGCAGCTCGAAGTCGCCAGCGGCAACGCTGACGGTGGTCGACAGATATTGCGCCGGCAGCATCTGGCAAGCGAGGAACTGGCGCCAGATCAACTCGTAGAGGCGCTCAGCATCACGCTCCATGCCCGCAAGCTTGCTTGGCGTGGTGTTGGCATCGGAAGGACGAATCGCTTCGTGAGCCTCTTGTGCGCCTTCCTTGCTGCTGTAGACGTTCGGCGTTTCCGGCAGGTACTTCTTGCCGAACTCGTCCTCGATAAAGGTACGCGCCATCGCCACGGCATCAGCCGAGAGGTTGGTCGAGTCGGTACGCATATAAGTGATGTAGCCGGCTTCGTACAGACGCTGGGCCATCATCATGGTTTTCTTCACACCGAAGCCCAGGCGGTTGCTCGCGGCCTGCTGCAGGGTGGAGGTGATGAACGGCGCCGACGGCTTGCTGCTGGTCGGCTTGTCTTCGCGCTTGACGATGCTGTAGCTGGAGGACTTGAGTTTCTCCAGCGCGGCTGTGGCCTGAGCTTCGTTCAGCGGCTTGAAGGCTTCACCCTTCTCGCGCGCCACTTCGAAACGTACGGTCGAACCCTTGGCGGTGCCAAGATCAGCGTGCACTTCCCAGTACTCTTCCGGGTTGAATGCACGGATCTCGCGCTCACGCTCCACCACCAGTTTCACGGCAACCGATTGCACGCGACCGGCTGACAGGCCACGGGCGATTTTGGCCCACAGCAGCGGCGAGACCATGTAACCCACAACGCGGTCGAGGAAACGACGCGCCTGTTGGGCATTTACACGATCGATGTCCAGCTCGCCCGGCTCGGAGAAGGCTTCCTGAATCGCCTTCTTGGTGATTTCGTTGAACACCACGCGCTTGTAGCGGCTGTCGTCACCACCGATGGCTTCGCGCAGGTGCCAGGCAATGGCTTCCCCCTCGCGATCCAAGTCGGTTGCGAGATAGATGGTGTCAGCATCCTTGGCGAGCCGGCGCAGCTCTTCGATGACCTTCTCTTTGCCCGGGAGGATCTCGTACTGGGCTTTCCAGCCATGCTCGGGATCGACCCCCATGCGCGAGACCAGCTGCTTGCGCGCTTTCTCTTTCGGCGTGAGCACCGGCCCTTCGCCCGCGGCAGCCTTGCCGCGCTTGGCGGCTGGCTCTTTGCTGGCGCTAGCCGAACCGCTGGTGGGCAGGTCTCGGATATGGCCGATACTCGACTTCACCACGTATTGGTTGCCCAGATACTTGTTGATGGTCTTGGCCTTAGCCGGGGATTCCACAATGACCAGCGATTTGCCCATGGATCAGAAAATTCCTGAATTCTAGAAGTGAAAGGCGGTTGGCGCCTGACGCGGCACCGCTATATATAGTGGCTACAAGGTGAGGTCAAGCGCAGGGTTCTGTGCGCACTCGCCTTATGCCTTGGAAAAAAGGCTCGGTTCGGCGTGCACCAAAGCAAAGCGTGGCACCTGCTCGCCGTCAACCTCGACCGACTCGACGAACATGCTCAAAGGGCGTACCCAAAAGCCGTAATCTCCATACAGGGCTTGGTAAAACACCACTTCCTCTTCGGTCTCGGAGTGCCGCGCAACACTGAATACGCGGTACTGCGGACCTTTGTAATGTTGGTAGAGCCCAGGTTGTATCGGCATGCTTCGGCCCTCACTCAAATTTTTTCAAAATAAATACAAAAATAAATCCGCAAAAACAAAAACCGGGGCACTGGGCCCCGGCTTCCATCGACGAGACGCTTAAACGCGTTCGAAGACGGTGGAGATGCCTTGGCCGAGACCAATGCACATGGTGGCCACCCCGAAGGTGCCGCCATTCTGCTTCATCACGTTCAGCAAGGTGCCGGAAATACGGGCACCGGAGCAACCGAACGGGTGACCCAGGGCGATCGCGCCGCCGTGCAGGTTAACCTTCTCGTTCATCTTGTCGAGCACTTTCAGATCTTTCAGCACTGGCAGGGCCTGTGCAGCGAAAGCTTCGTTGAGCTCGAAGAAGTCGATATCGTTGATGCCAAGGCCCGCACGCTTCAGGGCTTTTTGTGTCGCCGGCACTGGACCATAGCCCATGATTGCCGGATCCACACCCGCCACTGCCATCGAACGGATCACGGCCATCGGCTGGATCCCCAGATCCTGTGCACGCTGCGCCGACATCACGATCATGCACGAAGCACCATCGGTGATCTGCGACGAAGTACCGGCAGTCACGGTACCGCCCTTTGGATTGAAGGCAGGCTTGAGGGCCGCCAGACTTTCCAGGGTGGTTTCCGGACGAATGGTTTCGTCGTAGTCGAACAGCTTCAGGAAGCCGTTTTCGTCGTAGCCCTGCATCGGGATGATTTCGTCTTTGAACTTGCCTTCCACCGTCGCTTTATGGGCGAGCTGGTGGGAGCGCACGCCAAAGGCGTCCTGCTGCTCACGAGTGATGCCGTGCATCTTGCCGAGCATTTCTGCGGTCAGACCCATCATGCCCGAGGCTTTCGCCGCGTACAGCGACATGTGCGGGTTCGGATCGACACCGTGCATCATGCTCACGTGGCCCATATGCTCGACGCCGCCAACCACGAATACGTCACCGTTGCCGGTCATGATCGCTTGCGCTGCAGTGTGCAGGGCGCTCATCGACGAGCCGCACAGACGGCTGACGGTCTGGCCGGCCGAGGTGTGCGGAATCTGGGTCATCAGCGACGCCATGCGCGCGATGTTCCAGCCCTGCTCCAGGGTCTGGTTCACACAGCCCCAGATCACGTCCTCGACTTCAGCAGGATCGACCTTGGCGTTGCGTTCCAGCAGTTTGCTGATCAGGTGCGCCGACATGTCTTCGGCGCGGGTGTTGCGGTGCATGCCGCCCTTGGAGCGGCCCATCGGAGTACGACCGAAGTCGACAATCACGACGTCTCTAGGATTCAAGCTCATAAGTTCACTCTCACTCTAGTTGGGGGCGCTTAACCGAAGAAGCTCTGGCCGTTTTTGGCCATTTCGCGCAGCTTCGCGGTCGGGTGGTACAGCGCGCCCAAATCAGCGTACTGGTCAGCCAGGGCAACGAACTCGGCCACACCGATCGAATCGATGTAGCGCAGCGCACCGCCACGGAATGGAGGGAAACCGATACCGTAGACCAGACCCATGTCGGCTTCGGCGGCGGTTTCAACGATGCCGTCTTCCAGGCAGCGCACGGTTTCCAGGCACAGCGGGATCATCATCCAGTTGATGATGTCTTCGTCAGTGACTTCGCGCTGCTCGTAAACGATCGGCTTGAGCACTTCCAGCACCGACGGATCGGCAACCTTCTTCTGCTTGCCTTTCTTGTCGGCTTCGTAGGCGTAGAAGCCCTTGCCGTTCTTCTGGCCCAGACGCTTGGCTTCGTAAAGCACGTCGATGGCCGAACGACGGTCATCCTTCATGCGATCCGGGAAACCTTCAGCCATCACGTCACGACCGTGGTGACCGGTGTCGATGCCGACCACGTCCATCAGGTACGCCGGGCCCATCGGCCAGCCGAATTTTTCCATGACTTTATCGATGCGGACGAAATCCACACCAGCGCTGACCAGCTTGGCGAAACCGCCGAAGTACGGGAACAGAACGCGGTTGACCAGGAAGCCCGGGCAGTCGTTGACGACGATCGGGTTCTTGCCCATTTTCTTGGCGTAGGCAACGGTTGTGGCAATCGCCAGCTCGCTGGACTTCTCGCCACGGATCACTTCCACCAGCGGCATCATGTGCACCGGGTTGAAGAAGTGCATGCCGACGAAGTTTTCCGGACGCTTGAGGGCCTTGGCCAGCAGGCTGATGGAAATCGTCGAGGTGTTGGACGCGAGGATGGTGTCCTCTTTGACCTTGTCTTCGACTTCAGCCAGCACCGCTTGCTTGACCTTCGGGTTCTCGACCACGGCTTCAACAACCAGATCGACGTGACCGAAGTCGCCGTAGGACAGGGTCGGACGAATGCCGTTGAGCACTTCAGCCATTTTCGCGGCGGTCATGCGGCCTTTGTCAACGCGGCCAACCAGCAGTTTGGCGGCTTCGGCCAGACCCTGCTCGATACCGTGTTCGTTGATGTCCTTCATCAGGATCGGCGTGCCTTTGGAGGCCGACTGATAGGCGATACCGCCGCCCATGATGCCGGCGCCCAGTACGGCAGCCTGCTTCACGTCCTTGGCGATTTCGTCGTAGGCCTTGGCCTTTTTCTTCAGCTCCTGATCGTTCAGGAACAGACCGATCAAGCTCTGCGCGGCAGAGGTCTTGGCCAGTTTGACGAAACCTGCTGCTTCGACTTCCAGCGCCTTGTCACGACCGAAGTTCGCGGCTTTCTGGATGGTCTTGATGGCTTCAACCGGCGCCGGGTAATTCGGGCCAGCCTGCCCTGCCACAAAACCTTTGGCGGTTTCGAAAGCCATCATTTGTTCAATGGCGTTGAGCTTGAGTTTTTCAAGTTTTGGCTGACGCTTGGCCTTGTAGTCGAACTCGCCGGAGATGGCGCGCTTGATCAGTTCAAGGGCAGCTTCCTGCAGCTTCTCCGGAGCAACCACGGCGTCGACGGCGCTGACTTTCAGCGCGTCTTCAGGACGGTTTTCCTTGCCGGCGGCAATCCACTCGATGGCGTTATCGACGCCGATCAGACGTGGCAGACGCACAGTACCGCCGAAGCCTGGGTAGATGCCCAGTTTGACTTCCGGCAGACCGATCTTGGCCTTGGTCGACATGACGCGGTAGTCCGCCGCCAGGCACATTTCCAGACCACCACCCAAGGCGATGCCGTTGATCGCGGCCACGGTCGGAACGTTGAGGTCTTCGAAATCGCTGAAGATCTTGTTGGCTTCGAGATTGCCAGCAACCAGCTCGGCATCCGGCAGCTTGAAGTTGTCGACAAATTCGGTGATGTCGGCGCCGACGATGAACACGTCCTTGCCACTGCTGACGATCACGCCCTTGATCGAAGCATCTGCCTTGATGGTGTCCACGGCCTGACGCAGTTCGTTCAGGGTAAGACGGTTGAACTTGTTGACGGACTCACCCTTGAGGTCGAATTTCAATTCGACGATGCCACTTTCAAGAGCTTTAACCGTGATGGCTTTACCTTCGTAAATCATCAACTGATCTCCACGATATGGAAGCTGAACAGTACACGTCGGACGCAGGTAAATGGCTCGGCAGGACGCTTTTTCGTCGATGCTGACGCCAATCCACCCGGCACACCCGCCAACGCGATAGTCGGGATTCTGTAGGAGCAGTCTGTAAGACAAACGCTCAATTCATACGCCCGTTTGATTTGGGTACGTCACCTTCACGGAATTTCCAACAATTGTCAATCGCCCAAAATACGGGTTGAAATGCGACTTTGTGGTCATTTCCGTTGCACACAGATCCGCAACACGCAGCTGCATGCAAAGCCATTCATAGAATCAATAGTTAGAAAAGTCGCCCTAATTCCCGGCGAGCCTTGTTTAACAGGCTACGCTGGCTGGACTACAGGGAGAATCGCTGACCGCGAAAAGCCAAGGCAGCGATAAAAACAGTTACCGGCCTGCCTGGCCACCCCGCCCGATGAATCATGTCGGGCTTTTTATTGCTCGTCTGCCGGACGCTCCCCACCCTTGCAGTGGGAAAAGTCCGCGAGTCAGGCCAGCGCTTTCAGAGTCGCGTCGATATCCTGCAAAACCGTGGCTTCGCCCTTCTCGCCCCAGTACAGCGCGATCATCTGCTTGTCGGCCTCGACCTTGAACACGTTGCCCGGCAACTTTTCGAAATGATCGAGCAGCAACCGGTCCTCGCAGACTTCCTGCCACTGATTGACCCATACCCCCGGCGATTTCTGCCAGTAGGTCCAGCACGCCGGCTGAGTGCCACGCCGTGGCCGATGATATTGCGCGCACGGGCTGGGCGGCTCCTGAGACAGCCAGTGCGGCCACTCCTGAGGCGCCAGCTGCATGGCCAGCCCGATGCGTCGCGCCTCCATGCGCAGGGCCATCCGGCCGCTCTGCACGCGCGACGGGCGCAACCACGCCAGTGGACTCAAAACCACCAGCAGGATTGACACCACCAACCAGACCGTCATATCTCTACTCCCGACTTAAGGTGAGCGCATTGTGTCACTTTGGAACCAATGCGCTTGAAACCAGCCATACTTAACAATATTGAACCGTCACGAGGAGCACCTCATGCCCTACAACCATATCCTGGTCGCCGTAGACCTGACCGAAGAGTGCGACCCTGTGATTCACCGCGCCCGAGAGCTGTCGGCGAGCAATGGCGCCAAGCTGTCGCTGGTGCATATCGTCGAACCGATGGCCATGGCGTTCGGCGGCGATGTGCCGATGGATCTGTCACAACTGCAACAGCAGCAGTTCGATCAGGCCAAGGAGCGTCTTGAGCGCCTGAAAGCCAAATATGCCGAGCTCGAAGGCGCCAATTGCCACCTGACCTATGGCCAGCCACGTCAGGAGATCCATCATTTCGCCAAGGAAAACTCGTGCGATCTTATCGTGGTCGGCAGCCATGGCCGTCACGGTCTGGCACTGTTGCTGGGCTCCACGGCCAATGACGTGCTGCATGGCGCGCCTTGCGATGTTTTGGCGGTGCACCTGATCAAACGCTGAAACACAAAAACCTGTGGGAGCGGGCTTGCTCGCGAAGGCGTCGTTAAATTCAACATTGATGCTGCCTGATACATCGCTTTCGCGAGCAAGCCCGCTCCCACATTGAATCTTCACCGAGACCCGAATATGAAAAGCCCGGCGCTCATCACTGAGCGTCGGGCTTTTTTGTTACCGGATCAATCAGGCATCCAGCTCGGCCCAACGCTCCACCAGTGCATCCAGCTCAGCCTGCAACTGCTCCAGCGAAGCAATCACCTTGGCCGTTTCTGCCGGCGGACGCTGATAGAAGCCGGCTTCAGCCATTTCGGCTTCGACGGCCGCGATCTGCTGCTCCTTGGCATCGATGTCGCCCGGCAATGCTTCCAGCTCGCGCTGCAGCTTGTAGCTCAGCTTCTTCTTGGCTGCCGGTGCGGCAGCGGCAGGTGCGGCAACCACGGCTGGTTCAGCAGTGACCACCGCCGAATTCAGGTCAGCCTTGCCCGACTTGCTCTCGGTCACGCCCAGCAGGCGCGGCGAGCCGCCCTGACGAATCCAGTCCTGATAGCCGCCGACGTATTCCCGCACCTTGCCTTCACCTTCGAAGACCAGGGTGCTGGTGACCACGTTGTCGAGGAATGCCCGGTCGTGGCTGACCATCAGCACAGTGCCGTTGAAGGTCAGCAGTACTTCTTCGAGCAGCTCGAGGGTTTCCACGTCGAGGTCGTTGGTCGGTTCGTCGAGTACCAGCAGGTTCGCCGGTTTGCTGAACAGTTTGGCCAGCAGCAAACGCGCACGCTCGCCACCGGACAGCGCCTTGACCGGCGTGCGCGCACGCTGCGGGCTGAACAGGAAGTCACCGAGGTAGCTCAGAACGTGGCGGCTCTGGCCGTCGATATCGATGAAATCGCGACCTTCGGCGACGTTGTCGATCACGGTCTTTTCCAGATCCAGCTGATGGCGCAACTGGTCGAAGTAGGCCACATCGATGCGCGTGCCCTCTTCCACCTTGCCACTGGTCGGTTGCAGACCGTTGAGCATCAGCTTCAGCAGGGTGGTCTTGCCGGTACCGTTGGCGCCGAGCAGACCGATACGGTCGCCGCGCTGCAGGACCATCGAGAAGTCCTTGATCAGGTACGGGCCATCCGGGTGATGGAAGCTGACATTCTCCAACACCATCACTTGCTTGCCGGACTTGTCGGCGGTTTCCAGCTGGATATTCGCCTTGCCGGTACGCTCGCGACGCTCACTGCGCTCGACTCGCAGGGCTTTAAGGGCGCGAACGCGACCTTCGTTGCGGGTACGCCGGGCCTTGATGCCCTGACGGATCCACACTTCTTCCTGAGCCAGACGCTTGTCGAACAGCGCGTTGGCGGTTTCTTCTGCGGCCAGCGCGGCTTCTTTGTGCACCAGGAAGCTGGCGTAGTCGCCGTTCCAGTCGATCAGGCCGCCGCGATCCAGTTCGAGGATGCGCGTGGCAAGGTTCTGCAGGAAAGAACGGTCGTGCGTGATGAACAGCACGGCGCCCTGGAAATCCTTCAGGGCTTCTTCAAGCCAGGCAATCGCACCGATGTCCAGGTGGTTGGTCGGTTCGTCGAGCAGCAGCAGATCCGGTTCCGAGACCAGCGCCTGCGCCAGCAGCACGCGACGGCGCCAGCCGCCGGACAACTCGGCGAGGGTCTTGTCGGCCGGCAGTTGCAGGCGGCTCAGAGTGCTGTCGACCAGGGTCTGCAAGCGCCAGCCGTCACGGGCTTCGAGGTCATGCTGAACGTGCATCAGCTTGTCCAGATCGGCGTCGGTAACGATGTTCTGGCTCAGGTGATGATATTCGGCGAGCAAGGCGCCAACGCCGTCGAGGCCTTCGGCAACCACGTCGAATACGGTCCGCCCGTCGGCCACCGGCAATTCTTGCGGCAATTCACCGATTTTCAGACCGGGGGCACGCCACACCGAGCCGTCATCGGGCTTCTGGTCGCCCTTGACCAGTTTCATCATGCTGGATTTGCCAGTGCCGTTGCGGCCGATGATGCACACCCGCTCACCACGGGCGATCTGCCAGGACACCTTGTCCAACAACGGCATCGCGCCGAATGCAAGGGACACATCGCTGAATTTGAGCAGGGTCATGAGCTTCTCCAAAAACCGGGCGCGCATTCTACCTGAGTTAGGCCCTCAGCAGGCCGGCAATTTGTCTGCCGAAGCACTCTGCACAACATTTGTTGCGAACTTGTGCTGCAAGACCGGCAAAGCTTTCGCCCGTTGCTGGCAAAAGGCTAAGCTACAGACAATTCAGTGCTGGCCGCGGCCGGTGCTTGTCATGATTTCTCTGCCCGGATGTCTCATGCGCAGTCGCCTTTTCAGTGTCTTGTCCTGTTTGCTACTTACCGCCGCTGCCGCTCAATCCGCCCAGGCGGTGGACCTGTCCACCCAACGCCAATATTACGATGAAGCCAAACGCGCCTTGGCCAAGGGCGATACCGGCCCGTACTTCCGTTATAGCCAGGCCCTCGCCGATTACCCGCTGGAACCGTACCTGGCCTACGACGAACTGACCGCGCGTCTGAAAACCGCGAGCAACGCCGAAATCGAGAAGTTCCTCGCCGAGCACGGCGACCTGCCCCAGGCCAACTGGATGAAGCTGCGCTGGTTGCGCTGGCTCGCCGACCGTGGCGACTGGGCTACTTTCACCAAATATTACGACCCTAAACTCAACTTCACCGAACTGGACTGCCTCAATGCGCAGTTCCAGATCAGCAGCGGCCATAAGGCCGAGGGCTATGCCAACGCCGACAAACTGTGGCTGACCGGTAAATCGCAACCGGCTGCCTGTGACGGGCTGTTCGGGATCTGGGCCGCCGACGGTCAGTTGACCGAACAGAAACGCTGGGAACGCACCAAACTCGCCGCCCAGGCACGCAACTATCCATTGGCCAACAGTCTGGTCAACGGCCTGACCACCCTCGCCCCGCGCGGTCGGCTGCTGGTAGATGTGGCGCAGAAACCCGAGCTGCTCAATCAGCCGTCGCGCTTCACCCCGGCCGACGAGCCGATGTCCGACGTGGTCAGCCTCGGCCTGCGCCGCCTCGCCCGTCAGGATCCGGACAAGGCCATGGCCCTGCTCGACGGATACGCCAGCAGCATGCATTTCTCCCGTGACGAGAAAGTCGCGATTGCCCGGGAAATCGGCCTGACCCTGGCCCGGCGTTTCGACAGCCGCGCGCTGGACGTGATGACCAAATACGATCCGGAACTGCGTGACAACACCGTGTCCGAATGGCGCCTGCGTTTGCTGCTGCGACTGGCACGCTGGGACGATGCGTATCAGTTGACTCGTCGTCTGCCACAGGATCTGGCGACCACCAACCGCTGGCGTTACTGGCAGGCCCGCAGCCTGGAACTGGCGCAACCGCAGAACCCGGAAGCGCAGACCCTGTACAAGAATCTGGCGAAGGAACGCGACTTCTACGGTTTCCTCGCTGCCGACCGCTCGCAACTGCCTTACTCGCTGATGAACAAGCCGCTGGTACTCAGTCAGGCCACCATCAACAAGGTGCGCAACACTCCCGGCGTGCGGCGCGCGCTGGAATTCCATGCGCGCGGGCAGATCGTTGACGGTCGCCGCGAGTGGTATCACGTCAGTCGCCATTTCAATCGTGACGAAATGGTCGCTCAGGCCAAACTGGCCTACGACCTGAAATGGTATTTCCCGGCCATCCGCACCATCAGTCAGGCGCAATACTGGGACGACCTGGATATCCGCTTCCCAATGGCCCACCGCGACACTCTGGTGCGTGAAGCCAAGACGCGCGGCCTGCATTCGAGCTGGGTGTTCGCCATCACCCGCCAGGAAAGTGCCTTCATGGACGACGCCCGCTCCGGGGTTGGTGCCAGCGGTCTGATGCAGTTGATGCCCGGCACTGCCAAGGAAACCGCGCGCAAGTTCAGCATCCCGCTGGCCTCGCCGCAGCAAGTGCTCGATCCGGACAAGAACATCCAGCTCGGCGCCGCTTACCTGAGCCAGGTGCACAGCCAGTTCAACGGCAACCGCGTCCTGGCCTCCGCCGCCTACAACGCCGGCCCCGGCCGCGTGCGCCAGTGGCTGCGCGGCGCCGATCACCTGAGCTTCGACGTGTGGGTGGAAAGCATCCCGTTCGACGAAACCCGCCAGTACGTGCAAAACGTGCTGTCATACTCGGTGATCTACGGGCAGAAGCTCAATTCGCCGCAGCCGCTGGTGGACTGGCATGAGCGGTATTTCGACGATCAATGACAGGTGCTGAATACCTGAAATGAAAAATGCCCGCATCAATCGATGCGGGCATTTTTTTGTCGTCAGCAAAGGCCTGCGCCAGTTCTAAACCGCCACGGCGTGCCCATCATTGAACTGCAGCGCCGCCAACCGGGCATACAGCGGATTGCTCACGATCAGCTCCTGATGGGTACCGATCGCTACCAACTGGCCCTGATCCATCACGGCGATCCGGTCGGCGTTTTTCACTGTGGCCAGGCGATGCGCGATTACCAATGTGGTGCGATTTTGCATCAGGCTTGGCAACGCTTCCTGAATCAAGTGCTCACTCTGCGCATCGAGGGCGCTGGTGGCTTCGTCCAGCAGCAGAATCGGCGCATCCACCAGCAACGCGCGGGCAATCGCCAGGCGTTGACGCTGGCCGCCGGAAAGTCCGAGGCCGGCGTCCCCCAAGTGGGTCTGATAGCCATTGGGCATCTTCTCGATGAAGTCATGGGCGTGGGCAATTCTTGCCGCTTCCTTGACCTGTTCCAGCGTCGCATCTGCATTGCCGTAACGAATATTCTCTTCGACGCTGCCGAAAAACAGCGCAGGCGATTGCGAGACCAGGGCGAAATTGCGCCGCAGATCCAGCGGGTCGAGGCTGGTCAGCGGCACACCATCTATCAGGATCCGGCCTTCAAGCGGGTCGTAGAAGCGCAACAGCAAGTCATACACCGTGGACTTGCCGGCCCCGGATGGCCCGACAAGGGCCAGGGTCTCGCCGGCCCTGATGGTCAGGCTCAAGCCGTTGACGGCGTAGCTGTCCGGACGTGACGGGTAGGAGAAACGCACATTCTGCAGTTGCAGCTCGCCCTTGATCCGTTCTGGCAATGTCACCAGTCCGATGCTCGGTGGCTGGATGATGTTCTGCGAACTGAGCAGTTCCGCAATGCGCTCAGCGGCACCCGCCGCACGCTGCAACTCGCCGATGACTTCACTCAACGTGCCGATCGCACTGCCGACGATCAGGCTGTAGAAAACGAACGCTGCCAGCTCACCACCGGTAATGCGCCCGGCAATCACGTCCATGCCACCGACCCACAACATCACCGCTACCGCGCCGAGCACCAGCACGATCACCACGGTGATCATCCACGAGCGTTGAAAGATGCGCTTGCGTGCAGTGTCGAACGCGTCCTCGACCGTCGTGGCGAAACGCCGCTCGTCCTGCACCTGATGGTTGTAGGCTTGCACGGTCTTGATCTGGCCCAGGGTTTCGGAGACATAGCTGCCAATGTCGGCCACCCGGTCCTGACTCAGCCGCGACAGATTACGCACGCGCCGACCGAAAATCAGAATCGGCGCGACCACGAATGGCAAGGCAATCACCACGATGCTGGTGAGTTTCGGGTTGGTGATAAACAGCAGGACCACCCCGCCGATCACCATCAACAGGTTGCGCAAAAACATCGACAGTGACGAGCCGATCACCGATTGCAGCAACGTGGTGTCGGCAGTCAGTCGGGACTGGATCTCCGAACTGCGGTTGTTTTCATAAAACCCGGGATGCAGGTACACCAGATGGTTGAACACCTCGCGCCGGATGTCCGCCACACAGCGCTCACCGATCCACGACACCCAGTAAAACCGTGCAAACGTGCCGACTGCCAGGCCCAGCACCATCAGCATGAAGATGCCGATGCTCTGGTTCAGTTGATGCGGCGACTGCGTCATGAAGCCCCGATCGACCAGCAATTTGATCCCCTGCCCCATCGACAAAGTGACCGCCGCGGTGACGATCAGCGCCAGCAGTGCAGCGCCGACTTGCCAACGATAAGGCGCCAGAAACCGGCTGGTCAGACTCAGCGCTCGACGGTGCCGGGAAGAAAGCTTCGAGATCATTCAGGTACACATCCGTGTTGGTGAAAGGGCTAGCCTAAACCTTCTATGGGGCGGAACTCTGTAAATCACAATGAGTCAGGTTAAATATGCCCCCAAAGACTAGGCCATAGTTGCTATTGGTCTAATGTCCCGGTTGAGACGAGCGGTCATTTCTGTTGGACTGGAGGTGCCGCTTTTGACAGACCCAAGGGTGTTGTCACAGCCTGGTCACGTGGCGGTTTTAATCTACGTGCACAACCTGATGAGGAGACAGGCCATGTCCTTGCAACACAGCAGCGATGACAAGATTCAAGTGATCCGCACCAAGCCCGGCCAACCTCTGGGTTGCTCGATTATCGACAAGGATGGGCGTGAAGTACCGATCACTGAAGACATGATCCAGGACGCGTGCCGCGAACTGGAGAAGCGATTGGTCAAGCCTGCCGAACAAAAGTGATATAGCCACCGTCTTCCTGACCCGGCCCCTGTTTGGCCGGGTTTTTTCTGCCTGCCGTTCTCTTCTGTTCTGTGTAGGAGCTGCCGAAGGCTGCGATCTTTTGACTTTGTTTTTCAAAGGCAAGATCAAAAGATCGCAGCCTCCGGCAGCTCCTACAGGATCTTCAGACAGCCACCGCCCCCAGCGCCGCCACAATCTGTTGCAACTGCGGCGAATCACCGTCGATCCGCACCGTCAGCCCCTCGATCTCGCGCCGCACCGGATATTGCTTGCGCAACACATCGAACGCCGCACGCTGTTCAGTGACATTGCCTACAAGACTGCGACGAAAATCCGCGTCATCGCGGCGTGGGTCGTACACCCCGCGGCACAGCATCGCCAGCGCCCAGGCCGGATCGCTGTCGGCGTGCAGGGTCACTTCTGACAGCCAGGATGCCGGCAACAAGTCACTGAGCTGGATGCTCGGCAGTTGACCGATAAATGCGCAATAGGCCTGATAAATCTGCGCCGTCCCGCGCTGTTTGCCATCGAGGCTGTAACCGGCAATGTGCGGCGTGGCGAGCACGCAGAGTTCGGCGAGGGCGACATCGACTTCAGGCTCGGCTTCCCAGACGTCGAGCACCGCTTGCAGGTCTTCGCGCTCCAGCAGCACGTTGCGCAACGCAGCGTTATCCACCACCGGGCCACGCGCGGCATTGATCAGCCAGGTGCCGGGTTGGAGCTGTTGCAAACGCTGTTCGTCAAACAGATGCCAGGTCGCGCCCTCGCCGGTGCGCGTCAGCGGCGTGTGCAGGCTGATCACGTCGCACTGCTCGATGATCTGCTCGAGGCTGACGTAATCGCCGCCCTCGGCTGCCTGACGCGGCGGATCGCAAACTTTGACATTCCAGCCCAAGCCCTTGAGGACCTTGATCAACCGGCCGCCGACTTCACCGGCACCGATGACGCCGTAAGTACGTTGTGGCAGATCTACGCCTTCAATTTCCGCCAAAGTCATCAGGCTGCCCAGCACGTAATCGACCACGCCCCGCGCATTGCAACCAGGCGCGCTGGACCAGCTGATGCCGGCCTCGTTGAAATAATCGAGATCCAGATGATCGGTACCAATGGTGCAGGTGCCGACGAAACGCACTTTGCTGCCTTCGAGCAACGCGCGGTTGACGTTGGTCACCGAGCGCACCAGCAACACATCGGCCTGCTCGACCGTTGCACGATCGATGGAACGGCCCGGCACCCGGCGGATCTCGCCGAAACCGGCAAAAAAGGCATCGAGCAGCGGAATATTTTCGTCGGCAACAATCAGCATGGCGGGCTCCTTGAGGGGATCGGCAGTTTAGGTGCAGATCCACCGTTGGGCCAGCGCCACAGTGAATGGCATCGATGATTACAAATCCGCAACAGAGGATTTTTCCTGACTGTCACGTCAGCGGCGTAGAATGCCGCGCCTTGCGCATCAACACCTGTGGACGCTTTGCCTGTGAATTCTGTTACTGATCAACCTCTCGCTGCCTCACTCACCCGCCCCGCGCGAATTCGCCTGGAGTTCAGGAACCTGCTCGCCCTGGCCTTGCCGATCATCATCGCGCAACTGGCGACTACCGCGATGGGCTTCGTCGATGCGGTGATGGCCGGCCGCGTCGGGCCGAAAGATCTGGCGGCGGTAGCGCTGGGCAACTCGATCTGGGTCCCGGTGTTTCTGCTGATGACCGGCACCCTGCTGGCCACCACGCCGAAAGTCGCCCAGCGTTTTGGCGCTGGCACCCACAGTGAAATCGGCCCGATCGTGCGTCAGGCGCTGTGGCTGGCGCTGGTGGTGGGCCTGATCGCGACAGCGATGCTGGTCGCCGCCGAACCGGTGCTGCACCTGATGAAGGTCGATCCCGAGCTGATCGGCCCGTGCATGCAATACCTGCACGGCATTGCCAGCGGTCTGCCAGCGGTGGCGTTCTATCACGTGCTGCGCTGCACCAGTGACGGCATCGGCCGCACTCGCCCGGCGATGGTGCTGGGGCTGTGCGGTCTGGCGCTGAACATTCCGCTGAACTACATCTTCATCTATGGTCACTTCGGCGTGCCGGCCATGGGCGGCGTGGGTTGCGGCTGGGCCACGGCCATCGTGATGTGGGTCATGGCGCTGGGGCTGGCCGGTTACGAGCGCTGGGCGCCGGCCTATCGTTCAAGTGAAATCTTCAGCCGCTTCGACTGGCCACAATGGGCGGTGATCAAGCGTCTGCTGGCGATCGGTCTGCCGATTGGCATCGCAGTGTTTGCCGAGTCGAGCATCTTTGCGGTGATCGCCCTGCTGATCGGCAGCCTCGGCGCCACCGTGGTGGCCGGGCATCAGATCGCGCTGAACGTCAGCTCGCTGGTGTTCATGATTCCGTATTCGCTGGGCATGGCGGTGACCGTACGCGTCGGCCAGGCCTTGGGCCGTGAAGAGCCGCGTGAAGCACGCTTTGCCGCCGGTGTCGGCATGGGGACTGCGTTGGCTTACGCCTGTATTTCGGCGAGCATGATGCTGTTGCTGCGCGAGCCGATTGCGTCGATCTATACGGCTGATCCGACGGTGATCCATATCGCGGCGATGCTGATTGTGTACTCGGCGCTGTTTCAGTTTTCCGATGCGATCCAAGTGACGGCTGCCGGCGCTCTGCGCGGTTATCAGGACACCCGGGTGACGATGATCCTGACCCTGTTCGCCTACTGGGGCATCGGCCTGCCGGTGGGTTACGCCCTCGGCCTGACCGACTGGCTCGGCGAACCGCGTGGCCCGAGCGGCTTGTGGCAGGGTTTGATCGTCGGTTTGAGCTGCGCGGCACTCATGCTGTCGATCCGCCTGACCCGCAGTGCGCGCAAGCGTATCCGTATGAGTCGCAGCGCCGGCTGAAGCCCTTACGCAGGACAAAAATGTGGGAGCGGGCTTGCCCGCGGAAGCGGTGTTTCAGTCGACATCTTCAGTGACTGACACACCGCCTTCGCGAGCAAGCCCGCTCCCACATTGGTATTTGCGTTTGCCTGAGGGTCAGGCTTGTTTTTTGCGGATCCAGTACAGATAAGTACCGGCCTCTTCGTGCTGGCCCACCAGTTCATGGTCGAGAAACACGCAGAACTTGGGAATGTCGCGACGGGTAGAGGGATCGGTGGCAATCACCTTGAGCAGGCCGCCAGGTACCAGGTCACGGATGTGCTGGTGCAGCATCATCACCGGCTCCGGGCAATTGAGGCCGGTGGCGTCGAGGGTGCCGTCTACCGGGGTATCGATCATTTCACTCATGATTCACTCCTGAAACTGGCCGGCATTGTCGCGCATTGCCGGGGGCTCAGTCATCTGTAGCGAGGGGATTTATCCCCTCACCACAGAGATCATTTCCACAGGGTTTAGTGGTGACTTAGCGGGATTTGGCTTTCTTGATGTCATGCCGACGCAAATGGCAGGTCACTTCCTCGCGGTCGTGATACAGCTGCTTGCAACCAATATCGACCTTGATCCCGCGCGCCTTGAAGCCATCGGCGATGCGTTCGAGCAAGCGCTTCACTTCGGCATAACGCTGCTTCATCGGCAGCTTGAGGTTGACCACTGCTTCGCGGCAGTGGCCGTCACCGATCCACTCTTCAAGCATCGCCGCATTACGCGCCGGCTTCTCGACGATGTCGCAGACCATCCAGTCCACCGGTTGCTTGGGCTTGAAGGTGAAACCGTCGGCCATCAAGTGCTGCACCAGCCCGGTGTCCATCAGGCTTTCAGCCATCGGGCCGTTGTCGATGGCAGTCACCAGCATGCCGCGGTTGACCAGTTGCCAGGTCCAGCCACCCGGTGCGGCGCCGAGGTCGACACCGGTCATGTCGCTGTGCAGGCGCTCGTCCCACTGATCACGCGGGATGAAGTGGTGCCAGGCCTCCTCCAGTTTCAAAGTCGAACGGCTGGGTGCCTCGCGCGGAAACTTCAGGCGCGGAATGCCCATCGGCCACATCGCCGAGTTGCCGGCGTCGGCCATGCCGAGAAACACTTCGCGACCACTTTTGAAGGTCAGCAGCAGGCGCGGTTTGCTCGCGTCGTCCACCAGTTTGCCGGCGCCGGTCAGCGCCTTGCGCAGCGGGCCTTCGAATTTCTTGCAGAAGTTCGACAGCTCTTTACCGTCGTTGGTGTCGACCACTTCCAGCCACAGGCTGCCGCAGACCGGGAAGTCCGCCATGTGCTCGAGGATCACGCTGATACGGTCGGTTTCCGGCAGATTGATGAAAACGCCTCGCGCCCATTGCCGCGGGAAAATCAGTTCGGCGAAACGCTGACCGCGCATCAGGCGCTCGGCACCGTCGGCTTCGGTGCAGACAAACTCGGCGTACGCGGTGGCCGGCTTGGCCTTGGCGTAACCGGCGACATTGAGTTGGGCCGCGAGGTCGGAAATCTCCGAACAGACTTCGCCTTCGAAGCCTGGCCGGCAATGCATGAATAGGGTGTTCATTCTTACTCCTGGGCAGAGGGCGGACATTCGGCCCCTGCACGCTGCTCAAGCCTTGCGGTGAAGCAAAGCCTGTCACGAAAACCGGCGCATGATAGCCGATGTCGGAACCTTGGACTTGCCCATAGAGTCCAGTTATTAGCCAGCTACTGAAAACAGGGCTACGTTGATAGCTCTGCCCGTCCCCTCAATCCGTAGCCGTGCGGATTCAAAGGAGTGATCGTAATGCCGTCCCTCGATAGTCTGAAGACCCTTAAAACTCTACAAATCGACGATAAGGCCTACCACTATTTCAGCCTGCCCGATGCCGCCAAGAGCCTTGGCAATATCGACCAGCTACCGATGTCGCTGAAAGTCCTGCTGGAAAACCTGCTGCGCTGGGAAGATGAAAAAACTGTCACTGGCGCCGACCTCAAAGCCATCGCCGCGTGGCTCAAGGAGCGTCGCTCCGACCGGGAAATCCAGTACCGCCCTGCCCGGGTATTGATGCAGGACTTTACCGGTGTACCCGCCGTGGTCGACCTCGCCGCGATGCGCGCCGCCATGGCCAAGGCCGGCGGTGATCCGCAGCGAATCAACCCGCTGTCGCCAGTGGATCTGGTGATCGATCACTCGGTGATGGTCGACAAATTCGCCACCCCGAGCGCCTTCGAACAGAACGTCGACATCGAGATGCAGCGCAACGGCGAGCGTTATGCGTTCCTGCGCTGGGGCCAGAGCGCCTTCGATAACTTCAGCGTGGTGCCACCAGGCACCGGGATCTGCCACCAGGTCAACCTCGAATACCTCGGGCGCACGGTATGGACCAAGGATGAGGACGGCCGCACCTACGCCTTCCCCGACACCCTGGTCGGCACCGACTCCCATACCACCATGATCAACGGCCTTGGCGTACTCGGCTGGGGCGTCGGCGGGATCGAGGCGGAAGCGGCGATGCTCGGCCAACCGGTGTCGATGCTGATTCCGGAAGTGATCGGTTTCAAACTCACCGGCAAACTCAAGGAAGGCATCACCGCCACCGACCTGGTGCTGACCGTCACGCAGATGCTGCGCAAAAAAGGGGTGGTCGGCAAATTCGTCGAATTCTACGGTGACGGTCTCGCCGATCTGCCACTGGCCGACCGCGCGACCATCGCCAACATGGCCCCGGAATACGGCGCGACCTGCGGCTTCTTCCCGGTCGATGACGTAACCCTCGAATACCTGCGCTTGTCTGGTCGCCCGGCCGAAGTGGTGAAACTGGTCGAGGCCTACTCCAAGGCCCAGGGCCTGTGGCGCCTGCCCGGTCAGGAACCGGTGTTCACCGACAGCCTGGCGCTGGACATGGGCAGCGTCGAAGCCAGCCTTGCCGGGCCAAAGCGCCCGCAGGATCGGGTTTCGCTGCCGAACGTGGCGCAGGCCTTCAGTGACTTCATGGACCTGCAATTCAAGCCCACCAGCAAGGAAGAAGGTCGCCTGGAAAGCGAGGGTGGTGGTGGCGTGGCCGTGGGTAACGCCGATCTGGTCGGCGAAACCGAGTATGAATACGAAGGCCAGACCTATCGCCTGAAAAACGGCGCGGTGGTAATCGCCGCGATCACCTCCTGCACCAACACCTCCAACCCGAGCGTGATGATGGCGGCGGGTCTGCTAGCAAAAAAAGCCGTGGAGAAAGGCCTGACCCGCAAGCCGTGGGTCAAGAGTTCGCTGGCACCCGGGTCGAAAGTGGTCACCGACTACTACAAGGCGGCGGGGCTGACGCAATACCTCGATCAACTGGGCTTTTCGCTGGTCGGTTATGGCTGCACCACGTGCATCGGCAACTCCGGGCCACTGCCGGAACCGATCGAGAAAGCCATTCAGAAAGCCGACCTCACCGTGGCGTCGGTGCTCTCCGGCAACCGCAACTTCGAAGGCCGGGTGCATCCGCTGGTCAAGACCAACTGGCTGGCCTCGCCACCGCTGGTGGTCGCCTACGCCTTGGCCGGCAGCGTGCGCACCGACATCAGCACTGAACCGCTGGGTAATGACCAGCAAGGCAATCCGGTTTACCTGCGCGACATCTGGCCGAGCAGCAAGGAAATCGCCGAGGCGGTGAATCAGGTGAACACCGCGATGTTCCACAAGGAATACGCCGAAGTGTTTGCCGGCGACGAGCAATGGCAAGCGATCCAGGTGCCGCAGGCCGCCACCTATGTGTGGCAGGACGATTCGACCTACATCCAGCATCCACCGTTCTTCGACGACATTTCCGGACCTTTGCCGGTGATCACCGACGTCAAGGGCGCGCGGGTTCTGGCGCTGTTGGGCGATTCGGTAACCACTGACCACATCTCCCCTGCCGGTAACATCAAAGCTGACAGTCCGGCCGGGCGCTATCTGCGCGAAAAAGGCGTGGAGCCGCGGGACTTCAACTCCTATGGCTCACGGCGTGGCAACCACGAAGTGATGATGCGCGGCACATTCGCCAACATCCGCATTCGTAACGAGATGCTCGGCGGCGAAGAAGGTGGCAACACAATCTACATCCCGAGCGGCGAGAAAATGCCGATTTATGATGCCGCCATGCTGTATCAGGCCTCGGGCACGCCGCTGGTGGTGATCGCCGGTCAGGAATACGGTACCGGCTCCAGCCGTGACTGGGCGGCCAAAGGCACCAACCTGCTGGGCGTCAAAGCGGTGATCGCTGAAAGCTTCGAGCGTATCCACCGTTCCAACCTGGTGGGCATGGGCGTGTTGCCGCTGCAGTTCAAGCTCGATCAGAACCGCAAGAGCCTGAACCTCACCGGCAAGGAAACCCTGGATATTCAGGGCCTGACCGGTGTCGAGCTGACCCCGCGCATGAACCTGACGCTGGTGATCACCCGTGAAGACGGGCGCCAGGAGAAAATCGAGGTGCTGTGCCGCATTGATACATTGAATGAGGTGGAGTACTTCAAGTCGGGCGGGATTCTGCACTACGTGTTGCGGCAGCTAATTGCTTCCTGAAAACACGTTTCCCTGTAGGAGCTGGCGGAGGCGGGGGGCTTTTTTTTTTTGGTTTTAAAAAGAAGAATAAAAAAAACGAGCCCGCGGGGGGTCCTCCCAGGGGG
>NZ_JAJSLU010000018.1:0-7206 GCF_023063025.1 Pseudomonas sp. YL2 | reverse complement strand
TGCCGCAGGCTGCGATCTTTTGATTTTGGCTTTCAAAAGCAAGATCAAAAGATCGTAGCCTGCGGCAGCTCCTACAGGGTGATGTACTTTTCTACAGGCGAAAAAAAACCCGCCGAAGCGGGTTTTTCCCAAGACCATTATCGACTCCCTGTCGGCAGCGATCCTTGCTATGGTCGATCATCCGTGATCCTGAAACACTCCCTGTGTCTCAGTTGATGGGTGTAGATTACGCCGTGGATCCAATCGGCAATAGTCGCAAAAGCTACCACCGCGTGTAAGACATTCGCTATAGAAGCCCTTCCGAAAACCCTTAGCCCTCTCAGTCATCCAGCAGGCAAGCGGCGATTTGCGCGACCTGCAGCTGTTGGGCAGCCTGTTGCTGCGCATCGTCCTCCAAGAACCAGGCGGCCGACAATCCGGCAAACGCCAGCACCCATTGCAGCAAGCGTCGACGATCAAGCCCGGACGCCTCGACGATCACCTCAACCTGCCGGCGCAATCGCTGTGAATCGCCAGCCGTCGGCAAGTCCGGGTTGCAGATCAGGTTGGCGTAGTCATAACCGCGCTCGCCGCGTACTCGTTTGGGATCAATAGCGAGCCAGCCGTGTGCAGCGAAATCGAGAACGTTGTCGTGGTGCATGTCACCGTGCAGCACCACCACGTTCTGCGGATCTGCGAGCAAGGCTTCAGCCGTTTGCAGGCTCAGGGCATAGGTCCCGCCATGTTCGGCCGCGACGCGCAGCGAGGCGAACCACGGTGCCAGCTCCACCAGCGGCGGTGGCGGCGTCGGGCGCGGCGCATGCAAGCGCGCTAGTGTCGTGCACATGATCTGCGTGGCTTCGTCGTCTTCACCGTTGAGCGCCATGTGCATCAACGAACGCCGGCCCATGGCCCGTTCCAGCAACAAACCTTCCTCATGATGGGCCAGCACCTGCGCTGCGCCCTCACCGTTCCACCAAGTCATCAGTCGATTGCCGAATTGCTCGTCGGTATCCAGCGCAACCTTGAGCATGGCCGGCGTGTCGCCAAAACGCACCGGCAACAGACGGCTGCCGGGGGTGATGATCGGCTCACCGTCCGGTACCAGCGCCCAGCGTTGCAACCAGGGTTCGAAGATTGCGCAGTCAGTCACCATCACGCTCGCGGGTCTTGGCGCTTTCGGCGAGAAACTGTTCAAGTCGACTCAGCTGTTCCTCCCAGCCACGGCTGTCCATGTAATACGCCTCCTTCTGCCGCACGTCGGGAATGTGCGCGAAGCCGGACTCGGACACTTTGAGCAAAGTGCCGCCCTCGTAATCCTGCAGCTCGAACTTGACCAGCGTCGTCGGCTCCTGTGAATAGTCGATCTGTGGATTGACCGCGTACGGGTGCCAGCGAAACGAAAACAACTGCTGTGGCTCGACCCGCTCGACGAGCACGTTCCACAACACGTGTTCATAACCAGGATACGTGACCTGCCCTTGCGTCCATTCCCCGGCAATGAACCGCCTGCCCTCCAGCGCCACACCAAACCACTGGCCAAACGCCTCGGCATCGACCAATGCGCGCCAGACATAAGAACGCGATGCCTTGAGCATGATTTTGCGTTCGAAACTATTGGGTACCGGTTTCATAAGTCACCTCCTGTTTTGAACAGTAGGCTTGTATGACCACATGTCCAACCTGAAGTTGTATCAAAGAGCTGCACCTGTTCATTCCGAAGGAAACATTCGGCGGCATTTCCGATCGTTGAATGCGTGAATGACTGACGCAACCCTCCCGCTGAACCTGTTACCTTTTCCAGCGAAATGGAAACAAACAAGGACGAAGCATGCAGCCATCTCTATCCGAACGTTATCGCGGCGCTCTGCTCGGTCTCGCTTGCGGCGACGCCGTCGGCACCACGGTGGAGTTCAAGCCACGAGGCTCATTCCAGCCGCTGACGGACATGGTCGGCGGTGGCCCCTTTCACTTGAAGCCCGGGCAATGGACGGATGACACCTCGATGGCGCTGTGCCTGGCGGAGAGTCTTCTGAGCAAAAACACATTCGATGCGGCGGACCAGATGGGACGCTATCTGAACTGGTGGCGGTGGGGATATCTCAGCTCGACGGGGGATTGTTTCGATATTGGCATGACCGTCAGTCAGGCACTGTCGCAGTATCAGCAAACCGGTCAGCCCTTTGCCGGGTCAACCGACCCGTTTACCGCCGGCAACGGCTCGCTCATGCGTTTGGCGCCGGTGGTGCTGTTTTTCTTCCCTGACGTCCAGCAGATCCGCAATTTCGCCAGCGACAGTTCGCGGACAACCCACGCGGCCCCTGAAGCCATCGAATGCTGTCAATTGTTTGCCGAACTGATCGCCAACGCGCTGTTCGGCACCTGCAAGAGCGAACTGTGCAGGCTGCCGCGCTCAGCTTTCACTGAGCCTAAAGTTGCCGCGATTGCTCGAGGAGATTATCTGGCCAAATCAGTCAATGATATCCGTGGCAGCGGCTACAGCGTTGAGTCGTTGGAAGCCGCGCTGTGGTGTTTTCATCACACCGACAGTTTTACAGCGGCGATTCTGCAAGCCGCCAACCTCGGCGATGATGCGGACACCACTGCCGCGATCGTCGGTCAATTGGCCGGGGCCTATTATGGCGTTCGGGCGATTCCTGCCCACTGGCTGGAAATGCTTCATGACGGCGAGGAGATAGCAGCCACTGCGGATCGCCTGCTCGAAGCCTCCCGACTGCGCGTTCCTGAATAGAAACACCATAGCCGCTAAACTGCTCTGCACCTTCATCCGACACAGTGAGATTAACCATGCTCCCACGCCTGCTCCTGGCCCTGACACCCGTCCTGTTCACGCCTCTCGCCCACGCCGCCGTCGACTGCGCCAACGCCAGCGATCAGGGCACCATGAACCAGTGCGCCGGGCAGGAATTCAAGGCAGCGGACAAGGAGCTGAACGCGGTGTATCAGCAGATCACTAATCGTTTGAAGGACAACGCCGACAGCAAAAAGCTTCTGGTGAGCGCGCAGCGGGCGTGGATCGGCTTTCGTGATGCCGAGTGCAAGTTTTCCGCGTCCGGTGTGGACGGCGGGAGTGTTTATCCATTGATTTACAGCAATTGCCTGACCGAGGTGACCAAGGTGCGGGTCGAGGCGCTGAAGCAGTATTTGAAGTGTCAGGAAGGTGACATGAGTTGCCCGGTGCCAGGGGCCTGATGTTGCAGGGGTTTCAGTCTCGCCGACAGGGTTGTTGATTCCACACTTGGAGCACCTGTCGGCGCGTTGGCCAGCCTACCGACTCCCCGCACCATTGCGAGCGACCATGCGGAGCCGGATCAGAAGAGGATACCAAAACAACAAAATCAAAATTAATTATTGTTATTAGATAATTTATCATCGAGAATTCGCTACCAAATTGTAGCAACCAGGAATTTTCATGAGTACTCACATCAACGGATTGGCGCTGCAGCGCATGCATTGGATCGGGCTGCTGGCAGCAATTCTCGTCTGGGTTCTGGGGGTAACGGAGGTCGGCGGCAACGCAACGATCTGGTTCTTCAAAAAGGATGAAATGCTGGCGGGCCTGCTCTATGCCTTTGCTGAGGGCTCGCCGCAATTGCTTGACCCGTTTGTCGAAGGCGCACTGCTTGATCCCGACACCTGGCTGTCATCAACGGTCACGGTGCTGATCGTCTTTCTGGATTTCCTGCCCGTGGTCCTGTCGGCTTACGCGTTATGGCTGACCGGTTTGTTTTTTCTGCGCTTGTCGCGCGGCGAAACCTGGACCGACCGCAACATCAGGGTCCTCTGGCGAGTAGGCGTACTCTGCATCGTTTCTCCGGCAACCTACCCTTTAATAGAGACCTTGCAAGGTCTGGCGTTGTCGATAGATCTGCCGCCGGGGGATCGGATCTTCCAGTTCTCTATCGGAATGTCTTCCGCTTCTGCCTACGAAATAATCAAAGGCGTATTACTCTGTATTTTTTCAATTATCATGCGTGACGCAAAAGTACTCAGCGATGAGCAAAGCCAATACATATAGAACAATATAATGACCATTATTGTCCGCCTTGACGTAGTCATGGCCACGCAAAAAATTCGTTCAAAAGAGTTAGCCGCCCTGCTCGGGATCACTGAGGCGAATCTGTCATTGCTCAAAAACGGCAAAGTCAAAGGCGTGAAGATGGCAACTCTGGACAAGCTCTGCGCTGCGCTCGATTGCCAGCCGGGCGATCTGCTGGAATACCAGAAAGACTAGCCCGCTGGCGGCGGTTTATTTATCGCCCCCTCATACGTTTAACTTTTATTCAATCCTTAGTTGCAAGGCGTCTTTGTCATGTTCCGTTATTTGTTCTGCGTCCTATTAATGCTGACCGCGTTGCTTGGCGGCTGCGCCACGCAAATAGACGTAGCACTCAACGCAATACCTGATCCGGACTATCAGTTCGATCGAAAGGCAACCGTGCTGGTGACCTCGGCCAACGGCGCCGATGAGAACGCACTGAATGCCCGCTACTATCTTCGCGACATGGTCAACGCACTGAAAGACAGAGGCTTTCAGGAGGTTTATACCGACGCCAGCCTGCCCAGGAATCACGCGCCGATCAAAATGACCGTCACTCTCGATATCGGCAGCCGGCAAGTGTCTTATCGCTATACCGCCACCGACTATGGGCAAGTTCCAACCAGCACTACGACCGTGTGCAAGAACGCCAAGAAGAAAGATGACCGACTGACCTGCACCAGTAAGCCCAATACAACCTATGGCCCGGTGGGAACGTCAGAGCGTATCGGCTACACCACCCTCAGTACCTTCACTGTCACCGCCCGGGATGAGGCGAGTAAGCGCACGGTGTATCTGCTGCGGGCGTCGTCTTATAACGAGGACTGTCAGGCCGCCAAGGTCGAAGCGTTTCTGGTCGAGCAAGGCCTGCAGAACCTGAACTTCCAGGACCGCATGCAACGCAACTACAGCGTCACGATGCCCGAGGGTTACAGCTGCAAGTAGTCAGTTGCCCAAACGTGAGAGCTTCACAGCTCAGCCGGCGTGAGGCGGTGCTGTGAAGCTGACTCGGGTTAGACGTGGGGATCACCCGGCGGCTTGGCCGGCGCCGCGTATTGCGGCTTGAGGTGGCCGTCCTGGTCCAGCAACCAGGCGTCCATGATCTGCCGCACCACAGGGCCGGCCACTCGACCACCGGCCTCACCGTTTTCGATCATCACCGAGATGGCGATCTTCGGGTGCTCCGCCGGAGCGAAACCAACGAACAAGGCGTTGTCGCGATGACGTTCGAGGGTTTTCTCCCGGTTGTAGCGCTCGCCTTGCTTGATCGCTACCACTTGCGCGGTACCACTCTTACCGGCAATGCGATACTGCGCACCTGCCGCTGCGGCGCGCGCGATACCCCGGGCATCGTGCATCACCATCTGCATCCCGTGGTTGACCTGATCCCAGTCACGCGGGTTTTTAAGCAGGATATTCGGCATCGGGTGCTCGTCGACCGGCGCCACACCATCGACCGTCTTCGCCAAGTGCGGACGATTCCATACGCCCTTGTTGGCAATCAGTGCGGTAGCCTGAGCCAGTTGCAACGGCGTAACCTGCATATAACCCTGGCCGATACCCAGAATCACCGTTTCCCCAGGGAACCACGCCTGACGACGTGTGGCACGTTTCCAGGCCTGAGATGGCATCAAACCGGGCGACTCTTCGAACATGTCCAGCGAGACTTTTTCGCCGAGGCCGAACATCGCCATATAGTCGTGCAGACGATCGATGCCGAGCTTGTGTGCCAGGTCGTAGAAGTAGGTGTCGTTGGAGCGCATGATCGCCGCGTCCATGTCCACCCAGCCATCGCCACTGTGGTTCCAGTTGCGGTACTTGTGATCGAAATCCGGGAGTTGGTAGTAGCCTGGGTCGAAGACGCGGGTCTGCGGCGTCACGACACCGGCATCGAGGCCGGCGATTGCCACTTCCGGCTTGATGGTCGAACCCGGCGCATAAAGGCCGCGCAACACACGGTTGAACAGCGGGCGGTCGATGGAATCGCGTAGCGCCGAGTATTCCTTGGAGCTGATGCCAGTGACGAACAGGTTCGGGTCGAAACTCGGATTGCTGACCATGGCCAGCACTTCACCGGTGGACGGGTCTAGAGCCACCACCGAGCCACGTCGGTCGCCCAGTGCGGCTTCGGCAGCCTCCTGCAGTTTGACGTCGAGACTTAGAACGATGTTTTTGCCAGGCACCGGATCGGTGTGCTTGAGCACGCGTAGCACCCGGCCTTGGGCGTTGGTCTCAACCTCTTCATAACCGACGTGGCCATGCAGCTGCGCTTCATAGAAGCGTTCAATGCCGGTTTTACCGATTGATTGTGTGCCGCGGTACTCTACCGAATCGAGGGTCTTGGACTCTTTTTCGTTGATCCGGCCAACGTAGCCGATCGAATGCGCGAAGTGCGCCCCCAACGGGTAATGCCGAACGAACTGCGGCTCGACATCAAGGCCCGGCAGACGGAACTCGTTAACCGCCAACACGGCGATTTGTTCCTCCGTCAGCTCGTAGAACAGTGTCACCGGGGTGAATGGGTGACGGGACTGCTTCAGGGCCTTATCGAAAACCGTACGATCTTCGGCGGGTAAATGCAGCAGATTAATTACCTCGTCCAGCTCCTGATTAACATCAGTGGCGCGTTCGCGGGTAATGATCAGGTTGTAACTGGGACGGTTATCAGCGAGCAGCACACCATTGCGATCGTAGATCAGGCCTCTTGTCGGCGGAATCGGCAAGACGTGCACGCGGTTGTTTTCAGAGATGGTCGAGTGGTAGTCGTATTCAACCACTTGCAGGATGTACAGGCGTACCACCAGAGCGCAACTGATGGCAAAGACGAACAGAGCGCAGGCGATCAACCGCTTGTTGACCAGACGCGTCTCTTTTTCGTGATCCTTGATCGGGATGGGTTCAGGCATTTCTACAGCAACTCTTTGACATAAATTGAGTGCCGATCCGTGGGCATGACATCAGTCCGTTAAAAAACGAGCTGCACCATACCAAAAACCGAGTGGTCACTTCAGAAGGATTTTCCCTAATGGCAGTCCCGGCGACGGTTGGAACTCTCGTGCCGTCTGACTCTGGCGAGAGAAGCACTTTCCTGCGGGCAAAACAAAACCCCAACTGCTTTCGCAATTGGGGTTTCGGAATTTAATCTTGACGATGACCTACTCTCACAT
>NZ_JAJSLU010000017.1:137920-148483 GCF_023063025.1 Pseudomonas sp. YL2 | reverse complement strand
TATGCGAATACTGCTGATCAGACTGAATGCCATGCTGCGAGACGGCACAGAGTGGCGGTGACGAACGGTGGTAGTAAGACAGTTGCTCCCACATTGGTCTTCAGTGAAATGCAGATCTCCTGTGGGAGCGGGCTTGCTCGCGAAGGGCGCGCCGCGGTCTTCAGCCCTTACTCTGCAACCACTCCAACATTGCCAATCCCGCCGCCCGGCCACTGGCAAAGCACCCGGTCAGCAGATAGCCGCCTGTCGGCGCTTCCCAATCCAGCATCTCCCCCGCACAGAACACCCCCGGCAACGCCTTGAGCATCAAACGCTGATCCAGCGCTTCGAACGTCACGCCACCGGCACTGCTGATGGCTTCGTCCAGCGGACGGGTTTTCACCAAGGTCAGCGGCAACGCCTTGATCGCCCGCGCCAACAACGCCGGATCAGCGAAGGTTGCCGCGTCGGTCAGCTCACGCAACAACGCCGCTTTCACCCCATCAATTCCAACCTGACTGTGCAGATGCTTGGCCATCGAACGCGAACCGCGCGGTTTGCTCAACGCTGCCTGCAATTTATCCACAGGTCGGCCGGGCAACAGATCGATGTGCACGGTGGCTGAACCCTGCGTATTGATCGCCTCGCGAATCGGTGCCGACAGCGCATAGATCAGGCTGCCTTCGACCCCGGTTGCGGTAATCACGCATTCGCCCAAGCGCGGGATATCGTCGTTCAAACCGATGGCGACATTTTTCAGCGGTGCACCGGCGAATTTGCTGACAAGCAATTCGCTCCAGGCCTGCACCTCGAATCCGCAATTGCTCGGCTGCAACGGCGCCAGTCCTACGCCTTTTTGCTCCAGAGGCAGCATCCACGCGCCATCCGAACCCAGGCGCGACCAACTGCCGCCGCCGAGGGCGAGCAGGGTGGCATCGGGTTTGACGGTGATTTCGCCGTCGGGGCTGCTGATGCGCAGTGCGCCGTGTTCATCCCAGCCGAGCCAGCGATGGCGGGTGTGGATAACCACGCCGCTGTCGCGCAGGCGTTTGAGCCAGGCGCGCAGCAGCGGCGCGGCTTTCATGTCGGTGGGGAACACCCGGCCGGAGCTGCCGATAAAGGTTTCGATGCCCAGTTCATGAATCCAGCGGCACAACGCGTCGGCGTCGAAACCGCGCAGTAACGGCGCGATCTGCGGCGCGCGTTCGGCGTAGCGCGCGAGGAATGCCGGGTAAGGCTCGGAGTGAGTAATGTTCATGCCGCCGACCCCGGCCAGCAGGAACTTGCGCCCCACCGAGGGCATGCCGTCGTACAGATCGACGCGCACGCCGGCCTGGCTCAGCACTTCGGCGGCCATCAGGCCGGCGGGGCCACCGCCGATGATGGCGACGTGAGCGGGGTGGGGGGCGGAGTTCTGGGTCATGGCGTGCGCTGCGGTATGGCGGGATAAGGCGCGCATTCTAACAGCGCAGACCTTTGTAGGAGTGAGCCTGCTCGCGATGGCGGTTTATCAGGCGACATAAGTGCTGAATGTTGGTCCGCCATCGCGAGCAGGCTCACTCCTACAAAGAGATCGAGGTGAATTCAGTATGTGGTTAAAAAATAACCATCGCGCTGTACGCCATGTTCGATATGGCCTGTAGTCCCTTTCGCTCAGGTTATCCACAGGCCGTTCCACAGCGATTGTGGGTAACGCAGCACAGCTTAGTGACATCCGTGTGACGTCCAGACCCGTTGCGCGCTGTGATGCAGGATGCCGTGGCGGCGGGCGAGGGCGTGGCGATCCTTGCTGTAGCCGCCGCCGATCACGCCGACTACCGGGATGTCGCGGCCCAGGCAATGGCGCATCACGCTTTCATCGCGGGCGGCAACGCCTTCGTCTGTCAGCTGCAGATAACCGAGGGCGTCGTCCTTGTGCACATCGACCCCGGCGTCGTACAGCACCAGGTCCGGTTGATACAGCGGCAGCAGGTAGTTGAGGGTGTCATCCACCACCTGCAAATAGTCGGCATCGCCCATGCCTTTGGGCAACGGAATGTCCCAGTCGCTTTCGGCCTTGCGTGCAGGAAAATTCTTTTCGCAATGCAGGGATACGGTGATCGCCTCCGGAGTGTCATGCAGGATCCGCGCGGTGCCATCGCCCTGATGCACGTCGCAATCGAAGATCAGCACCCGGTTCACCCGACCGCTTTGCAGCAGGTAATGGCTGATGATCGCCAGGTCGTTGAAGATGCAGAACCCGGCCGGGTAGTCGTAGTGAGCGTGATGGGTGCCGCCGGCGAGGTGACAGGCCAGACCATGCTCGAGGGCTTTTTCCGCCGCCAGAATCGAGCCGCCGACCGCCCGCACCGTGCGCCGCGCCAAGGCTTCGTTCCACGGCAGGCCAAGGCGCCGCTGGTCTTCGCGGGACAACTCTCCGCTCATGTAGCGTTCGATATAGCGGCGGTCATGCGCCAGGGCGAGGATGTCGTTGGGGCAGATCTCGGGACGCAGCAGGTCGGCGTCGCGGGTCAGGCCGCTGTCGACCAGGTGGTCGCGCAGCAAGCGGAATTTGTCCATCGGAAAGCGGTGATCCGCCGGAAACTCGGGGCTGTAGTCTTCGTGGTAGATCAGCGGCAGGGGCATGGCAACTTCATGTAGGAACGATGGAAAGAGTGAACGATCCTACCAGCGATGTAGACTTGCGGCATGGAAATGGAGGGGCATGATGGAGCCGATTCAGCAACTCGAAAGCGCACGCCTGCTGATGCGTCAGTGGCGCGACGAGGATTTGCCGGAATTTGCGGCGATGTGCGCCGATCCTCAGGTGATGCGTTACTTTCCGGCCCCGCTCAGCCGTCTGGAAAGTGCCTCGATGATTGGCCGGGTGCGCGGGCATTTTGCCGAGCACGGTTTCGGTCTGTGGGCGCTGGAGCGCAAGGACAGCGGTGAGTTCATCGGTTTCACTGGCCTGGGTGTGGTCGGTTTCGATGCGCCGTTCACCCCGGCGGTGGAAATCGGCTGGCGTCTGGCCCGCGAGCATTGGGGGCTGGGCTATGCCAGTGAGGCGGCGTGGACGGCATTGCGCGCAGGTTTTGATCGGCTGGGACTGAAGGAAATCGTGTCCTTCACCGCCCAGAGCAATCTGCCGTCGGAGAAAGTCATGCAGGCGATTGGCATGCAGCACGATCCGGCCGATGATTTCGATCACCCCAAACTTGCCGTCGATCACCCGTTGCGGCGGCATCTGTTGTACCGAATTACCAGGGAGCAATGGCTGCAAACCCTGCATGGCTAAGCCGACACGGACGTTTACAATGGCGCGACAGTGGCTCGCGCCAGAACCTGAATGGGCCGCCGCAGCCAAGACTGCGCGGCATAGCGTTGTGTGAGGAGAGTCTGAATGAGCCAAGTGTTGGAAGATCTGGTCGACCTGCTGACCCTGGAGCCAATCGAGGAAAACCTGTTCCGTGGCCGCAGCCAGGACTTGGGTTTCCGTCAGTTGTTCGGTGGTCAGGTACTCGGTCAGTCGCTGTCGGCGGCCAGTCAGACGGTTGAAGAGGCGCGCCACGTGCATTCGATGCACGGTTATTTTCTGCGTCCGGGCGATGCCAAGTTGCCGGTGGTGTATTCGGTGGATCGCGTGCGTGACGGCGGCAGCTTCAGCACCCGACGGGTCACAGCGATCCAGAAGGGCCACCCGATCTTCACCTGCAGCGCGTCGTTCCAGTACGACGAGGCAGGCTTCGAGCACCAGAGCCAGATGCCGGTGGTGGTCGGCCCGGAAAACCTGCCGTCGGAGCTGGAACTGACCCAGCAACGCGCGCACCTGATCCCCGAACACATGCGCGAAAAACTGCTGTGCCCGAAACCGATCGAAGTGCGCCCGGTCACCGAAAAGGATCCGTACAACCCGCAGCCGGCCGATCCGGTGAAGTATGTGTGGTTCCGTGCCGACGGTGCGCTGGCGGATATTCCGGCGCTGCACAAGTACCTGCTGGCCTACGCCTCGGACTTCGGTCTGCTGACCACCTCGATGCTGCCGCACGGCAAGTCGGTCTGGCAGAAAGACATGCAGGTCGCCAGCCTCGATCACGCGCTGTGGTTCCATAACGATCTGCGCGCCGATGACTGGTTGCTCTACGCGATGGACAGCCCGTGGGCCGGCAATTCCCGGGGATTCTCCCGTGGCAGCGTGTACAACCGCGCCGGGCAACTGGTGGCGTCGGTGACCCAGGAAGGCCTGATTCGTCACCGCAAGGATTGGGCATGAGCCTGAGCGATGTGAAGCACTGGGTGTTCGACATGGACGGCACCCTGACCGTCGCCGTGCATGACTTTGCGGCGATCCGCGTGGCGCTGGCGATTCCGCCCGAGGACGACATTCTCACCCACCTCGCTTCGCTGCCGGCCGAGGAGGCCGCGGCGAAACACGCGTGGTTGCTGGAGCATGAGCGCGATCTGGCGCTGGGTTCGAAACCGGCTGCCGGTGCGGTGGAGCTGGTGCGCGACCTGCACGGGCGTGGCTATCGCCTGGGCATCCTGACCCGCAATGCGCGGGAACTCGCGCATGTGACGCTCGACGCCATCGGCCTGGCCGACTGCTTCGCCGTGGAAGATGTGCTGGGCCGCGATGAAGCGCCACCGAAGCCGCATCCCGGCGGGTTGCTGAAACTGGCCGAAGCCTGGAGCGTGCCGGCCAGCGAAATGGTGATGGTCGGGGATTACCGCTTTGATCTCGATTGCGGGCGGGCGGCCGGGGCACGGACGGTGCTGGTGAATCTGCCGGACAACCCGTGGCCGGAGCTGACGGACTGGCATGCGCAGGATTGTGTCGAGTTGCGGCGGATGCTTTTGGCCTGAGATCTTCGGTGCCTGTCAGATTGCCTTCGCGAGCAAGCCCGCTCCCACAGGGGAATGCATTCCAAATGTGGGAGCGGGCTTGCTCGCGAAGAGGCCAGAACGGCCACCGCAAGAATTACTGATCAAACAGCGCTTTCAGCCCCTCCGGCGACGTCAACATCCCATCGCCGTTATGCCCGACCCCGGGCACTTCAACCAGCCGCTGATTGACCCCTTCCGGATGCCGGCGCAGCAGGTAGCCGAAAAACAGCTTGCCGCGTTCCAGCCGATACGTGCCTTGTGCCTCGGCGGCGCAACTCTTGTCCAGCGCCGGATGTTGCGGGTCTATGTCCTGCTGCCCCAGCAGGTAAATCACTTCGCGTTTGATGTAGCTGCTCTCAAGCTGCAATGGCGTTTGCCCACCGGCGTACACCGGCATGTCTGCCAGACCGTACTTCCAGCGATTGAAACCCGTGCACTGTGCGTGATCGAACGCTACCGGCCGCTGTTCGTTGAAATACGCGTACGACGACGGATTGGCCACCACATAGCGCAGGCGAATGCCATTGGCCTTCAGCGCCGGTTGCTCTTTGGCCAGCAGGGCATAGCGCTGCACCACTTGTCCGCCACCGGAATGGCCGAAAATCACGATCTGCTGCACATCCGGAAACTGCTTGCGGTCGCTGACCCGGGCGACGATGGCGTCGAGTGCGGCGTAGGAACTCAGCGGCTTCGGCCCTGTGGATAACCCGCCGCCCATCCACTCGTTGCCTTTCCAGCGCAGCAATGTGTTGGGCAGGGAGTACAGGGCGACGTCGCTTTCGTTGAGAAACTGCGGCGCGATCACCAGCGTGTGCGCCGTTTGCCCGGCCAGTTCGGTGGCGCGTTCGGCACTCTTGCGGTAGGTCTCGGCATTGCGCAGCCGTCCGTGAATGACGATCAACACCCGCTCGATTTTTTCCGGTGCCGGGCTGATGCCGACGGCCATTTCGCCGGCCTCGAATTGCAGGCGCCCGGGGCTGATGGCATCGACGCCTGCCGCGTGCGCGTTGCCGCCGATGATCAGTAAAGCCAGAAGCCATTTGCGCATTTACAGGTTTTTCGCCGCGAAGGTATCGCACTGGCCGACCTGGCCCTGGGCGAAACCGGTTTTGAACCAGCGCATCCTTTGCGCCGACGTGCCATGGGTAAACGAGTCCGGCACCACACGGCCCTGACCCTGTTGTTGCAGGCGATCATCACCGATGGCGTTTGCCGCATTCAAGGCCTCTTCGACGTCACCCGGTTCCAGCCAGTTCAGGCGCTTCTGCGCATGGTAGGCCCAGACGCCGGCCAGGCAGTCGGCCTGCAATTCCTGACGCACCAGCAAACCGCCGTCGCCCTGCATCTGCCGGCCCTGCTGACGGGCCGTCTGAATTTTTGCCGAGACGCCGAGCAGCGTCTGCACATGGTGGCCGACTTCGTGCGCGATCACGTAGGCCTGGGCGAAGTCACCGGCGGCCTTGAAGCGCTGGGCCATTTCTTGAAAGAAGGCCATGTCCAGATAGACTTTCTGATCTGCCGGGCAATAGAACGGGCCGGTCGCCGAAGTCGCCAGACCGCAGGCGGAATTCACCCGGTTGCTGAACAGCACCAGGGTCGGGTCCTTATATTGGCGACCAGCTTGCTGGAAGATGGCGCCCCAGGTGTCTTCGGTATCGCCGAGGATCGAACGCACGAATTCGGCCTGCTGGTCGTTGGCCGGTGGCGCCTGACGCGTCTGCGTACTGGCCGGTGCCGATTGCTCGGTCATTTGCCCAGTGAGCTGGCCGAGGATCTGCAACGGATCCTGTCCGGTGATCCAGCCGATGCCGACGATCAGCAGGATCGCCCCCAGGCTCAGGCCTTTGCCGCCACCGAACCGCATGCCACCACCGCCGCCGCTATCATCGCCACGGGCATCGACGACGTTGTCACTGCGTCGGCCTTTTTTCCATAGCATGTGGGAATCCTCTTTCTGTTCGTGGTGATGAGTGTTGCTGGTGTGGGAGTGTGGCGCCAGTCCGGTCGTCCGTCTATTGGCGTACACGCAAACAGGCCCGGCCTCGGGTGACGAGGGCGGGCCTGTTATTGACGAGCGTGTGCGCGACTAATTCAATCCGTCGGCGGATTTCTCTCGGCGCGCTGTGCGTCAGCGATCGAAGGCATCCCACACCGGGGCGAAATCCGGGCTGACCTGACGCTGATTCTTCGGCAGCGCGGCGATCAGTGCGCGGTCTTCAGCGTCCAGTTCAACCTGCAGCGAAGCCAGGTTCGCCAGTTGATTGGCGCGGCTGCTGGCTTTGGGAATCGCCGCGACGTTGGGCTGATCCAGCAGCCACTTCAACGCCACCTGAGTCGGCAGCACGCCGTGTTTTTCGGCAATCTGCTGAATCTGTGGAATCTCCGAGACCTTGTTACGCGCCAATGGCGTGTAGGCCGTCAGTGCCAGATCGTGTTGGCGCGCGTAGTCGAGCAGGGCGTTCTGGCCGAGGAGGACGTGGTACTCGACCTGGATCGCTGACAGAGGGATGCCGTATTCCTCGACGACTGTGCGCAGCAGCCGCAGCGGAAAATTCGCCACGCCGATGTTGCGAGCCAGACCCTGTTCCTTGAACGAGGCCAGGGTGTCGAGAGTGCGCGGCAGATCCCAATCGGTACTCGGCCAGTGGATCATGAACAGATCGACGTACTCGCTGCGCAAGGCCTTGAGGCTTCGTTCCATCGAGTGGCGCATGGCGTCCGGTTGCAACTGGTCCCACCAGACCTTGGTGGTGAAATGAATCTGCTCGCGGGGTGTCGGAGTATTCGCCAATGCTTGTCCGACCGCGTCTTCGTTGTTGTAGGCCGCTGCCGTGTCGATGTGCCGGTAGCCGAGTTCCAGTGCTTGCTCGACGGCACGGGTGCATTCGTCGCCGAGCATCGGCCAGGTGCCGAGGCCGAGTTTCGGCATGTTCAAACCTTGGGCGTTAACGATGTGCTGCATGGTCGATCTCCTGTTCGAAAGCAGTGATGCCGGCGATATGCCGAGCGGCGATGTAGCCGAAAGTCAGCGCCGGGCCGAGGTTGATCCCGCCTGCCGGATAGTGCCCGCCCATGATGCTGGCCATGTCGCCACCGGCGGCGTAGAGCCCGGCGATGGGCTGGGCATGGGCATCGAGCACTTGCGCCTGCGGGTTGACCTTGAGCCCGGCAAAGGTGCCGAAGCAGCCCGGCTGCACTTTCACGGCATAAAAAGGGCCGGCTTCTATTGGGGCAACGCAAGGGTTGGGAAGGTTCGCCGGATCGCCCTGCTTGCGGTTGTAGGACGTTGAACCGCGACCGAACAACGGGTCTTCGCCAAGGCGAGCCTGCAGGTTGTAGTGATCCACCGTGCGGCGTAATCCACTGGGATCGATGCCGCAGGCGCTGGCCAATTCTTCCAGGGTGTTGCCGGTTTTCAGATAGCCGCTGCGGATAAATCCTGACACCGGAACGGGAAATGGCCGCGACATGCCCAAGCCATAACGCCGTTGAAAGGCACGGCTGCAGATCAGCCACGAGGCGACTTCTTCGCCTTCAGGCGTGGCGGCAACCATGGCGCTGACGTAGTCGTAGTAACCGTTGGCTTCGTTGACGAAGCGCTGGCCGTTGCGCAGTACGCCGATGATTCCCGGTTTGCCGCGTTCGATGATGTGTGGGAAATGGCCGATGCTGCCGTCGGCATGCGGCACTTGCGAGACCGGCGCCCAGGCCACGGGTGACGCCAGGTCGGTGTTGACCGTGGCGCCGACGCTTTCGCCCAGGCGCAGGCCGTCGCCGTTCACCGCCAGCGGTGGCAGTGCCCAGTGTTCATGACCCGTGGGCGTGCGCGGAAACAAGGCCTTGCGCCGTTCGACGTCGTTGGCGAATCCGCCGGCGGCCAGCACCACGGCTTTGCGTGCATGAATGCGGATCGGGCCTTTGGCGCTGTTGACCAGCGCGCCGCAAACCCCTGCTTCATCGCGCAGCAGCTCGGTAACGGGTGCCGACTCCCATAACAAAACGCCAAGGTCCTCGGCGGACTTCGCCAGCCTTGCGACCAACGCCACCCCGTTGACCAATTGCATGGCCCGGCCGTGTACCGCCAGATCGAGCAAGTGTCGGGTAAAACGACGGGTTACATGCCACGCGGCTTTCAGCGAACGGGTGAGATTGAGGAACGCCGAAAGGTCAGCGCCGGCCATGATCGGCATGCCCATGAAGGACGTTTCGCGCATTGTTGTACGCAGGCGCCTGAGCAGGCGTCCGACTGTTCGTCCGTCGTAAGGCGCCGCGATGACCGAGCGACCGCCCGTGCCCGCGCCGGGCGTATCGCCATGAATGTCGGCAATGGCGTTACCGTCGGCAAATTGCAGAGCGGTGTGCTGTTCGAAAAACGCGACCATGTGTGGCCCGGCAGTGAGGAATGCGTCGACCATTGCCGGGTCGTAATGCTCACCGAGTTCGTGGCGCAGGTAAGTGCGCGGTCGCTCGACGTCTTCGACGATGCCGGCGCGTCGGGCCAGCGGATTGCACGGCACCCATGCCCAGCCGCCGGACCACGCGGTAGCACCGCCGAACACCGGATCTTTTTCAACCACGATGACCTTCAGACCGTGCCATGCGGCAGTGACCGCTGTGGATAAACCGGCGGCACCGGAGCCGACGACCAGAACGTCGCAGTCGATTTCGGGAAGTTCGGCAGGCATCAGGCAAAGCTCCGCAACTGGGTTATTGGAAATAGATTCCAGAAATTAACCAATGAAGTTCAGCTGCAACAAGGCATGGTTCAGTAAAGTGGGCGGTTATCGCACGGCCAGTTCCGGATTTCGCTTTGTCTCGGATGTCTTCTAGAATCGGCAAAATTTCACTTGGACCTTCCCATGGCCGGCAGTCAGATCGAACGGGTTTTCAGCGTGCTGGAAAGCCTCACCAGTGAGCCGCGCGGGCTGCCGATGCAGACCTTGGCCGAGCAACTGGACATCCCGAAAAGTGCCACGCACCGGATGCTCGCGGAGCTGATCCGGCTGGGCTACGTGCGACAGAATGCCGAGACTTTGCGCTATCACCTGTCGACCAAACTGGTGGCGATGGGGTTTCAGTACCTGTCGAGCAGCGGTGCTGACATCGTGCAGCCGGTGCTGGATCGACTGGCTCAGGAAACCGGCGAACTGGTGCGCCTGGGGGTGATCGATGGCGAGCGCCAGACCTGGATCGCCAAGGCGCAGGGCGCACGGACGGGCCTGCGTTATGACCCGGATATGGGTCGCGATGCGCCGCTGTTCTACACCGCTTCCGGGCACGCGTGGCTGGCCTGCATGAGCGACGCCGAAGCCTTGTCGCTGGTCGAGCGCCAAGGCGCGGAAGTTCCGATGGGCGTCGGGCCGAATGCGCCGCGCTCCAATATCGAACTGCTGGAGCGCCTGCGCCTGGCGCGGGAACAGGGTTATGCCTGTGTCGAGGAAAGTTCGGCGGTGGGCACCTCGGCGATTGCCGCGGTGGTCAAGCATCCCGTTGACGGGCGGGTGATCGGTGTACTGAGCATTGCCGGGCCAAGCGCACGGATGCCCGGCGCGCGACTGCACGAATTGGCGCCGCTGCTGAGGAAGTTTACCGAGGAGTTGTCGGCGGCGAGTCTAGCGTCCGAATTGTTCGTCTGACTCGCACCGATCCCTGTAGGAGCTGCCGCAGGCTGCGATCTTTTGGTCTTGAAAATCAAAGTCAAAAGATCGCAGCCTGCGGCAG
>NZ_JAJSLU010000017.1:41794-137910 GCF_023063025.1 Pseudomonas sp. YL2 | reverse complement strand
GCCCTCCCCCCCCCCCTGGTGGGCCCCCCCGGGGCCCCGATTTTTTTGGTTAAAAAAAAAAAAGCAAAAAGCCCGCGCCCCGCCGCAGCTCCTACAGGTTGAGCGTCAAGTACAAAGTTGTGCGGTGTTCGCACGGTTTTCCCATCACTGGGTGTTTGATTGTGGAACGCGGTTCTAAATTGTTGCTGGAGTGACATGTCCAACAACAATCACAAAAGGATCGCCCCTTGACTCCGCCCCTTCGTATCGCCCTGATCGGCGCTGGCAACATGGGCCAGCAGCATTACCAGCATTTGCAAACCCTCGAAGAAGCCCGGTTGTGCGCAGTGGCCGATCCCGGCCCGCAGGCTCCAGCGCTGGCGGCGCAGTGGGGCGTGGCGTATTTCGCCGATCACCGGCAGATGCTGGAGCAGGTGCGGCCCGATGCGGTGATCGTGGCCAATCCGAATAATCAGCACGTCAGCACGGCGCTGGATTGCCTCGCCGCCGGGGTTTCGGTGTTGCTGGAGAAACCGGTGGGCGTGCATCTGGATGAGGCACGCGAACTGGTGGCGGCAGTCAAACGCAGTGGCGTGCCGGTGCTGGTCGGCCACCATCGGCGGCACAATCCGTTGATCGTGCGTGCCCACCAATTGTTGCTCAGCGGCGCGCTCGGGCGGCTGACCACGGTTACTGCACTGTTCCAGTTACGCAAACCCGACCGATATTTCGAGGTCCCGTGGCGCCGTGAACCGGGGGCGGGCCTGTTGCTGACCAATCTGATTCACGACCTCGATCTGCTGCGTCACCTGTGCGGTGAAGTGCAGTCGGTGCAGGCCGTCACCGACAACGCGGTGCGGGGTTTTGCCAACGAAGACAGCGTCGCGGTGTTACTGCAATTTATCGACGGTGCACTGGGCACGCTGACCGGTTCCGATGCGGTCGCCGCGCCGTGGAGTTGGGAGCTGAACTCCGGAGAGAACCCGGTCTATCCGCGTCAGGTCGATCAGCCGTGTTATCTGCTGGCGGGCACCGCCGGGGCGCTGAGCATTCCGCAACTCAAGCGCTGGCATTACCCTGCCGATCAAATCGATGCCGGTTGGCACGAGCCTTTGCTCGCGGTGCAAGAGCATTGCGCAGCCGGGGACGCGTTGCGGTTGCAGCTGCAGCATTTTGTGCAGGTCGCGCGGCGTGAAGTCGAACCCTTGGTCAGTGCCGCCGATGCCGCGCGAACCCTGGCGCTGGTCGAGGCGATTCGTGAAGCGGCGGCCAGCGGCCGTGCCTGTTCCCCAGCAGCGGTCGAGGCTTGAGCATGAACGAACGAATCCTGTCTCTGGCCAGTCTCACCGTACTCGAGTTGTCACCGCCGCAAATGGTCGAGGTGGCGGCGCGTGCCGGTTACAGCCATGTCGGCCTGCGCCTGGAACCGGCGACGGCGGAGGAATATCACTTTCCGCTGGTGGCCGATGGTGATCTGCGGCGTCAGACGTTGAGGCGTTTGCGCGACACTGGCATCGCGGTGCTCGATGTGGAAATCCTGCGTCTGAAACCGCAAACCGTGGTCGCCGATTTCGAGAGGCTGCTGGCCGTCGGCGCGGAGTTCGGTGCCAGTGAATTACTGATCGCCGGCAATGATCCTGACGAGCAACGGCTCACCGACAACTTTGCCGCGTTGTGTGATCTGGCGGCGCCTTACGGTTTGCATCCGCATCTGGAGTTCATGCCCTGGACCGATGCGTGCAACCTCGAACAGGCGTTGCGCATCGTTGCCAATGCCGACCGGGAAAACGCCGCGGTGCTGGTCGATGCCTTTCATTTCGATCGCTCCGGCTCACGGCTGGAGGATCTGGCCAGCGTTGCGCCCGCGCGCCTGCGTTATGCGCAATTGTGTGATGTGGCGGGACCGAGACCGGCGGACATGGCCGAGATCTTGCGTCAGGCGCGCAATGAGCGGCGGTTTCCCGGCGAGGGCGATTGTGATTTGCACGGTTTGTTGCGCAGTCTGCCAGCTAATATTCCACTGAGCCTGGAGATCCCCACGGTAAAACTGCTGGAGCAGGGGGTCAGCGGATTGCAACGAGCGCAGATGGCGCTCGACAGGACGCGGGAATTGTTGGCGCAGTTGTAAGTCAGTTTTTGTGGCGGGGCGCCAGCGTCCTCGCCACTGTTTATTTTTCCTTCAGAGATATCCAATGACCGTCAGCACCCCGCTCTCCGGTGTCAACCAACCCTTCAAGGGGATCTTGCTGATTGTCGTGGCGACTTTCCTGTTCTCCAGCCACGATGCGCTGTCGAAATACCTCTCGGGTTTCTACCCGATCGTCATGGTGGTGTGGGCGCGGTACCTGGTGCACACCTTGCTGATGGCGGGAATTTTCCTGCCGCAATCAGGGCTGCGTGTGCTGCGCACCAAACGGCCGTTATGGCAGTTGGCGCGGGCGCTGTGCCTGCTCGGCACCAGTCTGTTTTTCACCACGGCGCTGCTTTACATCCCGCTGGCCGAGGCCACGGCGGTCAACTTTCTCGCGCCGGTGCTGGTGACGGCGCTGTCGGTGCCGTTGCTCAAGGAACGGGTGACGCGCGGCCAGTGGATTGCGGTGATCTGTGGATTCATCGGCGTGCTGATCATCGTTCACCCGGGCGGTGAATTGTTCACCCCGGCGGTGCTGCTGCCGTTCTGCTCGGCGTTGTTTTTCTGCTTCTATCAACTGCTGACGCGCAAGCTCAGTGAGGTCGACAGTCCGACCACCAGCAACTTCTTCGCTGGTCTGTGCAACACGCTGGTGATGAGTGCGTTGGTGCCGTTCTTCTGGCAGGTGCCGATCTTGTCGCACGCCGTGTTGATGCTGGCGCTGGGCAGTTGCGGGATGACCGCGCACCTGTTTCTGACCCAGGCGTTCCGCCATGCCGCGCCGGCATTGCTGGCGCCGTTCGGCTACTGCCAGATCGTGTTTGCCGGGTTGTTGGGGTGGGTGGTGTTCAATCACACGCCGAGTCTGTTGACGGTGATCGGCATTGCGGTGATCTGCTGCAGCGGCCTGGCGGCGGCGTGGCAGCAAAGCCGCAGATGAGAGAGATAAATAACCCTGTGGGAGCGGGCTTGCTCGCGAAGGCGGTGTTTCAGTCGACATCTTCAGTGACTGACTGGACGCTTTCGCGAGCAAGCCCGCTCCCACAGGGGGGAGGGGTGCAGGCCGGTTACTCGGTGACGTCTGGAATCTTGCGCGGTGCCATGAAGTACATCCAGGTCAGCGCAATGAAGTACATCGCCGGGATCAGCGTGAACAGCACCGTGTAGTTGTTATGGGTGACGGTCAGGATGTGGCCGACGATCTGGGTCATGAACATCCCGCCGATCGCTGCGCACATACCGCCGAAACCGAACACCGTGCTCATCATGTGCTTGGGCGTGTAGTCCATCACCAGGCTCCAGATGTTCGCAGTCCAGGCCTGATGCGCGCCGATAGCCAGGGAGATTGCCGCGACGGCTACCCACAGATTGCTTGAGCCGGCGGCCATGATCACGCCGATGATGCAGCAGGCGAACAGGAACATCGACAGCAGCCGCGCCTTGATCGAGTTCATGCCGCGACCGATCAGGAACGAAGACAGAATCCCGCCGCCCACGCTGCCGAAGTCAGCGGTGACGTAAATGATGATCAGCGGAATGCCCATCTGGGTGACGTTGATACCCAGGTTGTATTGCTGATTGAGAAACGGCGGCAGCCAGTACAGGTAGAACCAGAACACCGGCGCGGTCAGCGAATAGGCGAGGGCGAAGGCCCAGGTGCCGCGCATGCGCAGGATTCGCGAGAACGGTACGCGGGCCTGTTCCGGTTCGACTTCCTGCTGGATGTAGTCGAGTTCGGATTTTTTCACCCGTGGATGATCTTCCGGGTTGAAGTATTTCAAGCCCCAGAACAGCAGCCAGATCCCGCCGAGTGCCGACATGCACAGGAACGCTGCCTGCCAGCCCCAGACGTGGAGAATCAGCGGCAGCAGCATCGGCGTGAACATCGCGCCGACGTTGGTCCCGGCGTTGAAGATGCCGGTGGCCACCGCGCGTTCGCCGGCCGGGAACCACAGGCGCGTGGTTTTCACGCAGGCCGGGTAGTTGGCCGCTTCGGTCAGGCCGAGGATGAATCGGCAGACCATGAAGCCCACGGCCGAAGTCGCCAGACCGTGGGCGCCGGTGGCCAGGCTCCAGAGCAGCACCGCGCAGAAGAACACGCGCTTCACGCCGATGCGGTCGATCAGGCGTCCCTGCAGGACGAAGCCGATCGCGTAGCCGACCTGAAACCAGAAGTTGATGTTGGCGTAATCCATCGCCGTCCAGCTCATTTCCTTGGCGAGGATCGGCTGCATGACGCCGAGGGCGGCGCGGTCGATGTAGTTCAGGGTCGTGGCGAAAAACACCAGCGCCAGCATGCCCCAACGGGTCTTGCCGACAGCCATGGCGCCGCGGATCTTGTCGCCGATGCCACCCGTGGCAGTGCTCATGGCCGGGGCCATGCGGGAAGTCTGTGAAGGAATCATTGTTCCACCCGTTTTTGAATTTGTTATGTGGTGTTGTTTGCACGCACTGCGACCGAAGGTTCATTTCCGGACTCAATGTGAAGTCGATGGTGGGCAGTGGACGAAAAATCGTCAATTCGCCGAAACGCCATAGTGTTCGATAATCGCACGCAAAACTAACCGGCTGGTACACTTTAAATTGCTGCTGAAGACGATGCAGCCAATAATTTCCTCACGATAAAAAATGATCCCCTGTAAAAAACTGCAGCGCAGTCCGGGAGTAGCAACATGCAGCGTTCCATAGCCACCGTTTCCCTGAGCGGCACCCTGCCGGAAAAGCTCGAAGCCATTGCCGCCGCCGGGTTCGACGGCGTCGAGATCTTCGAGAACGATCTTCTGTATTACGACGGCAGCCCGCGGGAAATCAGGCAGATGTGCGCAGACTTGGGGATCGCCATCACCCTGTTCCAGCCGTTCCGCGATTTCGAGGGCTGCCGCCGTGATCGGCTGGCGCGCAATCTGGAACGGGCCGAGCGCAAATTCGACCTGATGCAGGAACTGGGCACCGATCTGGTGCTGGTGTGCAGCAACGCCTCGGCGGACAGCGTCGGCGACCGGCAGATTCTCGTCGATGACCTGCGGCTGTTGGCCGAACATGCAGGCGCTCGCGGGTTGCGTATCGGCTATGAAGCGCTGGTCTGGGGCCGTCACGTCAATACTTATCAACAGGTCTGGGACGTCGTGCGCCAGGCCGATCACCCGGCGCTCGGCGTGCTGCTCGACAGTTTTCACACCTTGTCGTTGAAAGGTGATCCAAGCGCGATCGCTGACATTCCCGGCGACAAGATCTTCTTTGTGCAAATGGCCGACGCGCCGATCCTCGCCATGGACGTCCTGGAGTGGAGCCGGCATTTTCGTTGCTTCCCGGGGCAGGGCGAATTCGATCTGCCGGGGTTCCTCGCGCCGATCATCCAGAGCGGTTACACCGGGCCGTTGTCGCTGGAAATTTTCAACGATGGCTTCCGCGCCGCACCGCCACGGGCCAATGCCGCTGATGGTCTGCGTTCGCTGCTGTATCTGGAAGAGAAAACCCGTCAGCGCCTGGAACAGCAAACAACGCCAGTGGTCAACCGTGAAATCCTCTTCGAAACGCCGCCGGCCAGCGAGTACAACGGCATCGAGTTTCTCGAGTTCGCCGTCGACGAAAGCCTCGGCGCCAAACTGAGCAACTGGCTGGAGCGCCTGGGCTTCGTCAAGGCCGGGCAGCACCGCTCCAAGAGTGTGAGCCTGTTGCGCCAGGGCGATATCAACCTGATCCTCAACGCCGAACCGTACTCGTTCGGCCACAGCTTTTTCGAGGCCCACGGCCCGTCGCTGTGTGCCACCGCCGTGCGGGTCAAGGACAGCGCCAGCGCCCTGGCCCGTGCCGTTGCCTACAAGGGCCAGCCCTATCGCGGACTGGTCGGCCCCAACGAACTGGAACTGGCCGCGGTGCGTGCACCGGACGGCAGCCTGATTTATCTGGTGGATGAAGCGGCGGACGTTTATGGCACTGACTTCAATCTGCTGCCGAACGCTCAGGCCCGTGGCGGCCTCAAGCGCATCGATCACATGGCCATGGCGCTGCCGGCCGACAGCCTCGACAGCTGGGTGCTGTTCTACAAGAGCCTGCTGGATTTCGAGGCCGACGATGAAGTGGTACTGCCCGATCCGTACGGTCTGGTGAAGAGCCGGGCGCTGAGAAGTCGCGACAGTTCGATCCGCTTGCCGCTGAATATCTCGGAGAACCGAAACACTGCGATCTCTCACGCACTGTCGAGTTATCGCGGCTCCGGTGTGCATCACATCGCCTTCGATTGTGATGACATCTTCGCCGAAGTCAGCCGCGCCAAAGAGGCTGGCGTGCCGTTGCTGGATATCCCGCTCAACTATTACGACGACCTCGCCGCGCGCTTCGATTTCGACGACGAGTTCCTCAGCGAGCTGGCGTACTACAACGTGCTCTACGACCGCGACGCGCAGGGCGGCGAGTTGTTCCACGTGTACACCGAGCCGTTCGAGGGACGCTTTTTCTTCGAGATCATCCAGCGTAAAAACGGTTATGCCGGTTATGGTGCGGCGAACGTCGCGGTCCGTCTGGCGGCGATGGCCAAATCACGCAGCGGTGCGGCGCGCCAGGCGAAGTTGTAGGAATTTCGTAAACGCGGGATTAAACACGAGCCGCGTGGCTTCCTTCACTGTGCAGCGCGGCCCATAATCGCCAACCTGTGCAGTGATGGCCGTGAGCCCGCAATGACAATGACTTCAGAACTCCCCGCTGCTCCCGTCGAATCCGGTATCGAGCCGCGCAAGAGTCGCAAGAACAACCCGGAAAAAACCCGCGAGAACATCCTGCAGGAGGCGATCGTCGAGTTCGTCCAGCAGGGCTTGTCCGGCGCCCGCGTCGACGCGATCGCCGAGCGTATCCACACCTCCAAACGCATGATCTATTACTACTTCGGCAGTAAGGAGCAGTTGTACGTCGAGGTGCTGGAGAAGCTTTACGGCGACATCCGCAGCACCGAAAACCGCCTGCACCTGGCCGAGTTGCCGCCGGTGGTGGCGATCCGTCGACTGGTGGAATTCACCTTCGATCACCACGACCGCAACGTCGATTTCGTGCGCATCGTCTGTATCGAAAATATTCACAACGCCGAGTTCGTGAAGCGTTCGGACACGATCAAGGCGATGAACAATACGATCCTCGATTCACTGGGCGAGATTTTGCGTCGCGGTGCCGAGGAGGGTGTCTTCCGCGCCGGGCTGGACGCGCTGGATGTGCACCTGTTGATCAGCTCGTTCTGCTTCTATCGCGTCTCGAACCGCCATACGTTCGGTGAGATCTTTCAGATCGACCTGCCGGATGAAAGCATCAAGCAGCGTCATCGCGAGATGATCTGCGAATCGGTGTTGCGCTACTTGCAGCCGTGACACCTATCCAATGTGGGAGCGGGCTTGCTCGCGAAAGCGGCGTGTCAGCCTATACATCGGCTGCCTGACACACAGCCTTCGCGAGCAAGCCCGCTCCCACAGGATCGATGTTTATCTTCAGCCATTCATGCTTTGAAAATGCGCCAGCATCCGCTGTGCGTCCGGCACCACGCCGCTGAACAATTCAAACGCCTTCACCGCTTGAAACACCGCCATGTTGCCGCCGTCCAGCGTGCGGCAACCCAGCGCGCGGGCGTTGCGCAGCAGTTCGGTTTCCAGCGGGAAGTACACGATCTCCGCGACCCACAATTCCTTGCGCAGCAACTCCACCGGCACCGGCATGCCCGGCAGTTTGGCCATGCCCATCGGCGTGGTATTCACCAGACCATCGGCCTGATTCAAGGTGCCCGGCAGATCACGCCCGGCGACGGCGCGACCGACGCCGAAATGCTGGTTGAGGTTGTTCGCCAGACTCTCGGCGCGCTCGCGGTCGACATCGAAAATACTCAGCTGCTGTACGCCTTCGCTCAACAACGCGTGGGCCACTGCCGCTCCCGCACCGCCGGCGCCCATCTGGACGACACGTTCACGCGCTGCGTCCTTCAGGCCTCGGCGAAAACCTTCGGCAAAACCCAGGCAATCAGTGTTGTGGCCGATGCGTTTGCCGTCCTTGAGCACCACGGTGTTGACCGCGCCGATGCCTCGGGCTTCCGGCGACAGTTCGTCGAGCAGCGGGATGATCGCCTGCTTGCACGGGAAAGTGATGTTCAGACCGGTGTAGTTCATCCGCTCGGCCGCCTGCAGCAAGTCGGGCAGGGCGTTGCTGTCGAGTTGCAACTGATCGAGGTCGATCAGCCGATACAGGTAGCGCAAGCCTTGGGCGTCGCCCTCATGTTCATGCAGTGCTGGCGTGCGCGAGGCTTGAATACCCGCACCGATCAGGCCAGCCAGTATTACCGGTTTACGGGTCATGCTGCGCGCCCCTTCAGTCGCTGACTGAAATGCTCCAGGGCCAGGCGATAGCCATGGCTGCCGAAGCCGCACATCACCGCCGTGGCGATGGCCGAGACAAACGAGTGGTGGCGGAATGGCTCACGCGCATGCACGTTGGAAAGGTGCACTTCGATCACCGGCAACTCACTGGCCACCAGCGCGTCGCGGATTGCCACCGAGGTGTGTGTCCACGCCGCCGGGTTGATCACGATCCCGGCGCAACGGCCGCGTGCCGCATGAATCCAGTCGAGCAATTCGCCTTCGTGATTGGTCTGGCGAAACTCCACGGCCAGGCCGAACTCTTCGGCAGCGCGGCCGCACAGAGCAGAAATATCAGCCAGGGTTTCGTGACCGTAGGTTGCCGGTTCACGAGTGCCGAGCAGGTTCAGGTTCGGGCCGTTGAGCACCAGAACGATAGGGGGCATGGGGGCAAACTCCACTTATTGTTTTTGGCTTGGGCCGAAGGTTTCAGCCTGTGGAGGTAAAATGTACCAGATGGTTACCATGGTCAATTGAACTGATTTAACCCGATGGTTTTGTGTTCGGTGATCGCACAAAAGCTACATCGCATTCAGATTTTCCGAATTGTATCGACAGTTTTGCTTACGTTTTTTTTCGAAGATGCAGCGCTTCCTCATCCGTGCCGACGCTAGTCTGAATGTGGTGAAAGGCATTGAGGTGCTGTGCAGCACCGGCCGTCGGATTTGAAAGGAAAATCAAATCCTGAAACTTATTAACCTAACGGATGGGTTAGCATGAAAGTATGCAACTACAGGGGATTGTCGATAAGCATCATGTTGCGAGATGAGCATTGCCCGCCACATGTTCACGTTAATGCAGGCGCCTGGAATGCCCGATTTCAGTTCAGTTTCTGGCACAACGACATTGAACTGTGGGATGTCGTGCCGCTTTCACGTCGACCGCCGCTGGCGGTGCTGGAAGGATTGTGTCGATCACTGGGGCAACCTGCTCATCTGCGTCGCGCACGAGGGATCTGGTGGTCAGGCTTGCAGACAGTTTGTCTCGACAATCAGGTGTGGGACTGCGAGTCAAACGAAGTCCCCGTGATGAAACCGGTCACCGCTACGACCTACAGGATCAGTTCGGCGCGCTATGAACCAGAAGCAGACAAGACTGTTCTGACATTGCTCGGCAAACTGGCAGGAGTTGAAATCGATTTATGAAAGTCATCAAGGCAAAGCCGTCCGTACATCGTCCGCTGACGGAAGAAATGCTCGATGCCGCGATAAAACGTGGCGAAGCGCGCCAAGCTAGCAGCTTGCAGGCTGTTTCTGTGACCTTTGAAAGCCCGTCTCTGGTCATTCGTTTTGAAGACGGCAGCGGTGTGTTGCTACCGGTGAGCCAGTATTCGGAGTTCGACGGGTTTGATTCAGACGATTATGCGAACCTGACAGTCGGCTATGCAGGCACTGCGCTTTGCCACGGGGGCAAAGACCTCGACGTTTCCATCTCCGGAATGATTTCGGCGAGCCCGTCACTCATGAGGATGGCGGCTTCGGTGGTTGCGTCGCGTAACGGTCGTCAAAGCAGTGCGGCAAAATCCGAAGCTGCACGAGCAAATGGCAAGAAGGGTGGGCGTCCACGTAAGACCGACACTGCACCGTAAGCAGGCACAAAAAAGCCGTCAATCACGACGGCTTTCTCGTATCCGGCATTCGCTATCAACGCCGGGTCAGCAACACCCCGGACTCCATGTGATGTGTCCATGGGAACTGGTCGAACATCGCGCAGCGGGTGATGCGGTGCGTGTCGTGCAGTTGGGCGATGTTGGCCGCGAGGGTTTCCGGGTTGCAGGAGATGTACAGGATGTTGTCGAAGCGCCGGGTCAGCTCGCAGGTGTCCGGGTCCATGCCGGCGCGCGGCGGGTCGACGAACACGCTGCCGAACTCGTAGCTCTTCAGGTCGATGCCTTGCAGGCGACGGAACGGGCGCACTTCGTTCAGCGCTTCGGTGAGTTCTTCGGCGGACAGCCGTACCAGCGTGACGTTATCCACAGCGTTTTCGCTGAGGTTGCTCAGTGCGGCGTTGACCGAAGTCTTGCTGATCTCAGTGGCCAGCACTTTGCGCACGCGGGTGGCGAGCGGCAGGGTGAAGTTGCCGTTGCCGCAATACAGCTCCAGCAGATCATCGCTGCGATCGCCCAGCGCTTCGTATGCCCAGTTGAGCATCTTCTGGTTCACCGTGCCGTTGGGCTGGGTGAACGCGCCTTCCGGCTGGCGATAGCTGAACGTGCGGCCGCCGACCTCGAGTTGCTCCACCACGTAATCGTGGCCGATGACTTCGCGCTTGCCCTTGGAACGCCCGATGACGCTGACGTTGAGATCAGCCGCCAGCTTCGACGCGGCGGCGTGCCAGTGCTCGTCCAGCGGACGGTGATAGCACAGGGTGATCATCGCGTCGCCGGCCAATGTGGTGAGGAACTCCACCTGGAACAGCTTGTGGCTCAGCGCCGAGCTGGCCTGCCACGCTGCCTTGAGCTGCGGCATCAACTGGTTGATGCGCAGGCTGGCAATCGGGAATTCCTCGATCAGGATCGGCGTGCGTTTGTCGTCCTGGGAGAACATCGCGTAGTGCCGCTCGCCGGCCTCGCGCCACAGGCGAAATTCCGCACGCAGGCGGAAGTTCTGCAGCGGCGAGTCGAACACGGTCGGCTCTGGCGCATCGAACGGGGCCAGCAGGTCACGCAAACGCGTGACCTTGTCTTCGAGCTGAGTGGCGTAGGCCTGGGAATCGAAAGTCATGCGTTGAACCAACCCAACTTGATCACGAACAGAATCGACAGAATCACCAGCGCCGGGTTCAGCTCACGGGCGCGGCCCGACAGCAGCTTGATCACGGTCCAGGAGATGAAACCGAAGGCGATGCCGTTGGCGATCGAGTAGGTGAACGGCATGGCCAGCGCGGTGACCACGACCGGTGCGGCGACGGTGATGTCTTCCCAGTCTATTTCCGCCAGGCCCGACGTCATCAGCACGGCGACGAACAGCAACGCCGGTGCGGTGGCGAATGCCGGAACGCTGGCCGCCAGTGGCGAGAAGAACAGCGCCAGCAGGAACAGGATCGCCACGACGATCGCCGTCAGACCGGTCCGGCCGCCAGCGCTCACGCCAGCCGCGGATTCGATGTAGCTGGTGGTGGTCGAAGTCCCCAGCAGCGAGCCGGCCATCGCCGCGGTGCTGTCGGCGATCAGTGCCCGGCCCATTTTCGGCATGTGGCCGTCCTTGCCCATCAGTCCGGCGCGTTTGGCGACGCCGATCAGGGTGCCGGAGTTGTCGAACAGGTCGACGAACAGGAAGGCGAAGATCACGCTGACCAGACCGATGTCCAGTGCGCCCTTGATGTCCAGTTGCATGAAGGTCGGGGCCAGCGAAGGTGGCATCGAGGTCACGCCGCCGAACGGGGTGAAGCCCATGGCGATGGAAATGATGGTCACTGCCAGAATGCCGATCAGCACTGCGCCGCGCACTTTCAGCGCTTCGAGGGCGACGATCAGGGCGAAGCCGAGGGTGGCGAGGATCGGCGCCGGGGCTTTCAGGTCACCGAGGCCGACCATGGTCGCCGGGTTGCTGACCACGATGCCCGCGTTGTGCAGTGCAATCAGCGCCAGGAACAGGCCGATACCGGCGGCAATCGCCGAGCGCAGCGGCAGCGGGATGCTGTTGATGATCCATTCGCGGATGCGGAAGATCGACAGCAGGAAGAAGCACACTGCCGAGATGAACACCGCGCCCAGCGCCACTTGCCAGGTGTGGCCCATGTGCAGGACCACGGTGTAAGTGAAGAAGGCGTTCAGGCCCATGCCCGGGGCGAGGGCGATCGGGTAGTTGGCGATCAGGCCCATGATGGTCGAGCCGATGGCGGCTGCCAGACAGGTGGCGACGAACACCGCGCCCTTGTCCATGCCGGTCTCGCCGAGGATGCTCGGGTTGACGAACAGAATGTAGGCCATGGCCAGGAAGGTCGTGACGCCCGCCAGAATCTCGGTACGCACGTTGGTGTTGTGTGCCTTGAGTTGAAACAGCCTTTCCAGCATGTCTGCTCCCCGTGGCGCGCGCGGCGCCGTGAATGTATCGACCTCAACAGCAAAGCACAGACCGTCGCAAGCGCCTGGGAATTTGTGGTGGGCCGGAAAAAGCCGCGCATCATACCAGCAGCGTGAGGAATATGGCGGTTGTTGGTGCCGAACGTCGTCGAAGTTTTGCCACAGGGCCAACTGCGCCATACTGCGCGCTGAATTTTTTGGGGAAATACGATCACATGGGCAAGCGCTGGATAAAGGCTTTCGGGGTAATGGCCGGGCTGATGGCCGGGTCGACGGCGGCGCTGGCAGCCTCGGCACCACCGTTGACGCAGGTGAAAGTGATCAAGGTTCAGTCGCCCGCCTGCGGGCTGGAAGACATCGGTGACGGACAGACCCAGACTCAATGCAATCACGCCGGGCCGAGCATCAAGGTGTATGTGCTGGAAGTCGGCTATGGCCAGAACCAGCCACACGCCACGCTGGACGGCTTTGAAGTCAACGGCACCCGGGCGCCGGTGTGCGCCTTTGATAACGGCAACCTGACCGAGTGCACGCCCGGCAGCAAAACTGTCGGCTCGCTGTATACCTTCGATCTGGCGGGCAAGCAGGAAGGCACCTTCAGCTTCAGCAACACTTCGCTCAACGCGCCGCGCAACACGATGTCGACCCAGCTTTACATCAAGTAACGGCTGTCACCGAACCGGGCAGGGCAAAGCTGACTACGCTTTAAAGATCACTCAGCGGATGGCGCCCATGACCTTTAGAGCCCTGATTACCCTCGCCGAGGGCATCGATGATCTGCAAAGCGTAACCCTGATCGACGTGCTGCGCCGCGCCAGCGTTGAAGTCGTGGCGGCCAGCATCGAAGGCCGGCGCATGCTGACCTGCGCGCGCGGTACGCGCCTGACGGCCGATGGCATGCTGGTTGATGTATTGGCGCAGACCTTCGACCTGATCGTCCTGCCCGGTGGTGCCGTCGGCGCCCAACATCTCGCGGCGCATCAGCCGCTGCAGCAATTGCTCAAGGACCAGGCCAGCGCCGGCCGCCTGTTCGCCGCCATCGGCGAAGCCCCGGCCATTGCCCTGCAAGCCTCAGGCGTATTACGCCAACGGCGCATGACCTGCCTGCCGAGTGCCAGCCATCAACTGTCAGGCTGTACGTTTGTTGATCAACCGGTGGTGGTCGACGGCAATTGCATCACGGCCCAAGGTTCCGGTGGCGCACTGGCGTTTGCCCTGACCCTGGTGGAGCAGCTTGGTGGCAAGGCGTTGCGGGCGAAAGTGGCGGGGGAGATGCTGGTGTGACGAGAGTCAGACCTTCGCCTCTTCCACCGGCACATGCATCCGGTCGCGGTTGGCCAGGGTCGGGAACAGTTTGATCCACGTTCCGGTGACCACCAGCGTGCCGATCCCGCCCATCACCACCGCCGGGACGGTGCCGAACCAGTGCGCGGTGAGGCCGGATTCGAATTCGCCCAACTGGTTCGAGGCGCCGATGAACAGGCCGTTCACCGCGCTGACCCGGCCGCGCATTTCGTCCGGGGTTTCCAGTTGCACGAAGGAGGCGCGGATCACCATGCTGATCATGTCCGCCGCGCCGAGCACCACCAGCACGCCCAGCGAGAACCAGAACGAGGTCGACAGACCGAAGGCGATGGTTGCGACGCCGAACACGCCAACGGCGGTGAACATCACCCGGCCAACGTTGCGTTCGACGGAGAACCGGGCGAGGAACAGTGACATCCCCAACGCGCCAACCGCCGGCGCCGAGCGCAGCAGGCCCAGGCCCCACGGCCCGGTGAGCAGGATGTCCTTGGCGAACACCGGCAGCAACGCGGTAGCGCCACCGAGCAACACCGCGAACAGATCCAGCGAGATCGCCCCGAGGATGTCCGGGCGGCTGCGAATGAAGCGGATACCCGCCAGCAACGAATCCAGCGTGGCTTTGCCTTTGTTCAGCGGCGTTTGCCGGGCGGGCAGGTTGAGCATCAAGGTGCAGGCGATGACATAGAGCAATACCGTCGGGCCGTAAACCCAGACGCTGCCGAACGCGTAAAGCAAGCCACCGAGGGCCGGGGCGACAATGGTGGCTGACTGTTGAGCCGACTGCGCTGCGGCGACCGCCCGTGGAAACAGGGCGCTGGGCACGATGCTCGGCAGCAGCGCCTGGGTGGTCGGCATTTCGAAGGAGCGCGCCGCACCGAGCAGGAAGGCGAGGATAAAGATCATTTCCCGGGTGACGTGGTCGGTCGCACTGCCGATGGCCAGTGCCAGGGCGATCATCGCCTGCAATGACTGACAGATCGCCGCAACACGGCGTCGGTCATAGCGGTCGGCGACATGCCCGGTGTGCAGCATGAACAGCACCCGTGGCGCGAACTCGACCAGCCCGACCAGGCCCAGGTCGAGCACGTTGCCGGTCAGCTGGTACAGATTCCAGCCGATGGCCACCGTGAGCATCTGAAAGCCACTGGCGGTGAAGATCCGGGCGAACCAGAACGCGAGAAACGGACGATGGTGACGTAACAGCAGGGGCTCTTGGCTGGGCATCTGAAGGCAGGTCTGGCTCTTGGGGGAACCGCGAGGTTATCACCAGTCTGTAACAGGAAGTTGCTATGACAAAAAATTTAGTTAGCCAGACATCGATTATCCGGATACCCCTTTCTCTGTGGCGAGGGAGCGTGCTCCCGCCGGGTCGCGAAGCGGCCCCAATCCAGCGCAATCCTGCTTTCAGGCAAGCGCTGGAAAACCTTTTTACGCCTGCTGCGCAGCCGAGCGGGAGCAAGCTCCCTCGCCACGGAGGGTTTCCTGGCTCTGGGACATCTGTTTCAGAACGTTGCCCAGGCAATGAGGCAACTTGTCACGCGGCAAACGACCACGCCGTTCTTCGTCGGAAATGGGACTACTCTTTTAACGTTGCTTGATCCAGATCAAGACCCTCCCGGGCCATGCTCTGGTGGCCCGTTGGCCAGACTCCCTGCGTTGCGATGGCTGTTAAAAAAGAACGAATCAGAATTCGCCGCACTCCATATCCGTGGGGGCAGTAGGCAGGGGCCACAAGCCCCAATGCCGGTATTACCTGACAGAGGAAGACTTATGTTCGGTTTAGAGGCACTCGATCTCGCCCGAATTCAGTTCGCGTTCACCATCTCGTTCCACATCCTGTTCCCGGCCATCACCATTGGTCTGGCGAGCTACCTGGCGGTGCTTGAAGGGTTGTGGTTGAAAACCCATAACGACACTTACCGGGATCTCTACCACTTCTGGTCGAAAATCTTTGCCGTCAACTTCGGCATGGGTGTGGTCTCCGGTCTGGTCATGGCTTACCAGTTCGGCACCAACTGGAGCCGTTTCTCGGACTTCGCCGGTTCCGTCACCGGACCGTTGCTGACCTACGAGGTGCTCACGGCATTCTTCCTTGAGGCCGGTTTCCTCGGGGTGATGCTGTTCGGCTGGAACAAGGTCGGACGCAAACTGCACTTCTTCTCCACGGTAATGGTGGCGATCGGCACGCTGATCTCGACGTTCTGGATCCTCGCCTCCAACAGCTGGATGCAGACGCCGCAAGGCTTCGAGATCGTCAACGGTCAGGTGATCCCGACCGACTGGCTGGCCATCGTGTTCAACCCATCGTTCCCGTATCGCCTGATGCACATGGCGACCGCCGCGTTCGTGGCCACGGCGTTCTTCGTCGGCTCGTCGGCGGCCTGGCACCTGCTGCGCGGCAAGGACAACCCGGCGATCCGCACCATGCTGTCGATGGCAATGTGGATGGCGCTGATCGTCGCGCCGATCCAGGCGGTCATCGGTGACTTCCACGGGCTGAACACCCTTGAGCATCAGCCGGCGAAAATCGCTGCGATCGAAGGCCACTGGGAAAACAAAGGCAATGAAGCGACCCCGTTGATCCTGTTCGGTTGGCCGGACATGAAAGAAGAGAAAACCAAATTCGCCGTAGAGATCCCGTACCTCGGCAGCCTGATCCTGACCCACTCGCTGGACAAGCAAGTGCCGGCACTCAAGGAGTTCCCGCCTGAAGACCGGCCGAACTCGACCATTGTGTTCTGGTCGTTCCGGGTCATGGTCGGTCTCGGCTTCCTGATGATCTTCACCGGTCTGTGGAGCCTGTGGCTGCGCAAGCGCGATTCGCTCTACACCTCGCGGCCGTTCCTGTATCTGGCGCTGTGGATGGGGCCGTCCGGCCTGATCGCGATCCTCGCTGGCTGGTTCACCACTGAAATCGGTCGGCAGCCGTGGGTGGTCTACGGGCTGATGCGCACGGCGGATGCTTCGTCCAATCACAGTTTCATGCAGATGAGCATCACCCTGATCATGTTCGTCGTGGTGTATTTCGCGCTGTTCGGTGCGGGGCTTGGCTACATGATGCGCCTGGTGCGCAAAGGGCCGAAAACCGACGAAGGCAAGGAAACCAACGAAGGGGGTCCTGGCCAGAAACGCACTCCGGCTCGGCCGTTGTCCGCAGCCGATGATGAAGGTACCGACGCCGACTCGCAGCGCAGCCTGGAAAAGGAGATTTGACTCATGGGTATTGATCTTCCGCTAATCTGGGCCGTGATCATCATCTTCGGCATCATGATGTACGTGGTCATGGACGGCTTCGACCTGGGGATCGGGATTCTCTTCCCGTTCATCCCGGGCAAGACCGACCGTGACGTGATGATGAACACCGTCGCCCCGGTTTGGGACGGCAATGAAACCTGGCTGGTACTGGGCGGCGCGGCGTTGTTCGGCGCGTTCCCGCTGGCCTATTCGGTGGTGCTGTCGGCGCTGTACCTGCCGTTGATCTTCATGCTGATCGGCCTGATTTTTCGCGGTGTGGCGTTCGAGTTCCGCTTCAAGGCCAAGGATGACAAGCGTCACCTGTGGGACAAGGCGTTCATCGGCGGTTCGGTGGCGGCGACGTTCTTCCAGGGCGTGGCACTCGGGGCTTTCATCGACGGTTTGCCGGTGGTCAATCGGCAATACGCCGGCGGTTCACTGGACTGGCTGACACCGTTCACCCTGTTCTGCGGCGCCGCGCTGGTGGTGGCCTATGCCTTGCTCGGTTGCACCTGGCTGATCATGAAGACCGAAGGCAAGTTGCAGGAGCAGATGCACAACCTCGCGCGGCCCTTGGCGTTCGTGCTGTTGGCGGTGATCGGCATCGTCAGTCTGTGGACGCCGCTGGCTCACCCCGAGATCGCGACACGCTGGTTCAGCATGCCGAACCTGTTCTGGTTCATGCCGGTGCCGATTCTGGTGCTGGTGACGCTGTACGGGCTGATCCGCGCGGTGGCGCGCAATGCCAACTACATGCCGTTCCTGCTGACCCTGGTGCTGATATTCCTCGGCTACAGCGGTCTGGGCATCAGCCTGTGGCCGAACATCGTGCCGCCGTCGATCTCGATCTGGGACGCCGCCGCACCGCCGCAAAGTCAGGGCTTCATGCTGGTCGGTACGCTGTTCATCATCCCGTTCATCCTGGGTTACACCTTCTGGAGCTATTACGTGTTCCGCGGCAAGGTCACCCATGAAGACGGTTACCACTGATCTCTCGCTCTGCTCACCCTGTGAGAGCAAGCCTTCTCGCGGTGGCGTCCTCAGCGACGCCATCGCCCAAGAGGAACGATGCAATGAACGGCAAACATTCCCTGCACGAGATTGAAGAAGCCGAAAAAAAGCCGCTGTGGCAGCGGCTCGGCTGGTTGGCCCTGATCTGGATCGGTAGCGTCGGCGCGCTGTTCATTGCCGCCAGCCTGATGCGCCTGTTCATGAACGCGGCCGGCCTGACCACACACTGAAACATCCCGTCCCGCTGCCCTTGGGCACGGTTTTATGACCCTCTGTACCGCGGAGGGTTTTTTTTGCCTGACGCTTTACTTGCGTGCTTTGAGAATCACGAATTTCGGTGTGGCTGCCACTTGCTCGACGCCACGGAACAGCCGCGCCAGCTTGCTGTGATAGCCCAGGTGCCGGTTGCCGACGATGTACAACGCACCGCCCACCACCAGCGCCTCGCGGGCTTGCTGGAACATGCGCCAGGCGAGGAAGTCGCCGACCACCTGTTGTTGATGGAACGGTGGATTGCACAGCACCACGTCTAGCGATTGCGGCTCCTGTCCGGCCAGACCATCACCAGCGCGTACGAGCACTTCACGCTCGCCCAGCGCGGCGCGCCAGTTCTCGGCGGCCGATTGCACGGCCATGAACGATTCGTCGACCAGCGTGTAGTGCGCGTCAGGGTTGTGCAGGGCGCTGGCGATGGCCAGTACGCCGTTACCGCAACCAAGGTCGGCGACGCGGGCGCTGCCGAGGTTCCTGGGCAGGTGCGGGAGGAAGGCCCGGGTGCCGATGTCCAGGCCCTCACGGCAGAACACGTTGGCGTGGTTGAGCAATTCGATGGCCGGCTCGTCCAGTTGATAACGCGAAGGGTAGGGCGAGGTCGCCGGGGCTTTGGCTTCAGGCGTTGCGATCAAAAGGCGAGCTTTCTTCACCGCCAGTGAAGCCTGTACCGGGCCAATGTAACGCTCCAGCAGATCACCGGCTGCGCGCGGCAAATGCTTGACCATGGCCGCTGCCACCACTTCGGCGCCGGGTGCCAGTAGCCCTTGCAGGCGGATCAGTTGCTCTTCCAGCAATGCCAGCGTCTTGGGCACGCGGATCAGCACCCGGTCGAACGGCCCGATCAACGGCTCACTGGCCGCAATCCCGCGCACGGCATCAAATGCCAGGCCGTTGCGTACCAGGTTCTTTTCCAGGCCCTGGAATGCGAGAAACGAGTCGCCACTGCTGCTGACCTGAACCTTGCCCGCCAGACTCGCCGCCAGCGCTCCGAAGCTGTCATTGAGTACCAACACCCGGGTGTCTGCCGTCGGTTGTTGCGCGGCCAGATGATTGAGCAGGTATTCGTCAGCCGCATCGAACGCTTGCAGAGGTTCATTCTGCTGCTCGGGCTGGCGGATCAGGTCGAGTTGGGCAAAGGGTGTTTCGAGCAAGGGCATCGGGCGAGAACTCTGGTTATTCAACGGGTGGCCCGCAGCCCAGGGCGTCGCGCGGCGGAACCATCCGAGTGGACTGCGGCGTGCGGCGCACGTCATCACTCAGGAAGGTTGCAAATGGTACGTTTTTTTCCGTTGAAATACTCGCAGCTTTTAGTGGGCGGGCATGTCGAGAAGGCCGCAACTCTTGGCGGCAATGACCGCAGAAATCTTGTTGCAGACGTTCAGTTTGAGAATCACGTTTTGCACGTGGTAATTCACCGTCCGCTCGCTCAGGCAGAGGATCCTGGCAATCTCATAGGCCGTCTTGCCGAGCGCCGAGAGCTTGAGCACTTCCAGTTCTCGCGGTGAAAGGCGTGGGGGGACGGGCTTTTTGGCCGGTTTGGGCAAGGTTTTGGCGAACAGGTCACTCAGGTGGCTGGTTGCGTAAAACATAAAGCCAAAATGCTCGTATAACTCGAGCGGACTTAATGGACCGTTTTTCCTGGCAAGGCTCAGGGTGCTGCACAGCCCGCTGTCTTCGTGGTGGAACGACTGGGACCAACCGTGTCGCAACCCATGCCTCTGTTGCGCGTCCCACAGCGACAAGGTTTGCGAAAACACGTCCTCGGTCCAGACAATCGGCAGCATTGAATGACTGCAGTGTGCTACTACCGGGTCGATTTTTCTGTAGTTTTGTCTTTCATAAAGTTGGTTCCACTCTTTCGGATAGTTATTGATTTGCAAGGTTTTGAAGTCGGCGTTCCGGTTGCTTGATGTCAATGTAATGGCGCAAAAATTGAAGCCAATATTTTGAACAAATCGCAGCAAGATCGGATAAGCAGTCTCTATTTCTCTTGCGAAAGTCAGTTGCTTTAATTGCGACTCCTTCCACATTTCCATCACTCACTCTCCATGAGTCGTTCGTCGGGTGCTTTTTATGGATCCAATCGGATCCTGCACGCAACCGAGTGTAGGACAGGTCTTACAAATGGCGTTGAATTTTTTTGCTCTTGGAGGGGGCTGTTAGTTGCTGGAAAGGTTATTAGTCATCAATAACGCGTTGGATTTAACCTGTCATTCAATCGGACTTTGAATACTGCTGTATTAACGGCATTTGGGTTTAATTCTCATTTTTTCGGGCGGTCTGAACGGTAAACCACTACAAAAGCAGTGGTGTTTATGCTCTGAGTTTGCGCGAGACTGTCAGGGTCTTTTCCGTGGAGTGCCCCCATGACTGTCAGCGCAGATAAATTTACTGCCCAGACCTTGCTCGACGTGCAGCCTTTGACCCCCAGTCTGTTTACCCTGCGCACCACGCGCGATACGGGCTTCAGGTTTCGCGCGGGACAATTCGCTCGCCTGGGGGTGACAAAGGCTGATGGCAGCACGGTCTGGCGTGCTTACTCGATGGTCTCTTCACCCTTCGACGAGTTTCTCGAGTTCTTCTCCATCGTGGTGCCAGGTGGCGAATTCACCAGTGAACTTAGTCGCTTGCAGGTCGGCGATACCCTGCTGGTGGAACGCCAGGCCTTTGGTTACCTGACGCTGGATCGGTTTGTCGACGGTCGGGATTTGTGGCTGTTATCCACCGGGACCGGGGTTGCGCCGTTTCTGTCGATTCTGCAGGACTTCGAAGTGTGGGAGCGATTCGAGCGGATCATTCTGGTGTACAGCGTGCGCGAAGCGCGGGAACTGGCCTATCAGTCGTTGATTGCAGAACTGTCCGAGCGTGATTACCTGGCAGAACACGCCCATAAACTGCAGTTCATTCCCACCGTTACCCGAGAAAAGGTTCCTGGTGCCTTGCATGGCCGTATTACCAGCCTGATTGAAAGCGGCGAGCTGGAGCGTGAAGCCGGCGTTGAACTGGCCCCCGAGCACTCGCGCGTCATGCTGTGCGGCAATCCGCAGATGATCGACGACACCCGGGCACTGCTGAAGAAACGCCACATGAGCCTGAGCCTGACGCGGCGGCCGGGACAGGTGGCGGTGGAAAACTACTGGTAAAAAAACGGCGCCATCAGGCGCCGTTCTTTATTCATCAAGCAGTCAAGGCCGGTTGTTCTGGGCCTTGAGCAGATCGCGGATCTCACCGAGCAACTCTTCTTCCTTGGTCGGAACCGGTGGCAGGGAAGGGGCCACGGCTTCTTCGCGTTTCAGGCGGTTGATGGCTTTGACACCCATGAAGATCGCGAAGGCGACGATCACGAAGTCCAGAACGCTCTGGATGAATTTACCGTAGGCCAAGACCACGGCAGGGGCGTTGCCCTCGGCGGCTTTTAGCGTGATGGCCAGATCACTGAAGTCCACCCCTCCGATCAACAGGCCGATTGGCGGCATGATCACGTCGCCGACAAACGACGAAACAATTTTGCCGAAGGCAGCACCGATGATGATACCGACGGCCATGTCGACCACATTGCCTTTGACCGCGAAGGCCTTGAACTCACTTAGCACGCCCATAGGTTATTTCCTTGTTACAGATGAGGTTGGTGTACGCAGTGTAAATCAGCAAACGCGTCCTGCGCGAAACACCTTCTTACAATGCCCGTTTTTATCGACCGATAAATCTGCAATTAGTTTGCAAAGTGCCACTAATCGCGCGCGAAATACGCCGTAACGCGCTGATCGGGAAGCCAAAATTTTCAATCGTCGGGTTACGAACTTTCTATTTATGTTCGCGGACTTAGCCCTCTAGCCTCTGGTTGGCGCACCTGGATGCGCCCAAAAGAACCAGAGGAACCTGATATGAATTCCACCCTTGGACTGGGGGCTTTTCCCCATCGCCGTACGCTCGGCGTACTCACCGCCAGCCTGTTGACCTTCTCCGTGCACGCCGCGCCCCTGACCCGGGACAACGGTGCAGCGGTGGGCGACAATCAGAACTCGCAAACCGCCGGCGCCAACGGCCCGGTGCTGCTGCAAGACGTGCAACTGATCCAGAAACTCCAGCGTTTCGACCGTGAGCGCATTCCCGAGCGCGTGGTGCATGCCCGCGGTACCGGTGCCCATGGCACGTTCACCGTGACCAACGACCTCAGTGACCTGAGCAAGGCCAAGGTATTCGCTGCCGGGCAGGTGACGCCAGTGTTCGTGCGCTTCTCCGCAGTGGTTCACGGTAACCACTCCCCGGAAACCCTGCGCGATCCACGGGGCTTTGCCACCAAGTTCTACACCGCTGATGGCAACTGGGACCTGGTCGGCAACAACTTCCCGACCTTCTTCATTCGCGACGCGATCAAGTTCCCGGACATGGTTCACGCCTTCAAGCCCGATCCGCGTACCAACCTTGACGATGACTCACGTCGTTTCGACTTCTTCTCCCACGTACCGGAAGCGACTCGCACGCTGACCGAGCTGTATTCCAATTCGGGTACTCCAGCCAGTTATCGGGAGATGGACGGTAATGGCGTGCATGCCTACAAGCTGGTTAACGCCAAAGGCGAAGTGCACTACGTGAAGTTCCACTGGAAAAGTTTGCAGGGCATCAAAAACCTGACACCTGAACAAGTCGAGAAAGTTCAGGGCAAAGATTACAGTCATATGACTAATGATCTGGTCAGCCATATCAACAAGGGTGATTTCCCGAAATGGGACTTGTACATCCAAGTGCTGAATCCACAAGATTTGTCCAAGTTTGATTTCGATCCATTGGACGCTACCAAGATCTGGCCGAATGTTCCTGAGCGAAAAGTTGGACAAATGGTGTTGAACCGTAATCCGGCCAATGTGTTCCAGGAAACCGAACAAGTTGCCATGGCCCCGGCCAATGTTGTGCCGGGTATCGAACCTTCAGAAGATCGTCTATTGCAAGGCCGAGTGTTTTCTTATGCCGATACGCAAATGTATCGTTTGGGAGCCAATGCCCTGCAGTTGCCGATCAACGCGCCCAAAGTTGCGGTCAACAATGGCAATCAGGACGGGGCGATGAACTTTGGTGCCACGCAGTCTGGCGTGAACTATCAGCCGAGCCGCCTGCAACCGCGTGAAGAGCCGCAGAGCGCGCGTTACAGCCAGCTGGCACTGTCGGGCAGCACCCAGCAGGCGAAGATTCAGCGTGAGCAAAACTTCAAACAGGCCGGGGATCTGTATCGCTCGTTCAGCCAGCAGGAGCGTCAGGACCTGATCGCCAGCTTCGGCGGTTCGTTGGCGACCACCGATGACGAGAGCAAGCACATCATCCTGTCCTTTCTTTATAAGGCAGATCCGGAATACGGCACCGGTGTGACCAAAGTGGCCAAGGGTGACCTGAGCCGGGTCAAGGCGCTGGCAGCGAAACTGGTCGACTGATCTCGACGCCATGCAACGCGGGGCCTGATTCAGGCCCCGTTCTGCCCAAGGAGAGCGTTTATGCGTGCCTTTCTTTTACTGTTGCTCGGTTGCCTGTCATTTACAGCGCTGGCCGAACAGAACCCCGAGGCGATCAAGGCGCAGTTGCAGGATTACTATTTCGATGCCGCCCGGCGTGGTGATGTGCCGATGCTTGAGACCTTTATCGAGTCCGGTTATTCCCTCGATACCCGCGACAGCAAGGGCTACACCGCTTTGATTCTGGCGGCGTATCACGGCCAGGGTGCGGCAGTTGACCGGTTACTGGCAGCGGGCGCTGATGCCTGCGCGCAGGACCAACGTGGCAATACAGCGCTGATGGGCGCGATTTTCAAAGGCGAGATGCAGATTGCTCGAAGGCTGATGGCCACCGATTGCAGCCCCGATCAGCGCAACGGCGCAGGCCAGACTGCGGCGATGTACGCCGGGTTGTTCAAGCGTGTCGAACTGCTCGATGCGCTCAAGGCCAAAGGCGCTGATCTCAATGCCGAAGATCCGCTGGGCAATAGCGCCGCGCGTCTGGCCAACGGCGAAATCCGTACCGCCGCGCCGCGCTGAGCGGTGGCTGCGTTATCATCGCGTTTTTTGCCGGGGGATCCAGATGGCCAAGGCCAAGCGCATGTACGGCTGCACCGAGTGCGGCGCAACCTTTCCCAAGTGGGCGGGCCAGTGCGGCGAGTGCGGCGCCTGGAACACCCTGACCGAAACCATGATCGAAAGCGGCGGGGCCACGGCGCCCACCGGGCGTACCGGCTGGGCCGGGCAGCAGGCGCAGATCAAGACCCTGGCCGAAGTCAGCATCGAGGAGATTCCGCGCTTCTCCACCGCCTCCGGTGAGCTGGACCGGGTCTTGGGTGGCGGTCTGGTCGACGGCTCGGTGGTGTTGATCGGTGGTGACCCGGGCATCGGCAAGTCGACGATTCTGTTGCAGACCCTGTGCAACCTCGCCAAGAGCATGCCGGCGCTGTACGTCACCGGCGAAGAATCCCAGCAGCAAGTGGCCATGCGTGCCCGCCGTCTCGGGCTGCCGCAGGATCAACTGCGGGTGATGACCGAAACCTGCATCGAAACCATCATCGCCACCGCCCGTCAGGAAAAACCCAAGGTGATGGTGATCGACTCGATCCAGACCATTTTCACCGAACAGCTGCAATCAGCGCCGGGTGGCGTCTCGCAGGTACGTGAGAGCGCGGCGTTGCTGGTGCGTTATGCCAAGCAGAGTGGCACCGCGATCTTCCTCGTCGGTCACGTCACCAAGGAAGGCGCGCTCGCCGGCCCGCGGGTGCTGGAGCACATGGTCGATACCGTGCTGTATTTCGAAGGCGAGTCCGATGGCCGTTTGCGTCTGTTGCGGGCGGTGAAAAACCGTTTCGGTGCGGTCAACGAACTGGGTGTGTTCGGCATGACCGACAAGGGTCTGAAGGAAGTCTCCAACCCTTCGGCGATTTTTCTCACCCGTGCCCAGGAAGAAGTCCCGGGCAGTGTGGTGATGGCCACCTGGGAAGGAACCCGGCCTATGCTGGTGGAAGTGCAGGCGCTGGTCGATGACAGCCATCTGGCCAATCCACGGCGCGTGACGTTGGGCCTTGATCAGAACCGATTGGCGATGTTGCTGGCGGTATTGCACCGTCACGGTGGTATTCCGACTCACGACCAGGACGTATTTCTCAACGTGGTGGGCGGGGTGAAGGTGTTGGAGACCGCGTCCGACCTGGCGTTGATGGCGGCGGTGATGTCGAGCCTGCGCAACCGGCCATTGCCGCATGATTTGCTGGTGTTTGGCGAAGTCGGTTTGTCCGGCGAAGTGCGCCCGGTGCCGAGCGGGCAGGAGCGCTTGAAGGAAGCGGCCAAGCATGGCTTCAAACGGGCGATCGTGCCCAAGGGCAATGCACCGAAAGAAGCGCCGCCGGGGTTGCAGATCATTGCCGTGACCCGGCTGGAACAGGCGCTCGACGCACTTTTCGAATAGTCCTATGGGAGCGGGCTTGCCCGCGAAAGCGGTGTGTCAGTCGAAATCAATGTCGACTGACACGGCCTCTTCGCGGGCAAGCCCGCTCCCACAGGGATTTGTAGTGGTTTCTAGATTTCGATCAGGGCGCGCAGTTCGCGCTCCAATTCCTGCGGATCGCCCAGGTTGAACTCGATCAACCGTCGCAAGCGCTGGATCGACTCCAGACTGATGTGCCGGCAGACGAAGCCTAGTTGTCCGTGATCTTCGTGAGCCAGGTGTACATCCATCTCGATATCGACATCATCGCTCAGATGAATGTTGACGAAGAAATCCTGCTCCCTATCCCCAAGCCACGGCTCCGGCCGTTCGATCAGCAGCCCTTTGAGCGACAGATCGATCAACTTCACCGGCCAGATGAATTGACCCTGACTCAGCTCGGTTCTGGCATCGAACGCAATACGTTTGAAGCGACGGCGATTGGCTGGGTGTTCGCTCATGGCGCAATCCTCGGAAGAGTTCGCTGACTATAGACCCGACCGTTGGGTGGCTGCCAATCGACAAGCCGTCTAGACCAACGTCGGGGTATGGCCTTTGGCGCCGTAAGCGCTAAACTCGGGGTGGCTGTCTTTCTTGTCCACCCTGGCTGGAATAATAAAATGAAAAATAATAATAGCCTGCTACGCCACTTACCCTGGCTAGTGCTGGCAATCGTAGGAGCGTGCGCCCTGGGCGTAGTGGCATTGCGCCGAGGAGAGGCGATCAACGCCTTGTGGATCGTGGTCGCGGCCGTGGCCATTTATCTGGTCGCGTACCGTTACTACAGCCTGTTCATCGCCAACAATGTGATGCAACTCGATCCGCGTCGGGCCACCCCCGCCGTGCTCAACAACGACGGTCTGGACTACGTTCCAACCAACAAACACATTCTTTTCGGTCACCACTTCGCGGCCATCGCCGGCGCAGGACCTCTGGTCGGCCCGGTACTGGCGGCGCAGATGGGTTATCTGCCCGGCACGCTGTGGCTGATTGCCGGGGTGGTGCTGGCGGGCGCGGTGCAGGACTTCATGGTTCTGTTCATGTCGACCCGGCGCAACGGCCGTTCCCTGGGCGACATGGTGCGTGAAGAAATGGGCCGCATCCCCGGCACCATCGCCCTGTTCGGCTGCTTCCTGATCATGATCATCATCCTCGCGGTGCTGGCGCTGATCGTGGTCAAGGCACTGGCAGAGAGCCCATGGGGCATCTTCACCGTGATGGCGACCATCCCGATCGCGATGTTCATGGGCATTTACATGCGCTACATCCGTCCGGGCCGCATCGGCGAGATCTCGGTCATCGGTGTGTTGCTGCTGCTCGGTTCGATCTGGCTCGGTGGGCAGATTGCCGCTGATCCGGTGTGGGCCAAGGCCTTCAGCTTCACCGGCGTGCAAATCACCTGGATGCTGATCGGTTATGGCTTCGTCGCCGCCGTGTTGCCGGTGTGGCTGATCCTCGCGCCACGCGACTACCTGTCGACGTTCCTCAAGATCGGCACCATCATCGCCCTGGCGATCGGCATTCTGGTGACCATGCCCGAGCTGAAAATGCCGGCGCTGACCCAGTTCGTCGACGGCACCGGCCCGGTGTGGAAGGGCGGTCTGTTCCCGTTCCTGTTCATCACCATCGCTTGCGGTGCGGTGTCCGGGTTCCACGCACTGATCTCTTCGGGCACCACGCCGAAGTTGCTGGATAACGAAACCAACGCGCGTTACATCGGTTACGGCGGCATGCTGATGGAATCGTTTGTGGCGATCATGGCCATGGTTGCCGCTTCGGTGATCGAGCCGGGCGTGTACTTCGCCATGAACAGCCCGGCCGCCGTGGTCGGCGGTGACGTCGCATCGGTGGCGCAGATGGTCAGCAGCTGGGGCTTCGCGATCACGCCGGAGGCGCTGCAAGCCGTGGCTCACGACATCGGCGAAACCACCATCCTCGCCCGTGCCGGCGGCGCGCCGACCCTGGCGGTCGGTATCGCGCAGATCCTGCACAGTGTCCTGCCGGGTGAAAACACCATGGCGTTCTGGTACCACTTCGCGATCCTGTTCGAAGCGCTGTTCATCCTGACCGCTGTGGACGCCGGCACCCGTGCCGGGCGCTTCATGCTGCAGGACCTGCTCGGCTCCTTCGTTCCGGCGCTCAAGCGCACCGAATCGTGGACTGCCAACCTGATCGCCACCGCCGGTTGTGTGGCGATGTGGGGCTGGTTGCTGTATCAGGGCGTCATCGATCCACTGGGCGGCATCAACACCCTGTGGCCGCTGTTCGGTATCTCCAACCAGATGCTGGCCGGTATCGCGCTGATGCTCGGCACCGTGGTCCTGATCAAGATGAAGCGCCAGCGCTACATCTGGGTCACCCTGCTGCCAGCCGCTTGGCTGCTGATCTGCACCACCACCGCAGGCTTCATCAAGCTGTTCGACGCCAACCCGGCGATCGGCTTCCTGTCGCTGGCCAAGAAGTACAGCGATGCGCTGGCCAATGGTCAGGTGCTGGCACCGGCAAAAAGCGTCGAGCAGATGCAGCACGTGATCTTCAACGCCTACACCAACGCAACGCTCACTGCGCTGTTCCTGTTCGTGGTCTTCAGCATCCTGTTCTATGCGCTCAAGGTCGGCATCGCTGCCTGGGGCAAAAAAGAGCGAACGGATAAAGAATCGCCATTCCAGGCCCTGCCGGACGCGTAACCAGAGGATTGCAGCATGTTCAATGACCTGAGTCGCCTCGGTAAATACCTCGGTCAGGCCGCACGCCTGATGGTCGGCATGCCCGACTACGACACCTACGTCGAGCATATGCAAACCAAACACCCGGACAAACCGGTGATGAGCTACGAGATGTTCTTCCGCGAACGTCAGGAAGCGCGTTACGGTGGCAAGGGTGGGCCGAAGTGCTGTTGAGCTGACAGCCTGCGGTTGAGGTAATCCCCCTGTGGGAGCGGGCTTGCTCGCGAATACGGAGTGTCAGTTGAGACGCGTGGTGACTGACACACCGCTTTCGCGAGCAAGCCCGCTCCCACATTTGTTTTGTGTTTCTTTAAGGAGATCGTGTTTTGTCTTCTCCCATACCCGTAACGGTACTCAGCGGTTTCCTCGGTGCCGGCAAGACCACCTTGCTGCGCCATCTATTGAAAGCCGAGCACGGCCTGAAAATCGCCGTGATCGAGAACGAATTCAGCGACGCCGGCATCGACACCCAGTTGCTCGGCGTCGAACCGGTGCAAGTCATGACCCTGGCCAACGGCTGCGTCTGCTGCACCATCCACACCGATCTGACCAAGGCCCTGTACCTGCTGCTCGAACGCCTGGACAGCGGTGAAATCGCCTTCGACCGTCTGGTGATCGAGTGCACCGGGCTGGCTGATCCAGCGCCTGTGGCGCAGACCTTTTTCATTGACGAAGAACTGCGCGAACGCTATCTGCTCGACGGCATCATCACCCTGGTAGATGCCGCCCATGCCGACCAGCACCTGACCCAGACCATCGCCCAGGCGCAGATCGGTTTCGCCGACCGCTTGCTGGTGAGCAAGACCGATCTGGTGGATGAGGCGACGTTCAACGCACTGAGCGAACGCCTGACGCGAATCAATCGTCGTGCGCCGATCCGCGTGGTCGAGCACGGCAACATCGATCTGGCGGAACTGCTCGACGTGCGCGGCTTCAACCTCAATGCTGACCTGGGCGGCGGGGTCAGCCTGCGCCCGGTGAGCAAGGCGCCGTCCATCGACCGTATCTCCAGCCTGGTGCTGCGCACAGACCAGCCGCTGGATATCGATCAACTCAGCGAGTTCATGAATGAGCTGCTGGAAGAACATGGCAAGCAGTTGTTGCGCTACAAGGGCGTGTTGAACATCGCTGGCGAGGATCGGCGGCTGGTGTTTCAGGGCGTACTGAAACTTTACGGTTTCGACTGGGACACCGAGTGGGCCGAGGGTGAGGCGCGGGAAAGCGTGATCGTGTTTATTGCCGATGATCTGCCGGAAGAGAAAATTCGGGCGGGGTTTGCCAGAGTGACTTCTGCCTGATGGATCCTGGTTGTCAGCGATGGCCTCTTCGCGAGCAGGCTCGCTCCCACAGTAGGTCGCATTCTGTCAGGAGGAATGCAATTCACTGTGGGAGCGGGCTTGCTCGCGAAGGCGATCTAACCGGCGACACGATGCTCAAGGGCTGTACCCAGCAAGGTCTGCTCAAGATGATCCAGGTGTTGATTCATCAGTCGCTCAGCCATGGACATATCCCCAGACGCGACCGCCTCGACAATCGCCAGATGCTCCTGCCACGCGCAGCAACCGGGCGTCGATCCATCACACCGCGCAATCGCCAGCGACGTCAACGGCACCAGACTGCCAAGAAAATGCGCCAACGGTGCATTCCCCGCCATTTGTGCCAACTGCAGATGAAACTCGCCGGACAAACGAATCGCCGCCGCACGCCGTTCCTGTGTCACGGCCAGACGTTCGCGTTCGACCAGCGTGCGCAAGCGTTTCAAACCCTCCGCTGAGGCATTCTGACAAGCCAGACGCGCCAGCGTCGCTTCGGTCAGGCGCCGGGCGTGCAGGGTTTGCCGGGTCTGCTCGGCATCCGGTGCGGCCACCCGTGGCCGATGGTTGGCGCGCAGCACAATCACCTGCTCATGGGACAACTGCGTCAGCACCCGGCGCACATCGGCGCGGCTGACGCCAAACATCTGCTTGAGACTGTCTTCGGTGAAGCGGCTGGCCGGGTCGATTCGCCGGTCCAGAATCGCGTCGAACAGCCGCGGGTACAGATCGTCTGCCGACGCCTGCAGGCGGGAGAAGTGCAGGGGGGCCGACATCTGACGAGTGTGCGGCGACGTGGCAAGGCTGTTCATGGCCGGTCTCCAGTGTGAATCAATCAGTGGCTGAGGTTGTCATCCGGAATGTTCAATTCAACGCCCATCCGTTGGCCTTCGCGCAGAATGTGCCGACGCATTTCGGCGCTGGCCTGAGCGCTGTTCTTGCTGCGGATTGCGCGTACCACCGCTTCGTTTTCTTCCAGGCGTTCGGCCAAATGCTCAGGCGAATTGCGCAGCACTTCGGCGCTTTGCTTGAGGGCATTGCTCGTTTGCTGCACCACACTCTGGAAAATCGGGTTCGAAGTCAGGGTGAACAGCTCCTCGTGGAAGGCGATGTAGGCGCTGACCCCGGCTTCACTGTCGCCTGCCTCAAGGGCTTCGCGCATGTCCATCAACGTCAGGCGCAATTGCCCGACTTCCTTGCTGCTGATCGACTGCGCGACCAGACCGACGATGAACGGCTCTAGGGTGTAGCGCAGTTGCAGCACGTCTTCGAGGCTGGCGCCGGCCACCGCGCTGTCGTGGCTCTGGCTGTCGCTGAGTTGGGCGTCGAGCACCACCACGCCTTTGCCCGGCATCGAACGCACCAGGCCAAGGGTTTCCAGGACGATCACCGCTTCGCGCAGGCTTGGGCGGCTGATGCCCAGTTGTTCGGCCAGTTCGCGCTGGCCCGGCAGCATGTCGCCGGAGCGCCACTGACCGCGGGCGAGGGCGGCGCGCAGTTTTTCTACGACTGAGTTGACGACGGTTGATGTGGTGATCACTTGTCTTGCTCCGTGAGCCCGTTGGGGCTGCCGCAAATAGGATCAGAAGATCGCAGCCTGCGGCAGCTCCTGTGGGGTTGAAAATCAGAACTCTTGCTGGTGCGCCGGAGTTCCGGTTTTACGCGGTTGAAAGGTGTAGCCCTGCTGACCGCTGAGTACTTTGTTTGCCCGTTGCACATCGATGTCCTTTTCCCAGCGGGCGATGGCCACGGTGGCGACGCAGTTGCCGATCAGGTTGGTCAGTGCCCGGCCGATGCCCATGAACCAGTCCACCGCCAGTACCAGCACCAGACCCACTACCGGAATCGCCGGGATCGCCGTCAGCGTCGCCGCCAGGATCACCAGCGCCGAGCCGGGAATGCCGTGGGCGCCCTTGGAAGTGATCAGCGACACCAGCAGAATCGTCAGCAGATCGGTCATCGCCAGTGGCGTGCCGGTGGCGTTGGCAATGAACACGATGGCCAGGGTCAGGTAGATCGAGAAACCGTCGAGGTTGAACGAATAGCCGGTGGGAATCACCAGCCCGACCGTCGAGCTGCCAATCCCCAGGTGTTCAAGTTTGCGCATGATCTGTGGCAGCACGGCGTCGGAAGAAGCGGTGCCCATGACGATCAGCAATTCTTCGCGCAGGTATTTGAGCAGGGGCCACAGACGCAGGCCCGAGGCGCGCATTACCACGCCGAGGATCACGCTGACGAACGCCATGCAGGTCAGGTAAAACAAGCCCACCAGACTGCCCAGGTGTTGCAGCGAATCGAGGCCGTACTTGCTGGTGGTGAAGGCGATGGCGCCGAACACGCCGATCGGCGCCAGACGCACGATCATGCCCATGATCCGGAAAATCACATGGCTCAGTTCGTTGATCAGCCGTGAGATCCCGGAAGCCGCTTCGCCCACCAGATTCAGCGCGCTGCCGAACAGCACCGAGAACAGCAGTACCTGCAGGATGTTGTTGTCGGCGAAGGCACCGAGCACCGAGGTCGGAATCAGGTCCATCAGGAACTGCGTGGTGGTGTGCATATGCTGGCCGCGTTCGGCGATGTCGCCCATGTCGGCGGCGGACAACTGCTCCAGATGGATATTCGCGCCACTGCCGATGCCGGTGCTGAAGGCGAATACCAGGCCGATCACCAGCGCGATGGTGGTCAGCACTTCAAAGTAGATCACCGACTTGAGGCCGATGCGCCCGACCTTCTTCAGATCACCTGCGCCGCTGATGCCGCTGACCACCACGCAGAACACGATCAGGCCGATAAGCATCTTGATCAGTTTGATGAAGCCGTCACCCAGCGGTTTGAGCTGAGCGGAATATTCGGGAAGGGTCAGCCCGCAGACGATGCCGAGCACCAGTCCGAGAACCACTTGGAGGAAGATTGAACGCGAGCACCATCTGAGCATGGGAGGAATCCTGGTCGGTGTCCTGGCTGCCGTGCGCCTTTGGGCGCATCAGATTCAGAACTTAATTATTGTGGTCTTACCGGTATGTCCAGTGCGGGTGCAGTCTAGGCGCGGTTTTTTGCGGATCGCAAGTGAAAATTGACGAATTGGCATGACCGGTCTGACCAGTTGTGCGGTGAGTCCCATTCTTGAGCGGTTCAGGCGTTTGAAAAAATGTGGGCACAAAAAAACCGGCCAATCACTTGGCCGGTTTCTCATGCTGCGGATTTAACGTCGCGATTACGCGCCGTACACCGGCAGTTTCTTGCAGATGGCTTTGACTTTCTCACGAACGGCGTCGATCACCGCTTCGTTGTTCAGGTCAGCCAGGATGTCGCAGATCCAGCCGGCCAGCTCTTTGCACTCTGCTTCCTTGAAGCCGCGAGTGGTCACAGCCGGAGTACCGAAGCGCAGGCCGGAAGTGACGAACGGCGAGCGTGGGTCGTTAGGCACGGAGTTCTTGTTCACGGTGATGAACGCTTTGCCCAGAGCGGCGTCGGCGTCTTTACCGGAGATGTCCTGCTTGATCAGCGACAGCAGGAACAGGTGGTTCTTGGTACCGCCGGACACCACGTCGAAACCGCGCTCGATGAACACTTCGGCCATGGCCTGGGCGTTCTTCACCACTTGTTCCTGGTAAGCCTTGAACTCAGGCTGCAGCGCTTCCTTGAAGCAGATCGCTTTAGCGGCGATCACGTGCTCCAGCGGGCCACCTTGGGCGCCCGGGAATACCGCGGAGTTCAGCTTCTTCTCGATCTCGGCGTTGGCGCGCGCCAGGATCAGACCGCCACGAGGACCGCGCAGGGTCTTGTGCGTGGTGGTGGTGACCACGTCAGCGAATGGCACCGGGTTCGGGTAGACGCCAGCGGCGACCAGACCGGCCACGTGAGCCATGTCGACGAACAGGTAGGCACCGACTTTGTCAGCGATGGCGCGGAAGCGTGGGAAGTCGAGAATCTGCGAGTAGGCAGAGAAACCGGCCACGATCATTTTCGGCTTGTGCTCAACCGCCAGACGCTCGACTTCGTCGTAGTCGATCAGGCCATTGGCGTCGATGCCGTACTGCACCGCGTTGTACAGCTTGCCGGAGGACGAAACGCTGGCGCCGTGGGTCAGGTGACCACCGTGGGCCAGGCTCATGCCCAGGATGGTGTCGCCACCTTGCAGCAGGGCCAGGTAAACAGCGGCGTTGGCTTGGGAACCGGCGTGCGGCTGAACGTTGGCGTAATCGGCGCCGAACAGCTCTTTGGCGCGGTCGATGGCCAGTTGTTCAACAACGTCGACGTACTCGCAACCACCGTAGTAGCGCTTGCCCGGGTAGCCTTCGGCGTACTTGTTGGTCAGTACCGAGCCTTGAGCTTCCATCACCGCAGGGCTGGTGTAGTTTTCCGAAGCGATCAGCTCAATGTGCTCTTCCTGGCGCTGAGCTTCTTGCTCCATGGCGGCAAAGAGATCGGCGTCGTACTTGGCAATAGTCAAATCACGGCTGAACATGGCGGTCCTCAAGGATCGGGGGCAGAAAAGGGGGGCATTCTAACCCAATGGGTTTTGGATGGCATATGAAACGACATCATGTCGCAGACAAGTGGCGTTCATGCCAGATGTGCGGTGCTTTTGCTGGCTCCACAATGGCCGCGTTTCAACCGGAGAATACTGATCCACGGCAAGTCCCTGTGGCAGCCAGCCTGCTGGGGATGGCTGCACCGCAGATTTTTCCGGCGTCTGTACCGGCCCTTTCGCGAGCAAGCCCGCTCCCACAGGGATGTGCATTCCAATGTGGGAGCGGGCTTGCTCGCGAAGGCGTCATTGGTGGTGCCGCAAAAAATCAGTCGAACATGAACAGCGCGTCATTGCTGAACTGCGCTTCAAACCGGCTCGCCGGCATCGGCCGTCCGAACAGATAGCCCTGAACCTCATCGCAGCCATGCTCGCGCAGGAAGTCCAGTTGCTCATGGGTTTCCACGCCTTCGGCGATCACCGCCAGATTGAGGCTGTGGGCCATGGCGATGATTGCGCGAGCGATCTGCGCATCCTGTTCGCCGGACGGCAGGCCGTCGACGAAGGTGCGGTCGATCTTCAGCACGTCGATCGGGAATTGCTTGAGGTAGTTCAGCGACGAATAACCGGTGCCGAAGTCGTCGACCGCAATGCTCAGGCCAAGGTTCTTCAGCCCGGCGAGGATCTGCATCGCCTCGCTGACTTCGCGCATCAGGATACTTTCGGTCAGCTCCAGTTCCAGGCACGCCGGCGGCAGCCCGGTTTCGCGCAGGATCGTGGCGATGCGCGTACCGAGCTGGCCATCGGAGAACTGCCGCGCCGAAATGTTCACCGAGACCTTCGGCACGCGCACGCGGTTCTGGTGCCAGGTCTTGAGCTGGCGGCAGGCTTCGCTGATCACCCAGTCGCCAACGTCCACTACCAGACCGAGCTCTTCCAGCACCGGAATGAAATCCCCCGGCGGCACCAGTCCACGACGCGGATGGCGCCAGCGTAGCAGTGCCTCGGCGCCAGTCAGGCGTTTGCCGTCGCCACTGAATTGCGGCTGGTAATACAGGACGAATTCGTTCTGCTCCAGCGCATGACGCAGGTCGCTTTCCAGCTCCAGACGTTCCAGCGCACTGGCGTTCATGTCGGCCTGATAGAACTGGAAGTTGTTCTTGCCGCGCTCCTTGGCGTGGTACATCGCGGTGTCGGCGTTCTTCATCAACTGGCTGAGTTCGTTGCCGTCCTGCGGGCTCAGGGCGATACCGATACTGGCGGTGACGAAGAACTCGCGACCTTCCAGCACAAATGGACGCACCAGGCTGGCGAGAATCTGCTCGGCCACATGAATCGCTCGGTTCAGCGCCATTTCGCGGCTGGAGCGGTGTTGCAGGAGCAAGGTGAACTCGTCACCGCCCATGCGCGCCACGGTGTCGTCATCGTCGACGCAGGCCAGCAACCGCGTGGCCATGTCTTTCAACATGCGGTCGCCAGCCGCGTGGCCGAGGGAGTCGTTGATCGGCTTGAAGCGGTCGAGGTCGAGGAACATCAGCACCACCCACGACTTCTGCCGTTCGGCCGATTGCAGCGCGGTGTGCAGACGATCCTGGAACAGCGTGCGGTTCGGCAGGTGGGTCAGGGCGTCGTAGTAAGCGAGACGATGGATGCGTTGTTCGCTGGCCTTGCGCTCGCTGATGTCGCTGAAGAAGCACACGTAACTGGCCAGATCGCCTTCATCGTCGAGTACCGCCGTGATGCCGACCCACGCCGGGTAATGCTCGCCGTTACGGCGCTTGAGCCAGACTTCGCCTTCCCAGGTGCTGTGCTGGTGCAATTGCTTGAGCACGTAGCGCAGGTGCGCGTCCTGTTGCTCGTCGACGGTGAGCATGTTCGGCAACTGGTCGAGCACTTCCGACACCGCGTAACCGCTGACCCGGCTGAAGGCTTCGTTGGCCTGCACGATGTAACCGGCGGGGTCGGTGATCAGGATCGCCGAGGTCGAGTGCTCGAATACGGTGGCGGCCATGCGCAAGTCTTTCTCCGCGCGGCGCTGCTGGCTGATGTCGCGACCGACGCCGAGCACGCCTTCGAACGCGCCGTGTTCGTCCCACACCAGCACCAGCCGCAGCTCGATCGGGATCTTGCGGCCGTCGGCGCGCAGGCAGTCGAACAGGAACATCTGCGTCTGTACCTGGCTTCGCAGTTGCGCGAGTTGCTCAGGCTTGTCGAGCGCTTTGCTCACCCGATCCATCAAGGTGTAGATGCCGGATAGCTGCTGCGGGTTGGCAATGGTCGATTGCCAGCCATTCTGGAAGATCCACTCGGCGTCGTAACCCAGCACCGCCTGCACCGACGGGCTGACGTAGTTCAGCGACAGCTTGCTGTCGGTGGAGAAAATCACATCGCTGATGCTTTCGGCGAGCATGCGGTAGCGCTGCTCGCTGTCGCGCAGCGATTCGCTGGCCTCGATCTGCTCGGTGATGTCCTTGGCCACGCCGATGATCCGCGTGACCTGATCATGTTTGTCACGGGCCAGCGCCTGCTCACGAATATCGAAGCGCCGCCATTTGCCGTCGCGATGGCGGAAGCGCAATTGGCACTGCAACAGCTGGCTGTACCCGGCGTGCCGCTGCATCTGCCGCGAGCGGTGGTAATAGTCGGCGTCCTCCGGGTGCAGGAGGATTTCCCAGAAGTACTCGCCCATCTGGTGCAGCTCGGAGCGGTTGTAACCGAGGGTCTGGCCGAGGTGGTGGTTGCTGAAAATCATCCGCTGGCTGATCACGTCCTGCACATACAGATGATCTGGCACGGTGCGTACCACGTCCGACCAGAAACCTTCGCGCTCCAGCAGCGACAGTTCGATCAGCTTGCGGCTGGTGATGTCGTTGATGCTGAGGATCACCGCTTTATAGTCGTGCTGTTCCTCGGGCAGGCGCAGGACCATCCACAGGTGCTGATCGCGGCCATTGATGTCCGGCAGTCTGATTTCCAGTTCCAGTTGATTCTGTTGCTGCAAAACTGCGTCGAGCACCTGGTTGCCGATGGCGCACTGGCTGTGCGGATGGCCGTCGATCAGCAACTGCCAGGCGTGCTCGCAGGAATTGACGTTGAGCAGTTGCAGCGCGACCTGATTGACTTCGGTGACGCGCAGTTCCTGCAGCAATTGCTGGCGCTGGACCGGTTGGTCGAGCCAGGCCTTGAGCTGGTCGCTGGTCTGGATCTGTGCTTTGTCGAACACCTGCTTGAGGCCGGACAGGTCGAGCACACACAACGCAACGCCAGTGCCTTCGAAGATGTCCTGATAACGTCGGCGACCTTCATGTAACTGGCGCTGGCGCCGGCGCATGTTGAGCAGAGCGATCACTGGCAGCATCGAGAACGCCAGCCCCAACAGGCATTTGCCGATAAACGCCGGCAGCAGTTCTTCGAGCACGCGCTGGCGGTCGAACAGCCCGCGCAATTGCCAGTCGCTGCTGCTCAACGGCACGGTCAGCACGGTGTTGGCCATGTCGTCCGGGCTCAAGACGCCAGGCCTGGCCGAAGGCCGTGCCTCGTCGCGGCTGATGATCTGATGGTTGAGACGGTTTTCCACCAGCCACAACGGACGGATGCCGGTTTCGCCCTGCTTGGTCAGCGAGTCGAAGAAGGTCGGGGTCAGGCGCAATACCCAGTACCCGCGCGTGCTGCCGCTGGCCTGATGCAACAACAGATGCACCACCGAGCCGTCGTCGGCGTTGCTGAAGTAATGCGCCTGGGCGCGGCTGCGGCGCACCAGTTCAGCGAGGTAATCGGCGTCGTGGCTGTCGCTGGCGCTGTCGTTGAGGATTTTCCCGGACGGGCTGAGCAGGGCCAGGCTGCGTACGTCCGGCAGCGATTGCTGGAGCTTGCGCAGCAGCGCCTGCTGTTCGTCGGACGACTGTGGCTGTTCGACGATCGGTAGCAGGTTGAGGGCGATTTGCGCATTCAGCGACATGTTCAGGCTGACCTGCGAGGCGAGGTCGGCGGTGTAGTCGATGGTGTACTGGCGCTGATTTTTCTGGGTCTCGCGCAATTGATCGAGCAGTTGCCAGAACAGCAATGCCAGCAGCAAAAGTACCAGCGTCGCCAATGCCCCCTTCAATGTTCCGCGCAGGGGCGAGCCGGTCCCCGGATTGGACGCGCTCACAGAAGCTGGCGGGGTAACGTTGGACAAGCTGAAATCCTGCGGTTTGGCTGGACTGGCGCGACGTGCACTATAAGCCGGACGCCCGAAGGGCGGCTAGCATGCCTTGAGTTGTGGCGAAGTGCCAGCCCCACTCGGCTGGACTGCCTTCCGTCATTAAGGTAGCTTTGCCGGTTACGCGGGAGCGTTCCAGCTCCTAGACTCAGACTTTTTCAGCGCGCAGGCATTGATGACCATCAAGTGAACGACGCGCATCGGTCTGGCCGGGCATCGCCTGCGCTCCAATCATTCATCTGTCACTGACCCAAGGTTCTCCATGGCTCAATACGTCTTCACCATGCATCGGCTGGGCAAAGTTGTTCCGCCGAAGCGGGAAATCCTGAAAAACATTTCTCTGTCGTTCTTCCCCGGCGCCAAGATCGGCGTGCTCGGCCTCAACGGTTCGGGTAAATCCACGTTGCTGAAAATCATGGCCGGCGTCGATACCGAGTTCGAGGGCGAAGCCCGTCCGATGCCGGACCTGAACATCGGTTATCTGCCGCAAGAGCCACAACTTGATCCGACCAAGACCGTGCGTGAAGTGGTCGAGGAAGCCGTCAGCGTGATCAAGGATGCGCAAGCGCGTCTGGACGAGGTCTACGCCGCTTACGCTGACCCGGATGCCGACTTCGACAAGCTGGCTGCCGAACAGGCCAAGCTCGAAGCGATCCTGCAGGCCAGCGATGGTCACAACCTGGAGCGTCAACTGGAAGTCGCGGCCGACGCCCTGCGTCTGCCGGCCTGGGACGCCAAAGTCGAACACCTGTCCGGTGGTGAAAAACGTCGTGTGGCCCTGTGCCGTCTGCTGCTGTCCGCTCCGGACATGCTGCTGCTCGACGAACCGACCAACCACCTGGACGCTGATTCGGTGGCGTGGCTGGAGCACTTCCTGCACGACTTCCCGGGCACCGTGGTCGCGATCACGCACGACCGTTACTTCCTCGACAACGTCGCTGGCTGGATTCTGGAACTCGACCGCGGCGCGGGCATTCCGTACGAAGGCAACTACTCGGGTTGGCTCGAAGCCAAGTCCGATCGTCTGGCGGCCGAATCCAAGCAGCAGTCGGCTCACGAAAAAGCCATGAAGGAAGAACTGGAGTGGGTGCGCAAAGGCGCCAAGGCCCGCCAGTCGAAATCCAAGGCTCGTCTGCAACGCTTCGAAGAAATGCAGTCGCAGGAATTCCAGAAGCGTTCGGAAACCAACGAGATCTACATCCCGGCCGGTCCGCGTCTGGGCGACAAGGTCATCGAGTTCAAGAACGTCACCAAGGGTTACGGCGATCGCGTGCTGATCGACAACCTGTCGTTCTCCATGCCGAAGGGCGCCATTGTCGGCGTGATCGGTGGTAACGGTGCCGGTAAGTCGACCCTGTTCCGCATGCTGATGGGCAAGGAAACTCCGGATTCCGGCACCATCGAAGTCGGCGAAACCGTGCAACTGGCCTGCATTGACCAGAGCCGCGAAGACCTCGACGGCAGCAAGACCGTGTTCCAGCAGATCTCCGACGGTTCCGACCAGATCCGCATCGGCAACTACGAGATTCCGTCGCGCACTTACGTCGGTCGCTTCAACTTCAAGGGCGGCGATCAGCAGAAGTTCGTCAAGGACCTGTCCGGTGGTGAGCGCGGTCGTCTGCACCTGGCGCTGACCCTGAAGGAGGGCGGCAACGTCCTGCTGCTCGACGAACCGTCCAACGACCTCGACGTTGAAACCCTGCGTTCGCTGGAAGAAGCCCTGCTGGACTTCCCGGGCGCTGCCATTGTGATCTCTCACGATCGCTGGTTCCTGGACCGCGTCGCGACCCACATCCTGGCGTACGAAGACGACTCGCAAGCGGTGTTCTTCGAAGGTAACTACACCGAGTACGAAGCCGACCGCAAAAAGCGCCTCGGCGAAGCGGCGGCCCAGCCACATCGGGTACGCCACAAGAAACTGGCCTGATTCGGGTTGGTTGCATGAAAAAGAGCGGAGCCTTCGGGCTCCGTTTTTTTTTGCCTGGTTTTTTCGGCAATACCGAGTTGAATTCATCGCTGGCAAGCCAGCTCCCACAGGTTTCGTGGCGCTCGCACATTCCAGGTACAACAAAAATCCTGTGGGAGCTGGCTTGCCAGCGATAGCGGTGTAACTGCTGGTGCATCACTTCAATTTGAACTCCCCATTCAGGTGCAATATCAGTCCAAAAAGACCTCTGATTTATATCCTGTGCACCATTTAATTTCATAACTGCGACATTTTGCGCTGTTCCTGTGCGCAAATCGTTTGTTACAGTCCGGCTCAATCGCTTCCAACGACAATAAATTTGCCGAGACTTTTCCCATGATCAAATCCGTCGAATCCTTCCTCGCCCGCCTGAAAAAACGCGACCCGGATCAACCCGAATTCCACCAGGCCGTCGAAGAAGTCCTGCGCAGTCTGTGGCCGTTTCTCGAAGCCAATCCGCGTTACCTGACCTCGGGCATTCTGGAGCGTATCTGCGAGCCGGAGCGTGCGGTGGTGTTTCGCGTGTCGTGGGTCGACGATCAGGGCAAGGTCCAGGTCAATCGCGGTTTCCGCATTCAGATGAACAGCGCAATCGGCCCGTACAAGGGCGGCTTGCGCTTCCATCCTTCGGTGAACATGGGCGTGCTGAAGTTTCTCGCCTTTGAACAGACTTTCAAGAACTCCCTGACCTCGTTGCCCATGGGCGGCGGCAAGGGCGGTTCGGACTTCGATCCGAAGGGCAAGAGCGACGCCGAAGTCATGCGTTTCTGCCAGGCGTTCATGAGCGAGCTGTACCGCCACATCGGCGCGGACGTTGACGTGCCGGCTGGTGACATCGGTGTCGGTGCGCGGGAGATCGGTTTCCTGTTTGGCCAGTACAAACGCCTGAGCAACCAGTTCACCAGCGTGTTGACCGGTAAAGGCATGACCTATGGCGGCAGCCTGATTCGCCCGGAAGCCACCGGTTTCGGTTGCGTGTACTTCGCCGAGGAGATGCTCAAGCGCCGCGGGCAGACCGTCGAAGGCAAGCGCGTGGCGATCTCTGGTTCCGGCAACGTCGCGCAGTACGCGGCGCGCAAGGTCATGGACCTGGGCGGCAAGGTGATTTCGCTGTCGGACTCCGAAGGCACGCTGTACTGCGAATCGGGCCTGAGCGAAGAACAGTGGCAGGCGTTGCTGGAACTGAAAAACGTCAAACGCGGACGCATCAGCGAACTGGCCACCGCGTTTGATCTGGAATTCCGCGCCGGTCAGTTGCCGTGGTCGCTGCCGTGCGACATTGCGCTGCCCTGCGCAACGCAGAACGAGCTCGACGCCGACGCCGCACGCACTCTGCTGCGCAACGGCTGCGTGTGCGTGGCCGAGGGCGCGAACATGCCGACCACCCTGGAGGCTGTGGATATCTTCATCGAGGCCGGCATTCTGTTTGCACCGGGCAAGGCGTCGAACGCCGGCGGGGTTGCGGTCAGCGGGCTGGAAATGTCGCAGAACGCCATGCGCCTGCTGTGGACCGCTGGCGAGGTGGACAGCAAGTTGCACGCGATCATGCAGTCGATCCACCACGCTTGCGTGCATTACGGCGAAGAGGACGGGCGGATCAACTACGTCAAAGGCGCGAACATCGCCGGCTTCGTCAAAGTCGCCGATGCGATGTTGGCCCAAGGCGTGGTTTAAGCCGGTTCGATGCGAATCACTTCAATCAGCTGATCGCCAGCGGGGCGCTGCCACAGCACTTCGTCATTGAGCCAGGCGCCGAGCAGCGCCCGGCCCAGCGGCGAAGCCCAGTTGATCAGGCCTTGGCTGGCGTCGGCCTGATCTTCGCCGACCAGTTGCACCCGACTTTCGGTGTCGTGTTCGTCGGCGTAGGTCACCCAGCTGCCGATCTGCACTTTATCGGTCGAGATCGCCGGGGCCGCGACCTGTGCGCTGGCGAGGCGTTGGTTGAAGTAGCGCAAATCTCTTTCGAGATCGGCCTGGCGCTGCTTGTCGGCCTGTTCGCCCTTGGCCGATTGCTCGGCGTGCAGGGCTTGCAGTTCGGCGACTTTGGCCTGCAACTGCACCAATCCTTGGGGGGTGACGTAATTGGGCTGCGCACTGACCTGCCGTTCGACGGGCTGATCGGCTTGCGCAGCGGCGTTATCTTCGTTGACGAAAGCGCGGCTCATGCTGTCCTCCTCTGCAAAGAGTTTGGGCCATGGTCGCCGGCATTTGGTTTCACTGGATGTCTGGAAGCGACCTATTGCGAGCGATAAGCCCGCCCGGCGTCCTGATCTTTCTGCTGCTGCCAGGCGCGCTCGCGTTCGTCCCAGTGCTCGTTGCGATACTCTTCGCGATCCTTGTTTTCCAGCATTGCCTGACACTGGCGGAAGCCGTCGGTCCAGCCTTCGGCGTATTGCTTGTCCTTGAGATAGCGCGGCACGTTCTTGCGAAACTCGCCACTGATCGAACCGGCGGCTTGCCGACCACTGACGCAGCCATCATCAAAACCGTCGGCGAAGGCCGGTGGATAACCTTTGGCGATCAAGTCTTCATGGGTGGTCTGGCAACCCCCGAGCAACAGCAAAACACCCAGCAATCCCACACACCGCCACATCGCACTCTCCCGCGCCGATTCTCGGCTGATAGGGAAAGTCTAGAAGCGGATTCGTCGGGCGTTGGTGAAAGACATGTAAGTAATTCGTTGAATACCGGAGAGACGTGTGGGAGCGGGCTTGCTCGCGAAAGCGGTAAATCAGTCGAGATTTGAATCGCCTGACACGACACCTTCGCGAGCAAGCCCGCTCCCACAGGGGGTATTGATTAGGCTTCAGATCAGTAGTGGTACCACTTCACCTCAAGCATCACTTCGGTTTCCGGTGTCGCCACATGACTGAACTCACGCTGTGCCGTCAGGCGCAAACCGAGGTTGCGCGACAGCTCCCATTGCTGATTCAGGCTCAAGCTACGGCGCACTTCACCATTGAAGAAGTAATCGCCCTTGGCTTCCAGGCTGAGATTGCCCAACGGGTTTTTCCACAACACGCCGGTATTGAAACCGCCGGCCGGGGAGACGAACTCGGCGAAGTCATTGTTGTGTTCAACGCGCACGGTGCCGAGGGCAAAACCCAATACGTCATCACCTAACGCCCAGGTACCGCCACCACCACCGTTGACGTGGCTGACCAGCGTCTCGTCATCATGCTTGCCTGGCACTCGCTCAAGGCCACCGGTGACTTGCCACGACAGTGGCTGCAGCAGCTCATTGCGCGGGGTCAGCGAGCGGATGGTCGCCAGGTCCAGTTGCTGGAACTGCCACTGGTTGCCTTTGTATTGACGCAGCTTCATCTGCAGGATTTCGATTTGCGCGCCGAGGGGGAAGCTTTCGGCGTTGTCGTTAAGGTCGTGATAGGCCATGCGCAAACCGTACTCGCCGAACGCACGGTCGCCACGGGTGCCGAGTCCGGCCTGCCAGGTGCGTGATTCGTGGCCGTCTTCGGGCAGGCCCGGTTGTGGAATCTGCAACTCCGGCGCCGGGTTCTTGTTGATCGCCCGCAGCAGTTCGAAGCTGCGCTGTGCACGTTGCGCATCACGTTCCTGCCCGTTGGCGCGGTAACGCTCCAGACGATAGGCGGCATCGATGATCAGCGCCTGACGATCCCGGGGCAGGGCTTTGAAGGTCGGCTCCTGCAACACCTGTTGATCGGCGCTGACCTTCAGCACCCATTGCTGTTCTTCCTTATTCAACGGCTCGGCGCGGCTGAGCAGTTCACGCTCGCGGGACGGGCGATATTCGATGCTTTCCACCAGCCCGGCTTCTTTCACCGCTTTGACCGTATCGGTAGGGATGGCAGTCAGCGGGAATTGCTCGGTCAGGCGCAGGCTTGGACGTGCCACTTGCAGCAGTTCGAGCAGGCGATAGGAGCAGTTTTCGTCGAAGAAGAAATAGTCGAACTGGATCTGCTTCAGCTCCCACACATGCTCGACCATGCGCGCGGTTTCTGCTTGGGTCAGGTTCAGCCGGTATTCCCACAGATCGCGGTTTTCCAGGCTGCGGTACTCGGAGAGTTTTTCCTGGTACGGCACCAGTGCGAACAGCCCGGGATAGCCACCCATCAAGCCCTTCCAGGCGTAGAGAATGCTGTTGTCCGAGCCTTCGATGTAGGCGCCGAAATTGATCGCATAACTCAGCAGCGAAGTCTTGTCGCTTTGCACGTCAGCCTGGTCGATGCGCAGCAGGGTGTGGCCGAACATCGACGACGGGCTGTTGAGGTAGGCCGCCGGGAAGATCATCACCGCGCTGTGCGGCGAGACGTCCTTGAACCACTTCTTGAATTCGGCGCAATCGGGGGCGGGCAGATCGGTCAGGTTGAGCTGGGCTTTCAGCCAGCGCGTACGCGCCGGGTAGACGCATTGCGCGTGTTGCTCGCCGAGACTGGCCGGGGCGTACAGCGCCTGCACGGTGGCGGCCAGCTCATGGTCGGGGTGTTCGTTGCCATCGGGCGCAAGAAAGAATTTCCTGTCGCTGACATAGCTGCGCCAGCCGCCAAGCTTGGCGGTTTCGTAATGACCGAGGGAAATCCAGAAGCGGTCGTTGGCCAGTTGCTGCAAACGTTGAGGGTCGATGTGAGGCGCGGCGGACAGCGGGGCGCAGACACAGAGCGCCAGCCAGGCAAGGCGTTTGAGCATAGGTGGCAACTTAAGTCGAAAAGAAACAAAAGACCCAAGGAGGGCAGGTCCAAAAAAACAAAACCCGCTTCCCGAAAGAAGCGGGTGGGGTCGAGCTTAAGCCTGAGTTGCGTACTTGGCCAGACGTGGGTCCGACTTCAGCACGGCCAGGGTGTTGGTATGCACGTCTTCTGCGGTCACGTCAGCTTTGCTGAAGATCTGCTGGAAGTGCTCGTGAGTGACAGCAGCGAAGTGCGCACGGTCTTCCGGCGCCACGCCCAGTACCACGGCGTAGGTCGTCAGCGCTTCGCCGTTGCCCTTGGCCATGTCTTCGGACAGCTCGTTCATCATGCCATTCATGGCGAACCAGGATTTACCGCCGTAGGTCAGCGACGCGTTGGTCGAGCAACCGTTGGTGCCGGAAGTCATACCGAACGTAGCGTTACCGGAGGTGCCGTTAGTGGTGGATGCCAGGAAGTGTGCCGGGGTGCCACGCTGACCTTCGAACAGCATGTTGCCCCAACCGCAATCCGGGCCACCCGGGGCTTGCGCCATGGCGTTGATGGAAACAGCGGTGAAGAGAGTACCGAGAAGAATCCGTTTCATAGCTTTGTTCTCTTTGTGTGCATACCAATGGACAGGGTTCTGACACCTGACGGTGCCAGTGGGCCAGTATTCGTTCCAGCCGCGCAGTTTGGAGTTTAGGCACGTTCCTGGGGTTCCGTGAGTTTTTACAAAAGATTTGGCGATAACCCCGATTTGCCGGGGGGCGGGGCAGGGTCACCCGGTTGTCTATGCTTTGTCGTGTGGCGCGCCTTGCCAGTGGGGCACGGGCAGCGCCAGAATGCCGCTATCCGCCCCGCCTGATTGTTAAGGAAGCCCGATGCCTGATCCTGTTGCTGCCAGCCTGCGTATAGCGCCCGAAGCGCTGACTCGTCCGTTTTCCGCTGAACAGTTCAGCTTCACTACCACCAATGATCTGGAGCCCTTTCGCGGTGTGCTCGGCCAGGAACGTGCGGTCGAAGCCTTGCAGTTCGGTGTGGCGATGCCACGCCCCGGTTACAACGTCTTTGTCATGGGCGAGCCCGGCACTGGCCGCTTTTCGTTCGTCAAACGCTACCTGAAGGCCGAAGGCAAGCGCCTGCAGACCCCGGCGGACTGGGTCTACGTCAATAATTTCGATGAGCCGCGCGAGCCCCGCGCGCTGGAATTGCCTTCTGGCACTGCGGCTTCGTTCATCGGTGACATCAACGGCCTGATCGATAACCTGCTGGCAACCTTTCCGGCCGTGTTCGAACACCCGTCCTACCAGCAGAAGAAAAGCGCCATCGACCGCGCCTTCAACCAGCGCTACGACAAGGCCCTCGATATCATCGAGCGGCTGGCGCTGGAGAAGGACGTCGCCCTGTACCGCGACAGCAGCAATATCGCCTTCACGCCGATGCTTGAAGGCAAGGCGCTGGATGAAGCGGAATTCGCCCAATTGCCGGAAGCCGAGCGCGAACGGTTTCACGAAGACATCTCCGGCCTCGAAGAGCGTCTGAACGAAGAACTCGCCAGCCTGCCGCAGTGGAAGCGTGAGTCGAACAATCAACTGCGTCAGCTCAACGAGGAAACCATCACCCTGGCCTTGCAGCCGTTGCTCTCGCCGTTGTCCGAGAAGTACGCGGAGAACGCTGCGGTCTGCGGTTACCTGCAAGCGATGCAGGTGTACTTGCTGAAAACCGTGGTCGAGCAACTGGTCGACGACAGCAAGACCGACGCCGTGGCGCGCAAGCTGCTGGAAGAGCAATACGCGCCGAGCCTGGTGGTCGGTCATCCGGCCAGCGGCGGGGCGCCGGTGGTGTTCGAGCCGCACCCGACTTACGAAAACCTGTTCGGGCGCATCGAGTACACCACCGATCAGGGCGCGCTTTACACCACTTACCGGCAGTTGCGCCCAGGTGCTTTGCATCGCGCCAACGGCGGCTTCCTGATCCTTGAAGCGGAAAAAATGCTCAGCGAGCCGTTCGTGTGGGACGCGCTGAAACGCGCCCTGCAATCGCGCAAGCTGAAAATGGAATCGCCGCTGGGCGAGATGGGCCGTTTCGCCACGGTGACCCTCAACCCGCAACACATTCCGTTGCAGGTCAAAGTCATCATCATCGGCGCGCGACAGTTGTATTACACGCTGCAGGACCTGGATCCGGACTTCCAGGAGATGTTCCGCGTGCTGGTCGACTTCGACGAAGACATCCCGATGGTCGACGAAAGCCTGGAGCAATTTGCCCAGTTGCTGAAAACCCGTACTTCGGAAGAAGGCATGGCACCGCTGACCGCCGATGCGGTAGCGCGTCTGGCGACCTACAGTGCACGGCTGGCCGAGCATCAGGGGCGTTTGTCGGCGCGGATCGGCGATCTGTTCCAACTGGTCAGCGAGGCGGACTTCATCCGTCATCTGGCCGGCGATGAAATGACCGATGCCGGGCACATCGAGCGTGCGCTGAAAGCCAAGGCCACTCGCACCGGTCGGGTCTCGGCGCGGATTCTCGACGACATGCTCGCCGGGATCATCCTGATCGACACCGACGGCGCGGCGGTCGGCAAGTGCAACGGGCTGACTGTGCTCGAAGTGGGTGATTCGGCGTTCGGTGTGCCGGCGCGGATTTCCGCCACGGTGTACCCGGGCGGCAGCGGTATCGTCGACATCGAGCGCGAGGTCAACCTCGGTCAGCCGATCCACTCCAAGGGCGTGATGATCCTCACCGGGTATCTGGGCAGCCGTTACGCGCAGGAATTCCCGCTGGCGATTTCCGCGAGCATTGCGCTGGAGCAATCCTACGGTTACGTCGATGGCGACAGTGCGTCGCTGGGCGAGGCCTGCACGCTGATTTCGGCGCTGTCGAAGACGCCGCTCAAGCAGTGCTTTGCGATCACCGGCTCGATCAACCAGTTCGGCGAAGTGCAGGCAGTCGGCGGGGTCAACGAGAAGATCGAAGGTTTCTTCCGCCTCTGCGAAGCCCGCGGGCTGACCGGCGAGCAGGGCGCGATCATTCCGCAGGCCAACGTCGCCACGCTGATGCTCGACGAGAAGGTGCTGGCGGCGGTGCGCGCCGGGCAGTTCCACGTGTACGCGGTGCGTCAGGCTGACGAAGCGCTGAGCCTGCTGGTCGGCGAGCCGGCCGGTGAGCCGGATGCTGACGGTCAGTTCCCTGAAGGCAGCGTCAACGCGCGCGTGGTCGAGCGTCTGCGGGTGATTGCCGAGATGATCAGTGAAGACGATCTGAAAGAGGCGGAAAAGGAACTGGCGCAGGAGGCACTAGCCGAAGCCAAACCAGCCTGACCGCAAACGCGGTAAAAACTGTGGGAGGGGGCTTGCTCCCGAAGGCGGTGTACCAATCGACACATTAGTTGATTGAGACATCGCCTTCGGGAGCAAGCCCCCTCCCACAGTTGTTTTCCCAGATTGATTTTTGTGGTGATCTTCGGGAAAAGTGCCACTACTCTGACGTCAGAATTCACACAATGACCATTCGGCGCCTTCTGGTTCTATCCAGCTTGCGCGGCGGACTTTTCTTCTATTCTCTGCTCAAGGACATCGACAGTATCACTGGATCGAAACAGCCTTCGCGTGAAGGCTGAATACAGGCTTTACCGAGGGTCGCCGCCATGTCGCGCAACCTCTGCCTCACCCGTCAGTGCCTGGGTCTTGTGACCCGCATCGAATGCGCCATCAAACCGTTGGCCGGCGATAACGGCATGTGGACCTTGCTCTTCGCTGCCGGCATGGCCGGCGAACAACCCTCCGCCATCAAGGCCCAGGGCCCGTTTCACGGGCCGGTCGCCGCCGAGTCGATTCTCGACACTATTGTGGAAAGCCTGACGATGCACGGCTACGAGCTGGCCGACGATCCGCAGATCTGGAGCCTGCACCTGCAGGCACAGTTGCGCCAGATCAATGGCGGGCGTGGGCGTACGGTCGGCGTGTTCGACCACTAGGCGCAGTCATGGCGCGGTGTCGGACTGCTGCGCCTTGTCGAGTTTGACCTCAAAGCCGTATTGCACGGTATTGAGCTCGGTCCGCTGATAGGTCTCCACGTGCGTTGGACGACCATAGAAGTAATGCACGCCGAACAGCGCCGGGCCATCCGCACTCGCGTCATGACTGACCGATAGAATCTGTTTCAGGTAGTTGCCGCTGTCGTCCTTGACGAAGAATCGCCAGGCGTTGGCCGGAAACAGTTTCAGGTCCACCACCAACGTGTTGTTCTTGATCTCCAGGCCTTTGGGCAGGGATTTGGCGTCGTAGGCTTTTTTCTCCACGCTGGCGAGAAACAGCGGCATCGACCCCACGGCAATCGCCGGGGTTTCCGGAAACAGGTTCAAATCGTAAGTGATGGTCGCCTGCAGCGGATCGACCTGATACGCCTCGGGTGGCAGTTCGATCGGCTCATCGAGTTTGCCGCTGCGTTTCTCGGTGAAGAACGTCACGGGACTCTCGCCGGGGCTGAAATCATCACCGAGCAATTCATCGTTGAAGGTTCGCCGGTGAGAGAACTCGATGCGTGCAGCGCTCGGATCTTCCACGGACTGATGGATGCGGATACCAGCCTTCAACGCTTCCTCGGTGAGGCTCGCGCCTTTGAGCCAGTTCGGCGCCAGATCGTCATAGACGACCACCGCCGGGTCCAGCGGTTGGATGGCTTTTTCGGTGGTGTGCTGGCTGAAAGTGCGCACTGGCAGATCCAGTGTTTTGCGGGTCACGGTTGCCGAGGAGAAATCCAGCACGCTGACTTCGAGGGTGTCGATGGGGCCGTTGAAGTAGACCTTGTTGTAGCGGCGCGGATGCTGCTGCTCGAAGGTCTGCTGTTCGTCCTCGAGCTGTTTTTCCAACGCCTCGCTCCAGGTTTTCTGCTGTTGCAGATGCGCCAGTTGTTTCTCGTAGAAAGCGACTTGTGCCGGGCTCTCATTGATTGAGCCGGCGCGCACCAGGTATTGCCCGCTGGTGTCACGGGCCTGAACGATGACTGGATTGAGCTGCGCACCCTCGACCTCAGGGGCCAGTGGCAGGCTGTTGCTGAATTCGACTTCGGCGTAGTTCTTTTCAAGCTTCAGCAGGGTGACGCTGAGGTTGTCATCGGTGCGGGTCTGGCCGACGTCCTTCTGGCTCAGGTTGAAGCTGAACAGGCGGCGCGGCGCGATGACTTCGACTTTGCCTTGCAGGGTCACCGGTTGTGGCTGGCTCTTCTTGTCCACGTCCAGCCCTTCGATGAACGGGTAGGTCACGGTCAGGTCATCGGGGTTGTTGACGTTGGAGCTGGACGGGCTCAACTGAATGCCGGGATCGGTTTCCGACCACTCCGGCTGATAGGCGATCACGCGCTTGTTGCTCAGGGTCACCGACTGCCATTCCACGCCGTGCGGGAATAGAAAGCCGCCGGGAATGTTCAGGTTGAACGGGAATACCGGTTGCAGGTCGGTAAGGTAATCGGAGCTGGCGTCCTTGTGCAGCACGAACAGGCCGTTGATAAAGGTATCGACCAGCGCCTGCGGCGAAGGGTAGTGCTTGAGGATGCCGAGGGTGTCTTCGCCGTAGACGGTTTTCAGCGGGGTGCTGTCGAGCTTGAGCTGCGCGCGTTCGAGCAGCAGCAGCGAACCACCGAGCTCGGTCACGGCGTCCTTGAGTTTCGGGTCGGTAATGGCGTCCAGTGAGTGTTCGAAGGTTGCCGTCTTCGCGTCGAGGCTGACCGAGGGCTTTTTCTCATCGCCGGGTGAGCAGCCACCCAGCAGCAGAACGAGGCAAACTCCGGCAGTCGTCAACGGTAATCGCACATGCATTTCCAGTCGTCCTGTCCACTTTCGCTAGGCGGTCAATGGTTTGGACAGTAGCAGAAAAAAATTCACACACACACGCAGGTTGCGGTGATGGGAGGTGCGAGCCGGGCGGTTTCTGGCGGTCACGGGCGGCTGGTATACTCGCCGCCGATTTCAATCCTTATTGTGTGAGAGTCAATGGAACGCTTTATCGAAAATGCAATGTACGCCACGCGCTGGCTGCTGGCGCCGATCTATATCGGGCTGTCCCTCGGGCTGCTGGCGCTGGCATTGAAATTCTTCCAGGAAGTGTTTCATGTCATTCCCAACGTGTTTTCCATGGCCGAATCGGATCTGATTCTGGTGCTGCTGTCGCTGATTGACATGGCGCTGGTGGGCGGCTTGTTGGTGATGGTGATGATTTCCGGCTACGAGAACTTTGTGTCCGAGCTGAACATCGACGAAGGCAAAGAGAAGCTCAGCTGGCTGGGCACCATGGACTCCTCGTCGCTGAAGATGAAAGTGGCGGCGTCGATCGTGGCGATTTCCTCGATCCACCTGCTGCGGATCTTCATGGATGCCAAGAACGTCGATCCCGAGCACCTGATGTGGTACGTGATCATCCACATGACCTTCGTGATTTCGGCGTTCGCGATGGGTTATCTGGACAAGCTCACCAAGCACTGATCATTGGCTGATCGCTGCAAAAACACCGCCCGTCTGTTGCGAAACAGACGGGCGGTGTCGTTTGTGGCTTGTGCTTTGGTGCGCGCGGGCATATCCCTGTAAGGGTCCTGGCTCGCCACCGCACGAGGTGCGTTCATGAACCTGCAAGAGTTGAATGCGTTTGCCATCGCCAGAAAGGTCGATGAGCTGAACCTGATCTCCATGGAGGGCGGGATTTATCTGCTCGAAGCGCGGATGCACGGGGCGGCGTATCCGCTGAGTGATCTCAAGGGCGAGATGCTGCAGCTGCGTTCGGTGGAGCATGCACGGGATCTTTTGCATAACTTTCCGGTGCTGCCGTTCAACCTTGTGCACACCTCGGTGCACGACGAAATGTGCGGCCTGGGCGGCAGCGTCGATGAAAGCCTGAAAGTGCCACTGGCCTGGCGTTCGGCCCTATAGGCCTTGCGCCCCATCGCCGGGCATCTGTGCTAGTCTGCTCGCCCTTTTGGTTCCGGGCGCGCCGGGACGCGCTGTGCACGCACGGCAAGTCTGATGGCCGTCCGCACAGCGGAGCAGTGTCATGTCCGAAGTAAATCTGTCCACCGACGAAACCCGCGTCAGCTACGGTATTGGCCGTCAGCTGGGTGACCAGCTGCGCGACAACCCGCCACCGGGTGTCAGCCTGGACGCCATCCTGGCCGGTCTGACCGACGCATTCGCCGGCAAGCCAAGCCGTGTCGATCAGGAAGCCATGTCCGCCAGCTTCAAGGTTATCCGCGAGATCATGCAAGCCGAAGCCGCCGCCAAAGCTGAAGCGGCTGCCGGTGAAGGCCGTGCTTTCCTGGCTGAAAACGCCAAGAAAGAAGGCATCACTACTCTGGCTTCCGGTCTGCAATTCGAAGTGCTGACCCAGGGCGAAGGCGCCAAGCCATCCCGTGAAGACACCGTGCGTACTCACTACCACGGCATGCTGATCGACGGCACTGTGTTCGACAGCTCCTACGATCGTGGCCAGCCGGCAGAATTCCCGGTGGGCGGCGTGATCGCCGGCTGGACCGAAGCTCTGCAACTGATGAACGCCGGCAGCAAATGGCGCCTGTACGTGCCGAGCGAACTGGCTTACGGCGCTCAAGGCGTCGGCAGCATCCCGCCGCACAGCGTTCTGGTATTCGACGTCGAGCTGCTGGACGTTCTGTAATGCCTGGCCTGTCCCGGTGACAGGTCAATAATGTGGGAGCGGGCTTGCTCGCGAAGGCGTCCTTTCAGGCAATCATCCGTTGCCTGACACACCGCTTTCGCCAGCAGGCTGGCTCCCACAGTTTTTTCCGCGCTACTCATATTTCGATCTTGTGATGCAGCTCATTGGTCGGGCGCAAGGCCCGGGCATAGCAGAACAGGAACAGATTGCGCACCAGCTCCTTGAGCACCAGCGGTTCGCTGGAATTCAGGCTGCTGACGTCCAGATCACCCTGATCCTGCAGCTCATGCAGGGCTTCTTCTTCCAGTACCGCACAGACTTCGCCGGTTTCCCGATGCAGGATCCTGAGGTACGGGTGTGGGCGGTCCAGCCAGGCATCGATCAAATAAGTCATGGGTCTCATCTCCTTGAAAGGCTTCAATGAGAATAATTCTTATTCGTCAAATAGCAAGTGCCTATTGGCGGAATGCGATTTTTTCCGGGTAAAGATTGCGTAAGGTCAAAACGGCTGGCGTCTGGCTATTACGCGAGAATGCGGGGGCTGGCGGGGAGGGTGACGCACCATCCCGCGGCGGGGCACGGGATGGCTGACAGCAGGATCAGACCTTTCTGACGAACTCGGACTTGAGCTTCATCGGGCCGATGCCATCGATCTTGCAGTCGATGTCGTGGTCGCCATCGCACAGGCGGATGTTCTTGACCTTGGTGCCGACCTTGACCACCAGCGAAGTGCCCTTGACCTTCAGGTCCTTGATCACGGTGATGGTGTCGCCGTCCTGCAGCACGTTGCCGACCGAATCTTTCTTCACGGCATCATCGGATGCCACTTCGGCTTCGCCGTTGGCCGACCACTCGTGGGCGCACTCAGGGCAGATCAGTTGGGCACCGTCTTCGTAGGTGTATTCGGAATTGCATTTCGGGCAGGGTGGCAACGTGCTCACTAAGGCTCCTTGATAGGGGATCGCTAAAAGTCGCACATTGTATAGGGTTTTACGCGCAGGAGGGCATAGCGACAGAAACAACTGTGGGAGCGGGCTTGCTCGCGAATGCGGTGTGTCATTGAACATTAATGTTGAATGACAGGTTGCTTTCGCGAGCAAGCCCGCTCCCACAGAAGGCAGATCAGTGCGTGCGGGCGACCGCAAATTCGCTCAGTTCCACCAGTGCATCGCGGTATTCGCTGGCCGGCAGCGCGTCGAGGCACTTGATCGCACGGGCTACGTAGTCGCGGGCCAGTTGCGCGGTGTACTCCAGCGAACCCGAGGCTTCCACGGCGATGCGGATGCTTTCGAGGTCTTCGATCCCGCCTTTCTGGATCGCCTGACGTACCAGAGCAGCTTGCTCCGGCGTACCTTCGCGCATGGTGTAGATCAGCGGCAGGGTCGGCTTGCCTTCGGCCAGATCGTCACCGACGTTCTTGCCCAGAGTCTCGGCATCGCCCTTGTAGTCCAGCAGGTCGTCGACCAGTTGGAACGCCACGCCGAGGTGATCACCGAAGGTGCGCAGGGCTTCGCTCTGCTCGGCGGTGGCACCGGCCAGTGCGGCGGCGCTGTGGGTCGAGGCTTCGAAAAGCATCGCGGTCTTGCCGCGGATGACTTCCATGTAGGTTTCTTCGGTGGTGCTGGCGTCGCGTACCTTGGACAGTTGCAACACTTCGCCTTCGGCGATGATGCGCGTGGCCTGGGACAGGATCTTCATCACCGGCATCGAGCCCAGCTCGACCATCATTTCGAACGAGCGCGAGTACAGGAAGTCGCCGACCAGCACGCTCGGGGCGTTGCCCCACATGGCGTTGGCGGTCGAGCGGCCACGGCGCATGCCGGACATGTCGACCACGTCGTCATGCAGCAGGGTCGCGGTGTGCAGGAATTCGATGGTGGCGGCCAGCAGGCGCATGTCGTCGCCTTCGCGACCCAGGGCCTTGCCGCACAGCAGCACCAATAAAGGACGCAGGCGTTTGCCGCCGGCCGAGGTGATGTAATCGCCGATTTTCGATACCAGCGGCACTCGGGAAGTCAGCTGCTTCTTGATGATGCCGTCGACGGCGTTAAAATCGTCCGCCACCGCGCGGTAGAAAGCTTGGGGTTGCATCAGCGACAGTTGCTCCAGAAGGGTTGCGCGGCATGCTAGGACCCACACCGGGGCCTGTCAAGGCGCGATGGACGGCCCCTTGCGTGACTCTCGCGGCTTGCGTACAATCGCGCACCCTGAACTTCCTGGGCAGCACCTGCCTTACGCAATTGCACTTGGGCCGTTCCAGCCCCATGCAGCCATGCCAGCCAATACCTCTTCTTATAAAGAGCTGGGTGAGCAGGATTATCGGAGAAATACCATGTACGCAGTAATCGTTACCGGCGGTAAGCAATACAAGGTCGCTGAAGGTGAATACCTGAAGATCGAAAAACTGGAAGTCGCTACTGGCGAATCCGTGACTTTTGACCGCGTTCTGCTGGTCGCCAATGGCGACGACGTGAACATCGGCGCACCTGTTGTTGCTGGCGCAACCGTCAAGGCTGAAGTGATCTCCCAAGGTCGTCACGATAAAGTCCGCATCATCAAGTTCCGTCGCCGTAAGCACCACATGAAGCGTATGGGCCACCGCCAGTGGTTCACCGAGATCAAAATCACCGGTATTCAGGCTTAATTACAGCCTAATTCCTCACTAGGAGAATTGAACTCATGGCACACAAAAAAGCTGGTGGTAGTACCCGTAACGGTCGCGACTCAGAAGCCAAACGCCTTGGCGTGAAGATGTATGGCGGCCAGGTCATCAAGGCCGGCAACATCATCGTGCGTCAGCGCGGCACCCAATTCCACGCTGGCTACGGCGTTGGCATGGGTAAGGATCACACCCTCTTCGCGAAAATCGAAGGCGTGATCAAGTTTGAAGTAAAAGGCGCCTTCGGTCGTCGTTACGTGAGCGTTGTCGCGGCTTAATCGCGAGATCGCTGGAAGAGCCCTGTCTTGCGACGGGGCTTTTTCGTTTGTGGGGTGAGTCTCTTGCAAAACTGTTTGTATGGGCTGTCGGCGTGCGATGCAGGTCGTGGTTTGGGGTCGCTGCGCTCATTTTTGCAAGAGTCTTATGTCTTGATTGTTTTTCGGCTCGTCCGTATGGCGAGAGGCGTTGAGTTATGAAGTTTGTAGACGAAGTATCGATCCGCGTAAAAGCTGGCGACGGCGGCAATGGCTGCATGAGTTTCCGTCGGGAAAAATTCATTGAAAACGGCGGCCCGAACGGCGGTGATGGCGGTGACGGCGGTTCCATCTACATGATGGCCGACGAAAACCTCAACACCCTGGTCGACTACCGTTACACCCGGCACTTCGATGCCGAGCGTGGCTCCAACGGCGGCAGCACCGATTGCACCGGCAAGAAGGGTGAAGACCTGATCCTGCGCGTGCCGGTCGGTACCACCGTGATCGACTCGGCCACCCAGGAAGTGATTGGCGACCTGACCAAGGCCGGCCAGAAACTGATGGTGGTGCAGGGCGGTTGGCACGGTCTGGGCAATACCCGTTTCAAATCCAGTACCAACCGTGCGCCGCGCCAGACCACTCCGGGCAAGCCGGGTGAGCAGCGCGACCTGAAACTGGAAATGAAAGTGCTGGCTGACGTTGGTCTGCTGGGCTTGCCGAATGCCGGTAAAAGTACCTTTATCCGTTCGGTGTCGGCGGCCAAGCCGAAAGTTGCCGACTACCCGTTCACCACGTTGGTGCCGAACCTGGGCGTGGTCAGCGTTGACCGCTGGAAAAGCTTCGTCATCGCCGACATTCCGGGGCTGATCGAAGGCGCTTCCGACGGTGCCGGCCTGGGTATTCGCTTCCTCAAGCATTTGGCGCGTACGCGTCTGTTGCTGCACCTCGTCGACATGGCGCCGCTGGATGACACCAGCGCACCGGACGCGGCTGAAGTGATCGTCAACGAGCTGGTCAAATTCAGTCCGTCGCTGGCCGAGCGTGATCGCTGGCTGGTGCTGAACAAGTGCGACCAGATTCTCGAGGAAGAGCACGAAGAGCGCGTCAAGGAAATCGTTGATCGCCTGCAGTGGGAAGGTCCTGTCTACGTGATCTCGGCCATCGCCAAAGAAGGCACCGAGCGCCTGACCCGCGACATCATGCGTTATCTGGAGGATCGTGCCGATCGCCTGGCAAACGACCCGGCGTACAAGGAAGAGCTGGCCGATCTCGATCAGCGCATCGAAGACGAAGCCCGTGCACAGTTGCAGGCGCTGGATGACAAGCGTGCTCTGCGTCGCAGCGGCGTGAAGTCGGTCCACGACATCGGCGACGATGACTGGGACGAAGAAGATGTGGATGATGAAGACGGTCCGGAAATCATTTACGTGCGCGACTGATTCGTTGCAGTAAACTTAAGCGCCGCTCAATCGAGCGGCGTTTTAGTATCTGGAAATCGCAAGTCACAAATAACGACATGGGCGGCGCTGGGTCGCGCTGCCCTCAAGCTAAGGTTGAAGATGATGCGGAGCAAGGTGACAGGTGCGCAGCGTTGGGTCGTGAAGATCGGCAGCGCTTTGCTGACAGCTGATGGCAAAGGGCTGGATCGTGCGGCAATGAGTGTCTGGGTCGAGCAGATGGTCGCCCTGCATGAGGCAGGTGTCGAGTTGGTGCTGGTGTCCTCCGGGGCGGTGGCTGCCGGCATGAGCCGTCTGGGCTGGACCGCACGACCCAGTGCGATGCACGAGCTCCAGGCTGCCGCGGCAATCGGTCAGATGGGCTTGGTGCAGGCCTGGGAATCGAGCTTTGCCGAGCATGGCCGGCACACCGCGCAGATTCTCCTGACTCACGATGACCTGTCCGACCGCAAGCGCTACCTCAACGCCCGCAGCACCCTGCGTGCGCTGGTCGAGCTGAAAGTCATCCCGGTGATCAACGAAAACGACACCGTGGTCACCGACGAAATCCGTTTCGGCGACAACGATACGCTGGCGGCGCTGGTGGCCAATCTGGTCGAGGCCGATCTGCTGGTGATCCTCACCGATCGCGACGGCATGTTCGACGCCGACCCGCGCAATAACCCTGATGCGCAACTGATTTACGAAGCGCGCGCCGATGATCCGACGCTTGATGCGGTGGCGGGCGGCACCGGTGGCGCGCTTGGGCGTGGCGGCATGCAAACCAAGCTGCGTGCGGCGCGTCTGGCGGCGCGCTCCGGGGCGCACACGATCATCGTTGGTGGGCGTCTGGAGCGAGTACTCGATCGCCTGAAGGCTGGCGAGCGCATCGGTACGCTGCTGTCGCCTGAGCGCGGCATGCTGGCGGCGCGCAAGCAGTGGCTGGCCGGGCATCTGCAAACGCGCGGCACGCTGGTGCTGGACGAAGGCGCGGTGTCGGCGTTGTCGCAGGGCAACAAGAGTCTGTTGCCGGTCGGCGTCAAATTGGTCCAGGGCAGCTTCCGCCGTGGCGAAATGGTGGTCTGCGTGGCGCCGGACGGTCGTGAGATTGCCCGTGGCCTGGCCAACTACAGTGCGCTTGAGGCGCAAAAAATCATTGGTCAGTCGTCAGATGCAATTGTCGGCGTGCTGGGCTACATGGCTGAGCCGGAACTGGTTCATCGTGACAATCTGATTCTGGTCTAAGGGAAAATACGCATGCGCATGGCTAAAGGATTGTTGGGTCTGCTGATGGCGCTGCCATTGCTGGCCTCGGCCGAGGAAATCGGTCAGGTGTCGACGGTGTTCAAGTTCGTCGGCCCGAATGACCGGATCGTGGTCGAGGCTTTCGATGATCCGAAGGTCGACGGTGTGACCTGCTACCTGTCTCGCGCCAAGACGGGTGGGGTGAAGGGGGGTCTGGGTCTGGCCGAGGATCGCGCCGAGGCGTCGATCGCCTGTCGTCAGGTCGGTCCGATCAAGTTCAAGGGCGAATTGAAGGATGGTGATGAGGTGTTCAAGGAGCGCACATCGCTGGTGTTCAAGACCATGCAGGTGGTGCGTTTTCTCGACAAGAAGCGCAATACGCTGGTGTACCTGGTTTACAGCGATCGCGTGATCGAAGGCAGCCCGCAGAATGCGGTGACCGCGATCCCGATCGTGCCGTGGGTGCCCGTCCAGCAATAACACCGCAAATCCAGAGCGTGGGAGCGGGCTTGCTCGCGAAGAGGTCGTGTCAGTCGCTAGAGATGTCGGCTGACAGATTGCATTCGCGAGCAAGCCCGCTCCCACTTTTTTGAGTGCGGGATTCACCAAATCGCAGGCAATAAAAAACCGACCCTAAGGTCGGTTTTTTAATGACTACGTCGATTAAGCAGCTTCTTTCAGTGCCTTGACGTGGCCATTCAGACGGCTCTTATGACGAGCAGCCTTGTTCTTGTGGATGATGCCTTTATCGGCCATACGGTCGATAACTGGCACAGCCAGAACGTATGCAGCTTGAGCTTTTTCAGCGTCTTTTGCGTCGATGGCCTTAACTACATTCTTGATGTAGGTACGAACCATGGAACGCAGGCTGGCGTTGTGGCTGCGACGCTTCTCAGCCTGTTTTGCACGTTTTTTGGCGGAAGGTGAGTTGGCCACCGTCGAGCTCCTCGAAAGACTTTTTAGGAAATAGCAAACAAAATAGGCCGCGAATCATGCCGATGAAGAGAAGTCTTGTCAAGGGCGCTTGAAACGTTCCGCTAAGTGGTAGGTGTAAAGAGGCGGGATATTTATTTCCGGCGCTTGACCTGTAAACTCGCGAGCTTTGGCTCTGTGCTGTTGCGGCGCAGAGTATCGCACAAGTAGGCGCATTGTTCGCCTGCTGTTTATCGACAGGCACACATTCCCTCAATGAATCTGCTCAAATCGTTGGCCGCCGTCAGCTCTATCACCATGCTTTCCCGGGTTCTCGGGTTCGTCCGTGACACGCTCATCGCTCGCACGTTCGGCGCCGGAATGGCCACGGACGCCTTCTTCATTGCCTTCAAATTGCCCAACCTGCTGCGGCGAATCTTCGCCGAGGGCGCGTTCTCGCAGGCCTTCGTACCGATTCTGGCGGAATACAAAAGTCAGCAGGGTGAAGAGGCGACCCGTACTTTTATTGCTTATGTATCGGGCCTGCTGACGCTGGTGCTGGCATTGGTCACCGCGCTGGGCATGATCGCCGCGCCGTGGGTGATCTGGGCCACGGCGCCGGGGTTTGCCGATACGCCGGAAAAATTCCAGCTCACTTCCGATCTGCTGCGGGTGACGTTCCCTTATATATTGCTGATCTCCCTGTCCTCGCTGGCCGGGGCGATCCTCAATACCTGGAACCGATTTTCGGTACCAGCCTTCGTGCCGACTCTGCTCAACGTCAGCATGATCGTGTTCTCGCTGTTCCTGACGCCGTATTTCGATCCACCGGTCATGGCTCTCGGCTGGGCGGTGCTGGTCGGTGGTCTGGCGCAGCTGCTGTACCAACTGCCGCACTTGAAAAAGATCGGCATGCTGGTGCTGCCGCGCCTGAATCTGCGCGATAGCGGCGTCTGGCGAGTGATGAAGCAAATGCTGCCGGCGATCATCGGTGTCTCGGTCAGCCAGATTTCGCTGATCATCAACACCATTTTCGCCTCGTTCCTGGTGGCCGGTTCGGTGTCGTGGATGTATTACGCCGACCGTTTGATGGAATTGCCGTCCGGTGTGCTCGGCGTAGCGTTGGGCACTATTTTGCTGCCTACGCTGGCCAAGACTTATGCGAGCAAGGATCGTCACGAATACTCGCGGATCCTCGACTGGGGCCTGCGCCTGTGCTTCGTGCTGGTGTTGCCGTGTGCGCTGGCGCTGGGGATTCTCGCCGAGCCGCTGACCGTGTCACTGTTCCAGTATGGCCAGTTCAGTGCGTTTGATGCGTCCATGACCCAGCGTGCGCTGATTGCCTATTCTGTCGGTCTGCTCGGAATTATCGTGATCAAAGTGCTGGCGCCGGGCTTTTACGCGCAACAGAACATCCGCACCCCGGTAAAAATCGCAATCTTCACACTGGTGTGCACACAGCTGTTCAACCTGATGCTGATCGGCCCGCTGGCTCACGCCGGGCTGGCGCTGGCGATCAGTGCCGGTGCCTGTCTGAATGCCGGGCTGTTGTTCTATCAACTGCGCAAGCAAAAGATGTATCAGCCCCAACCGGGCTGGTACATGTTCGGCTTCAAGCTGGTAGTGGCGGTAGCGGTGATGTCGGCGGTATTGCTGCTGGGCATGCATTTCATGCCGGCCTGGGATCAGGGGCACATGCTGGAGCGCTTTCTGCGTCTGGGGGCGCTGGTGGTTGCTGGTGTGGTGGCGTATTTCGGTATGTTGCTGCTGCTCGGTTTCCGTCTGCGCGATTTCAATCGCAAGGCGTTGAGCTGAGGTTTCAGCCTTTATAACCGGGCAAGGGCCGGCAGTTTTGTCGGCTCGATCACTTTGCGTTACGGTGTTGCCTGTCGTCGACCGTCGGGTGTGGTTATAATCGACCACTTTATGAGCAAGAAGCGCGTTATGCAGCTGGTTCGAGGCCTCCACAACTTGCGCCCCCAGCATCGGGGCTGCGTCGCCACTATTGGCAACTTTGACGGTGTTCACCGTGGTCACCAGGCTATCCTGGCCCGGCTGCGTGAGCGTGCGCTCGAGTTGGGCGTACCCAGCTGCGTGGTGATTTTCGAGCCGCAGCCACGGGAATTCTTTGCCCCGGAGACCGCTCCGGCGCGTCTGGCCCGCTTGCGTGACAAGCTGCAGCTGCTGGCCGCCGAAGGCGTCGACCGGGTGTTGTGCCTGGCTTTTAATCAGCGCCTGAGCAAGCTCAGCGCCAGTGAATTCGTCGATACCATCCTGGTGGACGGTCTCGGCGTGCAGCATCTGGAAGTCGGCGACGATTTCCGCTTTGGCTGCGATCGCCTCGGCGATTTCGATTTTCTGCTGCAGGCCGGCCAGGTCCACGGGTTTACCGTGGAAGCCGCGCAAACCGTCGAGCTGGACGGCATTCGCGTCAGCAGCACTCAGGTGCGCAACGCGTTGGCCGCCGCCGATTTTGCCTTGGCCGAACGCCTGCTCGGCCGCCCGTACCGGATCGCCGGTCGCGTGCTGCACGGTCAGAAACTGGCCCGGCAACTGGGTACGCCCACTGCCAACATTCAACTCAAGCGCCGTCGCGTACCGTTCACCGGGGTTTACCTGGTGGATGTGGACATCGACGGCAAGACCTGGCCTGGCGTCGCCAACATCGGCGTGCGGCCTACGGTCCAAGGTGATGGCAAAGCCCACCTTGAAGTTCATCTACTGGATTTTGCCGGCGATCTGTATGACCGGCGTCTGACGGTGGTTTTCCACCAAAAGCTGCGTGAAGAGCAGCGTTTCGCCTCCCTGGAGGCACTGAAAACGGCGATCAACGCGGATGTCGCCGCCGCCCGTGCACTAGCCGCACCTAGCGCCCATCGCTAATGAAGAGCCTTAAATGACCGACTATAAAGCCACGCTAAACCTTCCGGACACCGCCTTCCCAATGAAGGCCGGCCTGCCACAGCGCGAACCGCAGATCCTGCAGCGCTGGGACAGTATTGGCCTGTACGGAAAGTTGCGCGAGATTGGCAAGGATCGTCCGAAGTTCGTCCTGCACGACGGCCCTCCGTACGCCAACGGCACGATCCACATCGGTCATGCGCTGAACAAGATTCTCAAGGACATGATCATCCGCTCGAAGACCCTGTCGGGTTTCGACGCGCCTTATGTTCCGGGCTGGGACTGCCACGGCCTGCCGATCGAGCACAAGGTTGAAGTGACCCACGGCAAGAACCTGGGCGCGGACAAGACCCGCGAACTGTGCCGTGCCTATGCCACCGAGCAGATCGAAGGGCAGAAGAGCGAATTCATCCGCCTCGGCGTGCTGGGCGACTTCGCCAACCCGTACAAGACCATGGACTTCAAGAACGAGGCCGGTGAAATCCGCGCCCTCGCCGAAATCGTCAAGGGCGGTTTCGTGTTCAAGGGCCTCAAGCCGGTGAACTGGTGCTTCGATTGTGGTTCGGCGCTGGCCGAAGCTGAAGTCGAGTACGAGAACAAGAAGTCCTCGACCATCGACGTGGCTTTCCCGATCGCTGACGAGGCCAAACTGGCCGCCGCGTTCGGTCTGCCGTCGCTGAGCAAGCCTGCCTCGATCGTGATCTGGACCACCACCCCGTGGACCATTCCGGCCAACCAGGCGCTGAACGTACACCCGGAATTCAATTACGCCCTGGTCGATATCGGCGACAAGCTGCTGGTTCTGGCTGAAGAGCTGGTTGAATCCTGCCTGTCGCGTTACGGCGTTGAAGGCTCGGTCATCGCGACCACCACCGGTAAAGAGCTGGAACTGATCAACTTCCGTCACCCGTTCTACGACCGCCTGTCGCCGGTGTACCTGGCCGACTACGTCGAACTGGGCGCCGGCACCGGTGTGGTTCACTCCGCCCCGGCCTACGGTGTGGACGACTTCGTGACCTGCAAGAAGTACGGCATGGTCAACGATGACATCCTCAATCCGGTACAAAGCAACGGCGTGTACGTGCCGTCGCTGGAGTTCTTTGGCGGCCAGTTCATCTGGAAGGCCAACCCGGCCATCGTCGAAAAACTCACCGAAGTCGGTGCGCTGCTGCACACCACCGTCATCGAACACAGCTACATGCACTGCTGGCGTCACAAGACCCCGCTGATCTACCGCGCCACCGCGCAGTGGTTCATCGGCATGGACAAGGAGCCGGTCAGCGGCGACACCCTGCGCGTGCGCTCGCTCAAAGCCATCGAAGACACCAAGTTCGTTCCGGCCTGGGGCCAGGCGCGCCTGCACTCGATGATCGCCAACCGTCCGGACTGGTGCATCTCCCGTCAGCGCAACTGGGGCGTGCCGATCCCGTTCTTCCTGAACAAGGAAAGCGGCGAGTTGCACCCACGCACCGTCGAACTGATGGAAGAAGTCGCCAAGCGCGTTGAAGTCGAAGGCATCGAAGCCTGGTTCAAGCTCGACGCCGCCGAACTGCTGGGCGACGAAGCGCCGCTGTACGACAAGATCAGCGATACCCTCGACGTGTGGTTCGACTCGGGCACCACCCACTGGCACGTGCTGCGCGGTTCGCACCCGATGGGTCACGAAACCGGCCCGCGCGCCGACCTGTACCTGGAAGGTTCCGACCAGCACCGCGGCTGGTTCCACTCGTCGCTGTTGACCGGTTGCGCCATCGACAACCACGCGCCGTACCGCGAGTTGCTGACCCACGGTTTCACCGTCGATGAGTCCGGCCGCAAGATGTCCAAATCCCTGGGCAACGTGATTGCGCCGCAGAAAGTCAACGACACCCTGGGCGCCGACATCATGCGTCTGTGGGTTGCGTCGACCGACTACTCCGGCGAAATGGCCGTGTCCGAGCAGATCCTGCAGCGCAGCGCGGACGCCTATCGTCGCATCCGTAACACCGCGCGTTTCCTGCTTTCCAACCTGACCGGTTTCAACCCGGCCACCGACCTGCTGCCGGCTGAAAGCATGCTCGCACTGGATCGCTGGGCGGTGGATCGCACGCTGCTGCTGCAACGCGAATTGCAAGAGCACTACGGCGAATACCGTTTCTGGAACGTCTACTCGAAGATCCACAACTTCTGCGTGCAGGAGCTGGGTGGTTTCTATCTCGACATCATCAAGGATCGCCAGTACACCACCGGTGCCGACAGCAAGGCACGTCGCTCGTGCCAGACCGCGCTGTTCCACATCTCCGAAGCGCTGGTACGCTGGATCGCGCCGATCCTGGCGTTCACCGCCGACGAGCTGTGGCAGTACCTGCCGGGCGAGCGCAACGAATCGGTGATGCTCAACACCTGGTACGAAGGTCTGACCGAGCTGCCGGAAGGCTTCGAGCTGGGTCGCGCCTACTGGGATCGCATCATGGAAGTGAAGGTAGCGGTCAACAAAGAGATGGAAATCCAGCGTGCGGCCAAAGCCGTCGGTGGCAACCTGCAGGCCGAAGTGACGCTGTTCGCCGAAGAGGCGCTGAGCGCCGACCTGGCCAAGCTGAGCAACGAGCTGCGCTTTGTATTGATCACCTCGACTGCCAGCGTGGCACCTTTCGTTCAGGCACCTGCGGACTCGGTAGCCACCGAAGTCAGCGGCCTGAAACTGAAGATCGTAAAATCGGCCTTCCCGAAATGCGCCCGTTGCTGGCACTGCCGCGAAGACGTTGGCGTGAACCCGGAGCATCCGGAAATCTGCGGTCGTTGCGTCGACAACATCAGCGGCGCCGGCGAGGTTCGTCACTATGCCTAACGCCGTTGGCCGTTTCGGACGGTTGAGCTGGCTCTGGTTGAGTTTGCTGGTTCTGGTCATCGACCAGGCCAGCAAGTTCTACTTCGAAGGCAAGCTCGAAATGTTCCAGCAGATCGTGATCATTCCCGATTACTTCAGCTGGACGCTGGCCTACAACACCGGCGCGGCCTTCAGCTTCCTGGCTGACAGCTCCGGCTGGCAGCGCTGGCTGTTCGCCCTGATCGCGATTGTGGTCAGTGCGGTGCTGGTGGTCTGGCTCAAGCGTCTGGGGCGCAACGATACCTGGCTGGCTGTCGCTTTGGCGCTGGTGCTGGGCGGCGCGCTGGGCAATCTGTATGACCGCATTGCCCTGGGCCATGTGATCGACTTCATTCTGGTGCACTGGCAGAACCGCTGGTACTTCCCGGCGTTCAACTTTGCCGACAGCGCCATCACCGTCGGTGCGGTGATGCTGGCACTGGACATGTTCAAAAGTAAGAAAACCGGAGAAGCCGTTCATGACTGAACAGGTATTGGCTGAGCAACGCATCGGCCAGAACACGGAAGTCACTTTGCACTTTGCATTGCGCCTGGAGAACGGCGACACGGTCGACAGCACGTTCGACAAGGCTCCGGCGACCTTCAAGGTCGGCGACGGCAACCTGCTGCCGGGTTTCGAAGCGGCATTGTTCGGCTTCAAGGCCGGCGACAAGCGTACGCTGACCGTCGAGCCGGAAAACGCTTTCGGCCAGCCGAACCCGCAAAACGTACAGATCATCCCGCGTTCGCAGTTCGTCGACATGGAGTTGTCGCCGGGTTTGCTGGTGATCTTCAATGATGCGGCCAATACTGAGCTGCCGGGTGTGGTGAAAGAGTTCGATGACGCGCAAGTGACCATCGACTTCAACCACCCGCTGGCCGGCAAGACGCTGACCTTTGACGTCGAGATCATCAGCGTCAAAGCGATCTGAGTACACCGCAGAACAATGGTGGGAGCGGGCTTGCTCGCGAATGCTGACTGACATTCAACATAGAAGTTGTCTGACACACTGCTTTCGCGAGCAAGCCCGCTCCCACATTGGATTTTTGCTGGATTTGAGCAATTGTGCTCGATCAGCAGGACGTAAATTTATTTCGCGCGCAAGACACGAGGCACAGCATGCAAATCAAACTCGCCAACCCCCGTGGCTTCTGCGCCGGTGTGGACCGGGCGATCGAAATCGTCAACCGCGCCCTGGAAGTCTTCGGGCCGCCGATCTACGTGCGTCATGAAGTGGTGCACAACAAGTTCGTGGTCGAAGACCTGCGCAGCCGTGGCGCGATTTTCGTCGAGGAACTGGATCAGGTGCCGGACGATGTCATCGTGATCTTCAGTGCCCACGGCGTTTCTCAAGCCGTACGCAGCGAAGCCGCCGGCCGTGGCCTGAAAGTTTTCGACGCCACTTGCCCGCTGGTGACCAAGGTGCACATCGAAGTCGCGAAATACAGCCGCGACGGCCGTGAGTGCATCCTGATCGGCCACGCCGGTCACCCGGAAGTCGAAGGCACCATGGGCCAGTACGACGCCAGCAATGGCGGCGCGATCTACCTCGTCGAAGACGAGAAAGACGTCGCTGAACTGCAAGTGCGTGACCCGGAAAAACTGGCGTTCGTGACCCAGACCACCCTGTCGATGGACGACACCAGTCGGGTGATCGATGCCCTGCGCACACGTTTCCCGGCCATCGGTGGCCCGCGCAAGGACGATATCTGCTACGCCACGCAAAACCGTCAGGATGCGGTGAAGCAACTGGCAGACGAGTGCGACGTAGTGTTGGTGGTGGGCAGCCCGAACAGCTCCAACTCCAACCGCCTGCGTGAGCTGGCCGAACGCATGGCCACGCCGGCCTACCTGATCGACGGCGCCGAAGACCTGCAGAAGAGCTGGTTCGAGGGTGTCGAGCGCATCGGCATCACCGCCGGTGCTTCCGCGCCGGAAGTGCTGGTGCGCGGCGTGATCCAGCAATTGCAAGCCTGGGGCGCGACCGGTGCCGATGAACTGGCCGGTCGCGAAGAGAACATCACCTTCTCGATGCCGAAAGAGCTGCGCGTCCGTTCGATCTGACGCTCTTCGCCTTCAGGCACAGCGCCTGCTCAGCCTTTGCGCTGGTCAGGCGCACCCGACCGGTTGCCGCCAGCACCACCTGGCGCTGGCTGACCGGCTCGTGTGCCGAGCAGAGATGTAACGTCCCTGCCTGAAATGCCCGCCCGGGCATCAGCGGTTGTCCCAGACTGCTGAAGCGCACGTAACGACTGACCGCCCAATTACCGACAATCGGTGTCCGCCCGTCACTCGCATGTTCCACCAGCAGCGGATTGCTGCTGTCCTGCGGCCCCTTGCCGCTGATATCCAGAATGATCCGCCAGCCCTGACTCCAGTCGCCATTGATGCCATGGATAACCACGCTCTGATTGCGGGTGATGGCCAGGGTGCGGGCGTTGCGAATGCCTTCAACCAGTAACCGCGCCGCCTGGTCGCGCTGAGTCGACTCGGTGAAGGCGGCGAACGCCGGACTGACCAGCGCCAGAACAATTGCGCCAATTGCCAGTCCCATAAGCAATTCGAGCAGGCTGAAACCCTGTTGCGGCATGACAACTCCCTCCGTGGAGCATGAAGCCCGGCGCGATCCTTTTCGCCGGGCAGGGCAAATCAACCGACGCGGGCCGGTTGAATGTTCTAGTTTGTAGAAGCAGGTATAGCCGACGGCAACGGAGGGCATCGATGGATCATCATACAAAAGGTTTCACGCTGCCCGAGTTGTTGGCTGCGGTAGCGGTGATGGTGATCCTCATCACCCTGGCGGTGCCGGGCTTCACCCGCTCGATCCAGAGCAGCAAGGCCGACACCGAAATGGGCGACCTGCAGCGCGCCATCAACTATGCCCGGCTGGAGGCGATTGATCGCGGCGTGACCACGCGCTTGCGCCCGAGCGCCGGCGGCAGCGTGTGGACCGGCGAATTGTCGGTCTACGACAGTACTGGCACACCGGCCAATGTATTGCGGGTTGTTCCAGCGATGAGCAGCGGCGCGACTCTGACGCTACCCTCAGGAGTGACCGCACTGGATTTCAATAATCTGGGTGGCCTGGCGGCGCCGTCGACAGCGGTGGTCATCAGTTACGTGTTGGGCACGCAAAGCAGGACGCTGAACGTGTGTCTGAATGGACGAATTCAATTGGGTGGAAGTTGCGGATGAGGGCAGGGAGCACACAGGCACAGGAGGGCATGTCGCTGATCGAGGTGCTGGTCGCGTTGCTGATTCTGACCGTCGGGATATTGGGCGCGGCTGCCGTTCAAGTGAATGCGCTGAAGTACACTGACAGTTCGCGAATGACCAGTCAGGCCAGCTTCATCGCCTACGACATGATGGACCGCATCCGTGCCAACTCCGCCGCTGATTACACCGTCACGCCGCCTACCTCGGGCAACCTCAGCGTGGCGCGCGATCAGGATCTCTACGATTTTACCACCAACATCGTCAATTTCGGCGGGCCAACCGCCACGGGCACGATCACCCGCAATCAGCGGGTGTACACCATCACCATCAACTGGAATGACTCACGGGCCGCGAATGCCACCGGTACCACGCGCAGTTTCGTCCTGACCAGCCGTGCAACGGTCGATCCGGTGGCCACGCCATGAAGCACTCCAATCGTGGTTTCGGCCTGATCGAAATGCTTATCGCCCTGGCCCTTGGGCTGATCATCGTGCTGGGGGTGGTGCAGACGTTTCTCGCCGCTAAAAACACTTACGTCAGTCAGAACACCGCTGCAGCGATGCAGGAAGATGCGCGCTTCGTATTGAGCAAGATGATTCAGGAACTGCGCATGGTCGGCATGTTCGGCTGCCTGGGCACGATTACTGACGCGAGTTCGGCAGGGGATTTCAACGCGGCGCAGGTCACCCCGATCAGTTGGGACAACAGCAACCTCAAGCTGACTCTGGTTACCGCCGATGTCGGCGGCAGTGGTGGCACGCCGACCTGGACGGTGGTCTCCGATTGCCGCAACAGTGCCACGGCCTATACCGGGTTGCGGGCGGCAGCGAGCGGGCAGATCGCTTTTTCGATCCGCCGCTTGATCTACAGCTTCAGCAACAACCAGATTCTCATGGGCACCGGCAGCGGTACCCCGACCCAACAGGTGCTGGTGAACAATGTCAGTGCGTTCAGCGTCATGTTCGGTCTGGCGACGTCCGCCACTGACGTCGCGGCGTCCTCCTACAGCGCCAACCCCAGTGACCCGGCGCGCATCCGCAGTGTGCGCCTGAGCCTGACCCTCACCGACCCGAACAACCGGGTGGCCAATCAAACCTTCAATGTGGTTGCCGCTTTGCGCAACCGCTTGCAGTGAGGCCGGAATGATGAGGATCACGTTCAACCAGAGGCAAACCCAGCGCGGCATGGTGTTGCTGGTCAGTCTGGTGTTTCTGTTGCTGCTGACCTTGATCGGGCTGTCCTCGATGCAGAGTGCCAACCTGCAGGAGAAAATGGCCGGCAGTGTCAGCCTGCGCAATCAGTCGTTCCAGACCGCCGAGGCGGCGTTGCGCATCGGCGAGAGTGCGGTGCAACTCGACAGTTATTCGCTGGCGGTGTGTGCCAGTACCACGCAATGTGCGCCGCCGGCGGAGTCTTCTGTGGTCAGCGCGGCGGGGTTCAATTCGACTTCCGGAGTTACGTGGATCGCTGCCGGTAACGGCTTTTATGGTGTGCAGAACATTGGCACCACCCTGACGGCGGTCAACGTGCCGAGCAACACTTCGGCGACGCTGTATCGAGTTACGGCAGTCGGCATCGTCGGTACTTCGCGCAGTGTGGTGGAGAGCGTCTATGCGAAGTATTAAGCGCTGCTGGACGTTATTGACCGGCATGCTGCTGAGCTTGTATCTGGCGGCACCGGCCTACGCGTTCACGCCGTCCGACTCGCCACTGTTGAGCGCTGCAGCGGTGCCGCCCAACGTGATGTTGCTGATCGATGATTCCGGCAGCATGAACAGCATTATTTATGCGCCAGGATTCGACCCCGGCGTCGATCGCACACCCGCCCGGCAGTGCAACGCGTTGCTCGGACTGTGCCTGAGTTCTACTGCCATCACTGGTGATTCGGTGTTTCTCTCGAGCCTGCCGACCTCGGGTTGTTCCGGTGGGGCCTATGCCTTTTACAACAACAGTATCGCGCCGCTATGCCTGAAACTGCCGGATCCCGTGGGTGGCGGCAACACCCGCTACACCGGGGACTACATCGCCTACGTTGTCGGGCTGGCGATCAACAACGGCACCCGCGACTTCACCAACGGGGCAATTCCCAACGACTATCGGATCAACGTCGCGCGTAATGTGTCCACCGCGCTGGTCACCAGCAACCGTACCTTGCGCATGGGCCTGTCGACCTTCAATCCGGCCACCAGTAACAATTCGGGCAATGGCGGATATATCGCGCGATCGATCAGCGACCTGTCCCCGGTCTCCGGCAGCGTGACCCAGGCGCAGGCCGACGCCAACTACAACGCGCTGATTTCTTCGATCAACGGTTTGAGCGCCGTGGCCAACACGCCGCTGGCGGAAACTTATTATGAAATCACTCGCTACATGCGCGGCATGGCGCCGTACTACAACAGCACGCCGACGACCTACACCAGCCCGATTCAGTACCGCTGCCAAAAGAACTACGGCGTGGTGATCACCGACGGTTTGCCGACCTACGACCGCACGTTTCCCACCAATGATCCGTTGGGTGGCAGCCGCCTGCCGAACTGGGACGGTATCAACAATGACGGCAACAACCTCAATGGCGATAACGAGGGTGACACGCTGTATCTGGATGACATTGCCAAATTCGCCTTCGACATCGACATGCGTTCCACGGGGACTGACGCCGCTGGCAAAAGCTGGAATGCCGTGGATTTTCCCAAACAGAACATGAACACCTACACCGTGGGTTTTACCGCCGACAACGACATGCTGTCGGACGCCGCCGCTTACGGGCAGGGCAGGTATTACCAAGCCACCGACAGCGCCGGTCTCAACACCGCGCTGTCCTCGGCGTTGAGCGACATCACTTCCAAGGCCGGTTCCGGCGGCAGCGGGGTCACCAGCGGTACCACGCTGGCCAGTGGCACCAGTTATTTCCAGACCAGCTACGATCCCAAGGACTGGCGCGGGACGATCAAGTCTTTCGGCTTCACCTCGGCCGGCGCGGTGAATACTTCGACAGCCCTGTGGACCACCGATACCACGATCGTGCCGGGCGCGACCGCTCCAACCTATCAATCGTGGAACACCTCCAGTAACGCCGCCGTCACCCTGGCCTATGGCAACTTTTCCGCAGCCCAACAGACGACGCTCAGCCAGAGCCTGCCCACCGGTATCAGCGGCAGTGATCTGGTGGAGTGGAGCAAGGGCACCAACAAGAGCGGGCTCAAGGTGCGCAGCGTGTTGCTTGGCGACATCATCAACTCGCCGCTGGTGCTGGCCTCGCCCAGCGACAAAACCGCCTCCGACCTCTCGGGTGACACCACCTACACCACGTACCTGACCACCAAAGCGGCGAACATGAATTCGAATCTGGTGGTGAATGCCAACGACGGTTTCGTCAACGTGATCAACTCGGCCAACGGCACCCGGCTTTATGCCTACATGCCGTCCAGCGTGTTGCCGTCGCTGCGGCTGATTGCCGACCCGGCTTACATCAATGGCGTCAGCCACAAGTTTCTGGTGGACGGTCAGGTCGGTGTGTATGACGCGCAAATCAACAGCGCCTGGAAAACCCTGGCCATCGGCGGTACCGGTGCTGGCGGCAAGACTTTCTATGCGCTGCAACTGTTCGACGCGTCGGCGGGCAATGTGCTCAATGCCCTGTGGGAAGTCAGTGCACCTGCCACGGCTAACACCGCCAACGCATTCAATGATCTGGGTTACGCCTATGCCCGGCCGGAAGTGGCACGCTTGGCCGATGGTCGCTGGGCGGCGTTCATTGCCAATGGTTATGGCAGCAGCTCCGGGGTGGCGGCGTTGTATGTGCTGGATGTGCGTGACGGATCGTTGATCAAGAAGATCGTGATCGACAGCACCGAAACCACCAATGGCCTGTCGTCGGTGAAGCTCAAGGTCAATTCTTCCAACGTGGTGCAGGCCGCTTACGGAGGTGACCTGAAAGGTCGCTTGTGGAAATTCGATCTGAGCGCGACGTCGACCGACAGCTGGGGCGTGGCGTTTTCCGGTAAGCCGCTGTTCACCACGGCGGGCGGGGCGACTCAACCGATCACCGCGCAGCCGCTGCTGGCGGACAATTCGCTGGGGGGCAAACAGATCTTCGTCGGCACCGGCAAATTCAATGAGACCGCCGACAAGACCAACAAGGATTTGCAGGCGTTCTACTCAGTGTGGGACGCCGATGGTGGTTCCGGCCAGTTGACTGTCAGCAGCTTGCAGGCGCAAGCAGTGACCGGGGTGTTCTCCGGCAGCACCGGGCAGTTCATCACCACCAGCCAGAACGACACGACCTATCCGGGGGAGAAGGGCTGGTACCTGCCCTTGGTGTACAACAACGTACTGACCGGCGAGCGGGTGATCAATCAGGCCAGTCTGGTGCTCGGACGCATCGTGTTTACCACCGCCAGTGTCGACACCACCGACCCGTGTGCCAGTTTCGGCACCGGCAAACTGGTCGAACTCGATGCGTTCAGCGGTAAGATGCTCAACTACGCGGTGCTCGACACCAACGCCGATGGCGTGGTCGACAGCAACGACACGATTTCCAGCGGCGTGGTGTTCACCGGCGGGATTCCGACCCTGAACGCCATCGTCAATGGCGCGACGCGCAAGATCGTCAACGATTCCAGTGGCACTGTCACCACACTGGTGGAAAAATCCGGCGGCGGCAGCCGTCGTATCATGTGGCGACAAATACAGTAAGTGAGAGTTTGAGGCATGCGCAAATTCAACCGAGGTTTCACCCTGATCGAAATCATGATCGTGATTGCGATCATCGGGATCATCATCACCATCGCCGCACCGAGCTACACCGAATACCTGAAAAAGGGCCGGCGTGCCGAAGTGGTGTCACTGCTCTCGGAGCAGGCGCAGAGCCTCGAACGCTTCTATACCAAAAACAACGTCTACACCGGCATCACCGGTCTGAGCACGGGCAATGATTACTACACCATCACCCCGACGATCGCTGACCAGACCTTCCTGCTGACCGCCACGCGCAAGGCTGGCACTGCCATGGCCACCGACAAGTGCGGGGACTTCACCCTCACCAACACTGGCGTCAGAAGCATGAACAACGCTACCACCGGGCTGACCACCAAGGATTGCTGGGGCCGCTGAGGTACCTTCTTGAGGGCGCCTTTTGCGCCCACTGTCTTTTTTACGGTTGGATCAAACATGACCAGGCAACAGCAAGTGGTGATTGTCGGTGGCGGGGTGATTGGCCTGCTGACCGCCTACAACCTCGCCTCCGAAGTGCGCAGCGTGGTGCTGCTGGATCGCTCGAACGTCGGCCAGGAATCGTCCTGGGCCGGCGGCGGTATCGTTTCACCGCTGTACCCGTGGCGCTACAGCCCGGCAGTCACCGCGCTGGCGCATTGGTCGCAGGATTTTTATCCACAGCTGGGCGAGCGGCTGTTTGCCGATACCGGGGTTGATCCCGAAGTGCACACCACCGGCCTGTATTGGCTGGATCTGGAGGATGAAGCCGAGGCGCTGGCTTGGGCCGAGCGGGAAAATCGTCCGCTGCGGGCTGTGGATATCTCGGCGGCGCACGACGCGGTGCCGGTGTTGGGCGGCGGGTTCTCCCGGGCGATCTACATGGCCGATGTGGCCAATGTGCGTAACCCGCGTCTGGTCAAATCATTGAAAGCCGCTTTGCTGGCGCTGCCGAACGTGACGATTCACGAGCAATGCGAAGTCAGCGGGTTTGTTCGCGAAGGCGAGCGGGTGGTTGGCGTCGAGACGTCCAAAGGCGTGATCAGTGGCGCTCAGGTGGTGCTGACGGCCGGGGCATGGAGCGGTGATCTGCTCAAGACGCTGGACCTGACGCTGCCGGTGGAGCCGGTCAAGGGCCAGATGATTCTCTACAAGTGCGCAGCGGATTTCCTGCCGAGCATGGTGCTGGCCAAGGGGCGTTATGCGATTCCGCGTCGCGACGGGCACATTCTGATCGGCAGTACGCTGGAGCACGAAGGCTACGACAAGACGCCGACCGATGTCGCGTTGCAGAGCCTCAAGGCTTCGGCGGTCGAGCTGCTGCCGGCGCTGGCGGAGGCCGAAGTGGTGGGGCACTGGGCCGGTTTGCGCCCGGGCTCGCCTGAGGGAATCCCGTATATCGGCCGGGTGCCGGGGTTTGAGGGGTTGTGGCTGAACTGCGGGCATTACCGCAATGGCCTGGTGCTGGCGCCGGCGTCATGTCAGTTGTTTGCCGATGTGATGCTGGGGCGGGCGCCGATTATCGATCCGGCGCCGTATGCGCCTGAAGGTCGCATTTAGTCAGATATTTCTCTGTAGCCTGGCAGATCGCTTTCGCGAGCAGGCTCGCTCCCACAGTTGATCTTTGTCGATCACAAAATCCAATGTGGGAGCGAGCCTGCTCGCGAAGAGTCCCTCAATCCAGCCCGAGTTTCTTCAGCCGATAACGCATCGACCGAAACGACAGGCTCAAGCGTTGCGCTGCCGCCGTGCGATTCCAGCGCGTTTCCTCCAGCGCCTGCAGGATCAGTTTGCGCTCGACGTTCTCCAGATAATCTTCAAGGTTGTCGATCTGCGTCAGGTCGGCAATGCCGTCCTCTACTGCGCAATTGCCTTCGCTCAAGCGCAAGTCCGCAGCCTCGATCACCTGGTTTTCGCACAGCGTGTGCGCGCGTTCGAGGACATTCTCCAGTTCTCGCACATTTCCGGGAAAACGATAACGCTTCAGTGCTTCGAGCGCTTGCGGGTGCAATTGGGCTGCCGGCTGGCCACTGTTGCTGGCCAGACGCTGGAGCATGTGCGTGGCCAGCACTTCGATGTCGTCGCGCCGTTCGCGCAGGGATGGCACGCGCAGTTCGATCACATTCAAGCGGTAATACAGGTCCTGGCGAAAGCGCCCGGCGGCGACTTCCGCTTCCAGGTCTTTGTGTGTGGCGCACAGAATGCGCACATCGACCACGGTTTCTTGCTGGCCGCCGACGCTGCGCACGGCTTTTTCCTGAATCGCCCGCAGCAGCTTGACCTGCATCGACAGCGGCAGATCCGCCACTTCATCGAGAAACAGGGTGCCGCCGTGCGCGGCCTGAAACAGCCCCGGTTTGTCGTCCACCGCGCCGGTGAAGCTGCCTTTGCGATGGCCAAAAAACTCGCTCTCCATCAGCTCTGAAGGGATCGCCCCGCAGTTGACCGGTATAAACGGCTGTTGCGCGCGCGGCCCTTGTTCGTGGATCAGCCGCGCGACCAGCTCTTTGCCGCTGCCCGATTCGCCGCTGATGTAGACCGGAGCCTGACTGCGGGCGAGCTTGTCGATTTGTTTGCGCAGAGCGCGCATTGGGGGCGAGTCGCCCAACAGTCGGCGGTCGATCGAGGTGACGCTGCCGCCGGCGGCAGGCATGCGCAACGCGGTGCTGACCAGTTCACGCAGGCGCGTGAGATCAACCGGTTTGGTGAGGAAGTCGAAGGCGCCGGCCTTCAGCGCATTGATCGCTGTTTCCAGGCTGCCATAGGCGGTGATCATCGCCACCGGCAGTTGTGGATGACGTTGCTGGATGTGCTGCACCAGGTCCAGCCCCGTGCCGTCGGGCAGGCGCATGTCGGTCAGGCACAGGTCGAACGCATTGCGCTGCAACAGTGCCTGGGCTTCGCCGAGGTTGCGAGCGCTGAAAGTGTCGAGTTTCATCCGTCCCAGGGTGATTTCCAGGAGTTCGCGGATATCCGGTTCGTCGTCGACGATGAGGATTTTTTGCCGTGGGCTCGTGTTCAACTTTGTTTCCGTCCGTGAGCAAAGGTGATGCGAAAGCAGCCGCCGCCTTGGCGTGGTTTGAAGTCTAGGCGCGCCTGGTTGCTTTCGCACAGCTCACGGGACAGATAAAGCCCAAGGCCGGTGCCTTGGCTGCTGGTGGTGAAGAACGGTTCGAACAGATGCGCCTGCTGATCGGACGGGACACCGGGGCCGTTGTCCTGTACTTCGAGCACCGCCAGCTGGCTGTCGGGGTCGACGAACAGCGCCAGCCAGACTTCGGCCTGCTGGTGCAGCAGGGCGCTGTGCCGCCAGCCGTTGCGTAACAGATTGTCGAGAATCTGCGTGAGCTGGTCGGGATCCATCAACGTGATGAAGTCCCCGGAATTGATCCGCAAATGAATCGACTGGCGCTCGCTCGCCTGCTCGCGGCTCTCGGCAACAAAGTGTTCCAGCCACGGTTTGAGATCCAGCCGTTGCGGAGCGCTTTGCTGGCGGCGCGACAGTTGCAGGACGTTTTCGATGACTCGGTTCATGCGCTGGGAGTGGTCTTGAATGATCTGCGTCAGACGCCGATCGGCGCTATCGAGTTCCTCGGACTCCGCCAATAGCTGCGCGGCATGACTGATGGCGCCCAGTGGATTGCGGATTTCATGGGAGATGCCGGCAGTCAGACGCCCCAGTGCGGCGAGTTTGAGCTGCTGGGCTTGCTGAGCGATTTGCGCCAGATCTTCGAGGAACACCAGGGTTTGCTGGTTGGGACTCTGGTCGAGGGCGATGAAGCTGGGTTGCAGTTCCAGGCCGTTGCCGGGGATCTTCAGGCTCTGCGGGCGCAGGGTCGGGTTGCTCAGCCACAGCTGCAGACGCTCGACTAATGCCGGCGAGTAGTCGCTGATCAAATGCCCTTCAAGATGCGACTGGGCCAACAGATTTTTCGCGCTGTGATTGGCCAGCTGTACCCGGCGCTGTTCGTCGAGCACCAGGATGCCGGTGCGCATGCGTTGCAGAATCAGGGCGTTGAGGGCTTCAAGACTGGTGACTTCGCTGGCACGCTGTTCGGCGAGATTTTCGCTGACTTCCAGACGCCGGATCAGGCCCTGGACCAGCAACGACGCGGCAAAACACAAAGCGCCGAGGGGCCCGGCTTGCAGATAGTCATTGGCGCTCAGGGGGTGACTGAAGCCCAGCAGAAAGCTGGAGCCGACAATGCCGAGTGCGCCGATGGCGGCAATCAGCAGGCCGATGCGCCGGCGCAGCAGGGTGTTGGCGATCGCCACCGAGACAATCAACAGGTTGCCGATGGCGCTGGCCACGCCGCCCGCCGCGTAGAACAGGCCGCACAGCAACAGCACATCGACCAAGGCCAGGGTGAACAACTGCGCCGGGCGGCGGGTGTTCTCCAGAAACACCACCAGCAGAATGTTCAGCACCAGATACAACCAACTGCCGCTGCGCAGCAGATCGTCGTCGGCTGACGTCAGCAGGCGGTTGTCCATGTTGCTGGAGATCAGCAACACCAGGGTGATGCCGACGCTCAAACGGTAGAGATGATACAGGCGCAGCAGGCGCTGAGCCTGTTTACGGTCGGCGTTGGCGACCTCAGCGACCACTGGTGCCCGGGCCTTGCTCAAGGTGAGCCTGGCTGCAATACCATTGTTGCTGAAGGTTCAACGCGCGGTCGCGGGGCAGGTGCACGCCGCAGTGAGCGCAGCGCACCATCGGCGCGGCGTCTTGCTCGCGGGGCGATTGGGCAGACGAGGCGGGCGCCTTGAATTTGCGCCACAGCCATACCGCAGCGAAAATCAGGACAATCCAGAACAGTAAACGAAGCATGATGGGCGGCTTTTCGGCTAATGATTCGGCAGTTTAGCCAAGGTGCCGGCAGGCGCACAGACTATTAACGCGCAGCCATGAAAAAGGGAGATCCGCGGATCTCCCTTTTTTGTAACGCCCGGTGTGATCAGTCGAACACGCCGAAGGTCATGTAGCTGAACCACGAACGGTCATCGTTGTTGCCTTCAGCCTCGTGATGTTCTTCTTCGATCACGTCACCGTTTTCGTCTTTAGGCTTGAGCTCGTTCGGGATTGCGTCTTTCGCGTCCTGGAACTGCTTCTGCACGTCCTGGTTGGCGCGGGTTTCTCCCGGCGGCAGCGGTGGACGCGATTCGATCAGACCCAGCGTCGCCTTGCTCAGGAACGAGCGGTTGTCGGCTTCGGCGACCGATGGCACGAACTGACCGTCCTGCAGGCTTGGGTGGTTCGGGTAGTTGAGCTTCAGGGTTTCCAGACTGGTGGCGGCCAGATCGTCCAGGTGCAGACGCTGGTAAGCCTCGGTCATCACCGCCAGGCCGTCGCCGACCGATGGGGTTTCCTGGAAGTTTTCCACTACATAACGGCCACGGTTGGCGGCGGCGACGTAGGCCTGACGAGTCAGGTAGTAGTCGGCTACGTGGATTTCGTAGGCCGCCAGCAGGTTGCGCAGGTAGATCATGCGCTGCTTGGCGTCCGGCGCGTAGCGGCTGTTCGGGTAGCGGCTGGTCAGCTGTGCGAACTCGTTGTACGAGTCGCGGGCAGCGCCGGGGTCACGCTTGGTCATGTCCAGCGGCAGGAAGCGCGCCAGCAGGCCGACGTCCTGGTCGAAAGAGGTCAGACCTTTCAAGTAGTACGCGTAATCCACGTTCGGATGCTGCGGATGCAAACGAATGAAACGCTCGGCGGCGGACTTTGCAGCTTCCGGCTCGGCGTTCTTGTAGTTGGCGTAGATCAACTCCAGCTGTGCCTGATCGGCGTAGCGACCGAACGGATAACGCGACTCCAGGGCCTTCAGCTTGGCTGTGGCGCTGGTGTAGCTGTTGTTGTCCAGGTCAGTCTGAGCCTGCTGATACAGCTCGGCTTCGCTGAGGTTTTCGTCTACGACTTCCTTCGATGAGCAAGCAGCGGTCAATGCGAGGATGGCGATCAGCAGCAGGTGTTTCACTTGCATGGCGGCTTGCGTCCCTATGACGGCCGCTGTCTTGGGCGGGGCCGTCCTGTTATGATGAGCGCCCCGTTGAAAAGCCTCGGGGCAAAAGACGCCGTATTTAACCACAAGCGCGCAGCCGAAACCAAAGGCTGTGCCGACGCCAGTCAGAGCATGTCCGATAAAATTGAACTTCGCGCAGAGGTGCCGTCCGATTTGGGCGGCCAACGCCTCGATCAAGTCGCCGCCCAACTCTTCGCTGAGCACTCACGCTCGCGCCTTTCCGCCTGGATCAAAGAAGGTCGCCTGACTGTGGACGGGGCGGTCATCCGCCCGCGCGACATCGTGCATGGCGGTGCCATTCTTGAGCTGACTGCCGAGCAGGAAGCCCAGGGCGAGTGGATCGCCCAGGACATCGAGCTCGACATCGTTTATGAAGACGACGACATCCTGGTGATCAACAAGCCTGCGGGCCTGGTGGTGCACCCGGCTGCCGGCCACGCTGATGGCACCTTGCTCAATGCCTTGCTGCACCACGTGCCGGACATCATCAATGTCCCGCGCGCCGGTATCGTGCACCGCCTGGACAAGGACACCACCGGTCTGATGGTGGTGGCCAAGACCATTCAGGCGCAGACCAAGCTCGTTGCCCAGCTGCAAAGCCGCAGCGTCAGCCGGATCTACGAGTGCATCGTGATCGGTGTCGTGACCGCCGGGGGCAAGATCAACGCCCCGATCGGCCGTCATGGTCAGCAGCGCCAGCGCATGGCAGTGATGGAAGGCGGCAAGCCGGCCGTCAGTCACTACCGCGTGCTGGAGCGTTTCCGGTCCCACACGCATGTGCGGGTCAAACTGGAAACCGGCCGGACCCACCAGATTCGTGTGCACATGTCGCACATCAACTTCCCGTTGGTCGGCGACCCGGCGTACGGCGGTCGTTTCCGCATTCCGCCTGCCGCGAACCCGACCATGGTCGAATCCCTCAAGCACTTCCCGCGTCAGGCCCTGCACGCGCGCTTCCTTGAGCTGGATCATCCGACCACCGGTGAGCGCATGAGCTGGGAATCGCCGCTGCCGGAAGACTTCGTCTGGCTGCTGACCCTGCTCAAGCAGGATCGCGAGGCATTCGTCGGATGAACTGGCTGACGCCGGACTGGCCTGCGCCGGCCAGCGTCAGCGCCTGTGTCACCACCCGCGAGGGAGGTGTCAGCGAGGCGCCGTTCGACAGCCTCAATCTGGGCGATCATGTCGATGATCGCCCGGAAGCAGTCGCCGAGAATCGTCGGCGTCTGACCGAACACTTCTCGATAAAGCCTGCCTGGTTGCAGCAAGTACACGGGACTGCCGTGGCTCATGCTGATCCGGGCGTGGTTGCCACCGCCGATGCCAGTTGGACGGCGACTCCCGGGATTGCCTGCACGGCGATGACCGCAGATTGCCTGCCGGCATTGTTCTGCAACCGTGCCGGTACTCGCGTCGCGGCGGCTCACGCCGGCTGGCGCGGTTTGGCGGCGGGCGTACTGGAAGCCACTCTCGATCATCTCGACACCGCTGCGGCGGACGTACTGGTCTGGCTCGGCCCGGCCATTGGCCCGAAGGCCTTTGAAGTCGGCCCGGAAGTCCGCGAAGTCTTCGTCAAGCAACTGCCGGCAGCGGCAGCAGCCTTCGTGCCCAGTCACAATGCTGGCAAGTTCATGGCTGATATCTATCTACTGGCGCGCCTGCGTCTGGCTGAACGCGGTGTCACTGCGATTTATGGTGGCGGTTTCTGCACCGTGACCGACCCGCGCTTCTTTTCTTACCGCCGTGCGTCGCGCACTGGCCGTTTCGCCTCCCTTGTCTGGCTCACCCGCTAGACTTGCCTGACCTGAATCAACTCGCTGACGCTTGAATCTCCCAGAATCGACCGCATCTACAGTGGTATCTGGCAGGTTTCTTTATTCAGGATGGTTTTTAGGTCCGGCCTGCTCAAAAGGAAGGTGACCCATGCGTATAGACCGTTTAACCAGCAAATTACAGTTGGCGTTGTCCGACGCCCAATCCCTGGCCGTTGGCCACGATCATCCGGCCATCGAGCCGGCGCATTTGATGCAAGCCATGCTTGAACAGCAGGGTGGTTCGATCAAACCCCTGTTGATGCAAGTCGGCTTCGACGTCAACAGCTTGCGCAAAGAGCTGACCAAAGAGCTCGACCAATTACCGAAAATCCAGAACCCGACCGGCGACGTCAACATGTCGCAGGATCTGGCGCGCCTGCTCAATCAGGCTGATCGCCTGGCTCAGCAGAAGGGCGACCAGTTCATTTCCAGCGAGCTGGTGCTGCTCGCCGCGATGGACGAGAACAGCAAGCTTGGCAAACTGCTGCTCGGCCAGGGCGTGAGCAAGAAAGCCCTGGAAAACGCGATCAACAACCTGCGCGGTGGTGAGGCGGTAAATGACGCCAACCACGAAGAGTCGCGTCAGGCGCTGGACAAGTACACCGTCGACCTGACCAAGCGTGCCGAAGACGGCAAGCTCGATCCGGTGATCGGCCGTGACGACGAAATCCGCCGCACCATTCAGGTACTGCAGCGTCGCACCAAGAACAACCCGGTGCTGATTGGCGAACCTGGCGTGGGTAAAACCGCGATTGCCGAAGGTCTGGCCCAGCGCATCATCAACGGCGAAGTGCCTGACGGCCTCAAGGGCAAACGTCTGCTGTCGCTGGACATGGGCGCGCTGATCGCCGGTGCCAAGTATCGCGGTGAGTTCGAGGAACGCCTGAAAGCGTTGCTCAATGAGCTGTCGAAGCAGGAAGGGCAGATCATTCTGTTCATCGACGAACTGCACACCATGGTCGGCGCGGGTAAGGGCGAAGGCTCGATGGATGCCGGCAACATGCTTAAACCGGCACTGGCGCGCGGTGAGCTGCACTGCGTCGGCGCTACCACGCTCAACGAGTACCGCCAATATATAGAGAAGGATGCGGCCCTCGAACGGCGTTTCCAGAAAGTCCTGGTGGACGAGCCGAGCGAAGAAGACACCATCGCTATCCTGCGTGGCCTCAAGGAGCGTTATGAGGTTCACCATAAAGTGGCGATCACCGACGGCGCGATCATCGCCGCGGCCAAGCTCAGCCATCGCTACATCACGGATCGGCAGTTGCCGGACAAGGCCATCGACCTGATTGACGAGGCCGCCAGCCGTATTCGCATGGAGATCGACTCCAAGCCGGAAGTGCTGGATCGTCTGGAGCGTCGCCTGATTCAGCTCAAGGTTGAATCTCAGGCCCTGAAGAAAGAAAGCGATGAAGCGGCGATGAAACGCCTGGAAAAACTCCAGGAAGAAATCGTCCGCCTCGAGCGTGAGTACTCGGATCTGGAAGAAATCTGGAACTCGGAAAAAGCCGAGGTACAGGGTTCGGCGCAGATTCAGCAAAAGATCGAGCAGTCGCGTCAGGAGCTGGAAGCGGCGCGCCGTAAAGGCGACCTCAACCGCATGGCCGAATTGCAGTACGGGGTGATCCCGGATCTGGAACGCAGCCTGCAAATGGTCGATCAGCACGGCAAGAGCGAAAACCAGTTGCTGCGCAGCAAGGTGACCGAAGAGGAAATCGCCGAAGTCGTGTCGAAGTGGACCGGTATTCCGGTGTCGAAAATGCTCGAAGGCGAGCGCGACAAGCTGATGAAGATGGAAAGCCTGTTGCACCAGCGTGTGATTGGTCAGGACGAAGCGGTGGTTGCGGTCGCCAACGCTGTACGGCGCTCGCGTGCCGGGTTGGCGGATCCTAATCGTCCAAGCGGCTCGTTCATGTTCCTCGGCCCGACCGGTGTCGGTAAAACCGAGCTGTGCAAGGCGCTGGCCGAATTCCTCTTTGATACCGAAGAGGCGATGGTGCGGATCGACATGTCCGAGTTCATGGAGAAACATTCCGTGGCGCGGCTGATCGGTGCGCCACCAGGCTATGTTGGCTACGAGGAGGGCGGTTACCTGACCGAAGCGGTGCGCCGCAAGCCTTACTCGGTGATCCTGCTGGACGAGGTCGAGAAAGCGCATCCGGATGTGTTCAACATCCTGCTACAGGTGCTTGAGGATGGACGGCTGACCGACAGCCACGGACGCACGGTGGATTTCCGCAATACCGTGATCGTCATGACCTCGAACCTCGGTTCGTCGCAGATCCAGGAACTGGTCGGTGATCGTGAGGCCCAGCGTGCAGCGGTGATGGACGCGCTGACGTCGCACTTCCGTCCCGAGTTCATCAACCGGGTCGACGAAGTGGTGATCTTCGAGCCTTTGGCGCGGGACCAGATCGCGGGGATTACCGAGATCCAGTTGGGCCGTCTGCGCAGTCGTCTGGCCGAGCGCGAGCTGAAGCTGGAACTGAGCCCGGAAGCGATGGACAAGCTGATTGCCGTTGGTTACGACCCGGTTTATGGCGCACGTCCACTCAAACGTGCGATCCAGCGCTGGATCGAAAACCCGTTGGCGCAGTTGATCCTGTCGGGGCATTTCCTGCCGGGCGATACAGCAACCGGCAAGGTCGTGAACGACGAAATCGTTTTCGACTGAGCGGCAACGCCAATGAAATAAGGAAGGCCTCGCTTTGCGAGGCCTTTTTTTCGTTAGGCTGTTGAAGTCTAAGGAAAAGGCTTGTAAAGTGCGCCCCGCAGTCAGTCACCCGCAGCATCTCAGCTCACTGAGCTGAAATCTGAAATAAGTTGCAAATCATTAACTTGAAAGCGATTTAGGGGGTTGACAGAGGTGTTCTAGGTTGTAGAATAGCGCGCCTCAGACACACGAACGCAGCGATGCGAACGGAAGTCTAAGAGCTGTAAGTTTCACCGTTGTAAATTGAAATATGTAGTTCCGTGATAGCTCAGTCGGTAGAGCAAATGACTGTTAATCATTGGGTCCCAGGTTCGAGTCCTGGTCACGGAGCCAATTTCAAACCGGGGTATAGCGCAGTCCGGTAGCGCGCCTGCTTTGGGAGCAGGATGTCAGGAGTTCGAATCCCCTTACCCCGACCATTTTTGGGTCGTTAGCTCAGTTGGTAGAGCAGTTGGCTTTTAACCAATTGGTCGTAGGTTCGAATCCCACACGACCCACCATTTTTGAAACCAGGTAACACTGGGATCGAATCTTAAGATCAGAGGCCAAAAGCGCTGATCGAAGAAGGCGATCTTTGAAAGGTCGCCTTTTTTTTACCGGGGTATAGCGCAGTCCGGTAGCGCGCCTGCTTTGGGAGCAGGATGTCAGGAGTTCGAATCCCCTTACCCCGACCATATTAAAAATCCTCGTATCGAAAGATACGGGGATTTTTTTTGTCCTCGCGAAAGACAATTCCCTTCAAGTCATCGTACAACTTGCCGATAGCCCGCTAACGAGAGGGGACTGCCGCTGTTCGCCCCTTCAATCTGGCCAATACAAGAATAAGGGCGTCCGTCATGTTGCTTCGTCAGTTGAATATTGCTCCACGTGCCGCACTGGGTTTTGCCCTGATCGCGGTACTGGTGGCGTTGCTTGGGGTATTTGCCTTGGGGCAGATGTCGAGCATCCGTGACAGTGAAGTTGCGGTAGAGAGCCAGTGGCTGCCGAGTATTCGCGGCGGCGACGAGATTCGTGAGTTGATGCTGCGGATCCGCACGATTTCCCTGCGCATGGCACTTGATCAGGATCCGAAGAACATCGCGACTTACCGCAGCCAGATGGACACCCGCGACAAAGAGCTGAGCGAGAAGATCGCCGCCTACGACAAACTGGTCACCACGCCGGAAGGCCAGCAGCTCTATGACCAGTTCAAAAAAACCTTTGCCGCATATCGCACCGGCATCGCGCAATCCTTCACCCTGGCCGATCAAGGCCAGCGTGACGCACTGACCAAACTGCTGCTGATTGATATGAAAACCGTGGTCGACGGCTCCGGCAAGCAGCTCAATGACCTGGCAGATCTGTTCGCCAAACAGGTTGCTGCGGAGAGCCAGAAATCCGCTGACCACTACCAGACCTCACGCACCATCGTCAGTCTGTTCATCGCGCTGGCGGCGCTGGCCACGGTGGCGCTGGCCATGTTGCTCACCCGCAGCATCATTCGTCCGTTGAGCACGGCCGTCAGCGCTGCCGAAAGTGTGGCCCAAGGCGACCTGACCCGACCGATCGAAACCCACGGTAACGATGAAGTCAGCCGTTTGCTCAAGGCGCTGGCAACCATGCAGCAGAACCTGCGGGAAACGCTGCAAGGCATCAGCGGTTCGGCCACGCAACTGGCGACCGCTGCCGATGAGCTCAACGCGGTGACGCTCGACAGCACACAAGGCCTGCAGCAGCAGAACAACGAAATCGAACAGGCCGCCACGGCGGTCAATGAAATGACTACGGCGGTTGAAGAAGTCGCGCGCAACGCGGTGTCGACGTCCGATGCCACCCGCCAATCCAGTGAGTCGGCGCAACTGGGGCAGGCGCGGGTCAGTGACACCGCGTCGGCCATCAATGCGCTGGCCAGCGACGTGCAGCACACCGGCGAGTTGGTGCAATCGCTGGCCAACCAGTCACAGGACATCGGCAAAGTGCTGGATGTCATCCGTGCGATTGCCGAGCAGACCAACCTGCTTGCGCTCAACGCGGCCATTGAGGCAGCCCGCGCAGGGGAGAGCGGACGCGGTTTTGCGGTGGTTGCCGATGAGGTGCGGGCGCTGGCCTATCGCACTCAGCAATCGACGCAGGAGATCGAGCAGATGGTGCAGGGCATGCGCACCGGTTCAAGCCTGGCGCTGGATTCGATGCAGGCCAGCGCTGCGCGGGCCACGACCACGCTGGCGTTGGCCGAGCGCGCCGGGGAGGCGCTGGAAACCATCACCGCGTCAGTGCATGAGATTCATGAGCGCAATCTGGTGATCGCCAGTGCGGCGGAGGAGCAGGCGCAAGTTGCGCGGGAAGTGGATCGTAATCTGGTGAATATTCGCGACCTGTCGGTGCGTTCGGCAGCGGGAGCCGATCAGACCAGCGCGTCGAGTCACCAACTGTCGCAACTGGCCAACGCGCTGCAAGGCATGGTACGGCGCTTCCAGCTCTGATGTGCAGAGATCGATTGCTGGATTTTTGAGCTGCGCAAAACAATGTGGGAGCGGGCTTGCTCGCGAAAAGCTGTGTATCAGTCGACATGAATGTTGAATGACACAACCTCTTCGCTAGCAAGCCCGCTCCCACAGTTTTAGATCAATGCAGCTTCAAGCGTGGCTCGGTGCCGCGACCGATCTTGCTGCCCAGCATCAGCATCGCCGTGCGGAACGGTCCGTACAGTGCCATCTGGTGCATGCGGTACAGCGACACGTAGAACATCCGCGCCAGCCAGCCCTCCAGCATCACACTGCCGGTCAGGTTACCCATCAAATTACCCACAGCCGAAAAACGCGACAGCGAAATCAGCGAGCCGTAGTCGGTGTACTTGTACTCCGGCAGGGTTTTGCCCTCGATACGCAGCTTCAGCGACTTGGCCAGCAACGAAGCCTGTTGGTGCGCGGCTTGCGCACGCGGCGGCACGTTGCGATCCGAACCCGGTTGCGGGCAGGCGGCGCAGTCACCGAAGGCGAAAATGTTTTCGTCGCGGGTGGTCTGCAACGTCGGCAGCACTTGCAGTTGATTGATACGGTTGGTTTCCAGACCGTCGATGTCCTTGAGGAAACCCGGCGCGCGAATCCCGGCAGCCCAGACTTTCAGGCTGGCCTTGATCACGTTGCCATCGGCGGTGATCAGGCTGTCGGCGGTCACTTCGCTGACCGAAGCGTTGGTCATCACGTTGACCCCGAGTTTCTCCAGAGTCTTGTGCACCGGGCTGCTGATGCGCTCCGGCAGGGCTGGCAACACCCGTGGGCCGGCTTCGATCAGGGTGATGTGCATGTTCTCCGGTTTGATCCGGTCGAGGCCGTAAGCGGCCAGTTCATGTGCGGCGTTGTGCAGTTCTGCCGCCAGCTCGACGCCTGTGGCGCCGGCACCAACGATCGCCACGCTGATCTGTTCGATCACATCGGTCTGCCCGGCATGCGCGCGCAGGTAGTGGTTGAGCAACTGCTGGTGGAAGCGTTCGGCCTGTTTGCGGGTGTCGAGGAACAGGCAGTGCTGCGCTGCGCCCTGGGTGCCGAAATCGTTGGTGGTGCTGCCGACGCTGATCACCAGCGTGTCGTAGGCCACTTCACGCGCAGGAACCAGTTCCACGCCGTTTTCGTCGTAGGTGGCCGCCAGCTGGATTTTCTTCTGCGCGCGATCGAGCCCGCTCATGCGTCCCAGCTGGAACTCGAAGTGGTTCCATTTCGCCTGGGCAACATAGTTGAGTTCATCCTCGGAAGAGTTCAGCGATCCGGCGGCCACTTCGTGCAGCAGGGGCTTCCAGATGTGCGTGAGGTTCGCGTCGACCAGCATCACACTGGCCGTGCCGCGCTTGCCCAGAGTCTTACCCAGACGGGTAGCCAACTCCAGACCGCCGGCGCCGCCGCCGACAATAACAATACGATGGGACATAGGGATCACTCGCAAGGTTTTTAAAGGAAATCGGTGCAATTACCTTCGCGAGCGCAATGCTGCTCATAGCGTCAGGTAACTGATAAGTCGGCTCAGCAGGCCCAGACCAATGGTCACTGCCAGCACCAGCACCAGGAGCATCCACGGCCGAAAAGGCCGGCGCTCGACACGGTGTTGGGACAGTTGCAGGTACTCTTCGACATGCTTTTGGTCTTCGGGGTTCAGGCGGCTGGTCATAAAGGCCTCGTCAGGTAGACGTTGCTGAATGTGCAGAAGCTACAGCGGTTTTCAACCGGGGTTGAACGCAGCATAGCCGCTGTCCGGAACCGGTTCGACAGACACACCGTCGTCGAGGCGAATGATCCCGCTTTGTAACACCCGCGCGGTTATTCCGCCATGCCCGCGCACCGCTTGAAAGGTGCCGGGACCGAGGTTGTTTTGCAGGCGCGCGCAGGGCTGGCACCAACCGGTGGTCTCAAATATGGCCTGACCGATGCGAAAGCGCCGACCCTTCAGACTAAACAGGTTGATGCCGCTGATCACCAGATTGCGCCGCAGGTCTTCAGGCCGCACGGGTTGATCTTCAGGCCGGCCCATCAACGCGCTGATGACCGCCAGGTGTTCGAACTGAATCAACGTTACTTGCCGCGCGTTGCGCACGCCGGGGCGGGCGTGGTCACCGGTCAATCCGGCTTCGAGCCGTGCCTCGACGGCGTCGAGCTCGATCATCGGGCCGCGAGACTCGGGGCGCACGCCGATCCAGCGTACGCGGCCAGTCTGCGGGACGTCGGCAATCAACTGCTGCAGCGGCGTCACAGGCTGATCCCGACATCGAAGACGATACTGCGACCGAGGTTGCTGCGCAGAAAGTCCGGCGCATCGGGATGGGCGAACAGCACCCGGGCGAAGGTCGGGCCGACCAGCGACAGCGAGCGCCAACCCTGACGCAGATACTCGGTCGGCGGTGGAAAATGGCTGTTGAGGTCCAGCACTTCGCGCTTGAGGCTGGCGAAGGCGATGATGTCCAGTTCGCCCAGATCCATGCCGCGTTCCTTGTAGTTGTGCGCTTTTTTGCGCAAGGTCGGCGCCAGTCGCAGTAAGAATTCATTGGCCGGGATCCGCCGTGGCTTGGCTTCACGACGCACCAACTGGCTGAGGGAAAACGCACTGCGGCGGCGTTGCAGTTCATCGCGCCATTCGTCGTTGAGCCGGCGGCCTTCATCGAGAACGAAGAACACTTCGAAATTGGCATCGCGAAACAGCACGTCCGGCGGCTCGCCGGCGGGGGCGAACTCATCGGCGCGGTAAGGGATGTTCAAGCCTTGCAGCAGGCGCTGGCAGACCCAACGCTCACGCTCCCATTTGCGGGCATTGGACAGGAACGCGTTGGCTTGCTCGGCCGCAATGGTCAGCAGGCGTAAGTAATCTGAGTCATCCATAGGCCAAGCTTAGCGTTCAAATGCGACAAGCAGAAAGCTTTGCATCGGCTGATGCCCGGAAGAGGGCGGTGTAGACTCCGATGAAGGAATCAAACCCATGGAGAAGGTAAGGGATTCATGATCGGTGCAGAACTGCTGTCGTCGACGAGCCTGACACTCGGCTGGCTGATTTACCTGCCGGTGCTGTTGTGGGCGATCTGTCGTGCGCCGTGGGTCGAGTTGTTCACTGACAGTCGCCGCCAGCATCTGCTGTTCGGCACGGTGTTCGCCTTGTTTCTGCTGTGGATGGTGCGCAGGGATTTCGACACCGGGGTTTCTTATCACTTCATCGGCATGACCGCCGTGACGTTGCTGCTCGACTGGCCGCTGGCGATCATCGGCGGGCTGGTGGCGCAGCTCGGGCTGGTGTTGCTCGGGCGCCAGGATCTGGCGGCGGTCGGGGTCAACGGTACGTTGCTGATCCTGTTGCCGGTGTTGATCACCGAGTGTGTGGCGATCCTCGTCGAGCGCGCCCAGCCGCGTAATCCGTTTGTGTACATCTTCTGTTCCGGGTTCTTTGCCGCAGCGTTGTCCGCATTGCTGTGTCTGACGCTGAGTCTGGGCCTGCTGTGGTACGACGGTCTGTTCGCCATGCCGGAATGGCTGGAAGACTTCATCGGCTACCTGTGGCTGCTGATTTTCCCCGAAGCCTTTATCAACGGCATGGTGATCAGCGCGCTGGTGGTGTTCAGCCCCGAGTGGCTGGAAACCTTCAACCGCACCCGCTACCTTTCGGCGCCGTGGAAGGACGACGATCCCAAGTCTTGATCCACATCAAATCCGTCATCCACGCGGCATTTCATGCTCGGCCAAATTCCTTCAGGAGCAGCGGCATGAGTGTTTACGAGTGGGCGAGGCAGGAGACGCGGCAGAGTCTGGACATGGCGCTGGAGGTGGGCTTCGATCCGGGCCTGAGTTTGCGCGCCTTGCTCAGCGCGGTGGTGCAACAGAGCAAGACGGTGCGCAACGCCGAAGACCTGGCCGACGAGTTGCGCTTTCTCGCGGAAAACCTCGACGACGATCAGGACTACGGCTTCATGCGGCCCTGATCGCGATCAGTGACGCGGGTCGAAATCGCCGGAGAACATTTCGTCTTCGGCATCCGGGGCGACCGGAATCTTGTGCTCTTCGGACGCCCAGGCGCCGAGGTCGATCAGCTTGCAGCGATCGGAGCAGAACGGGCGGAATTTGTTCTCGGGGGTAAATTCCACGGGGGCGCCGCAGGTTGGGCATTCGACGGTGGTAGGGCTCATGACTGGCCTCCGGATAAAGTCAGGTAAAAGTGATGCAGGCGCTCGACTTCGCTGTGCAACCAGGCGAGGTCGCGGTCGTTGACCACCACATCATCGGCACGGCTCACGCGGTCTTCACGGCTTGACTGGGCCTTGAGGATCGCTTGGACCTGCTGTTCGCTGGTCTGGTCACGCTGCAAGGTGCGTTCGATCTGCAGTTGTTGCGGGGCATCGATCACCAGAATTCTTTGAGTCATCACGTACTGCCCGGATTCGATCAGCAACGGTGAAACTAGAATCGCGTAAGGCGATTTTGCCAGCGCCAGATGGTGAGCGATTTCCTCGGCGATCAACGGATGCAGCAGGGCTTCGAGCCAGCGGCGTTCTTCAGGCACTTCAAAGATCAACTTGCGCAGGGCCGCACGGTCCAGCGTGCCATCGGCTTGCAGGACGCCGGGACCGAAGTGTTCAGCAATCTTCGCCAGTGCCGGACGCCCCGGCTCGACCACCCAGCGCGCTGCGTGATCGGCGTCGACCACATGGATCCCGAGATCGATGAAGTGCTGGGCCGCGGCGCTTTTGCCGCTGCCGATGCCGCCGGTCAGGCCGAGAATCCAGGTTTTTTCCACAGGGGTATTCATTTCAAACCGACAAACTGCCAATAGAAGTCGGTTATTTGACCACCCCAGAGCAAGGCAATCCAGCCGGCAATTGCCAGATACGGGCCGAAGGGCATCGGCGTCGAGGTTTTCTGCTCACGCAGACGCAGTAGAACCACCCCGACAATCGCCCCCACCAGCGATGACAGCAGGATCGTCAGCGGCAGAATCTGCCAGCCGCCCCAGGCCCCGAGCAGCGCCAGCAGCTTGAAATCGCCGTGGCCGATGCCGTCCTTGCCGGTCAGCAGCTTGAACAGCCAGAACACCGACCACAGCGCCATGTAACCGGCCACCGCACCCCACAACGCCGCGTGCAGCGAGACGAACAGCCCGAAACTGTTGACGATCAGCCCCAGCCACAACAATGGCAACACCAGCACATCGGGCAGCAGTTGATGTTCGGTGTCGATCAGGCTCATGGCCAGCAGGCCCCAGGTGAGGACGATCAACAGACCGGCCGGCCAGCCGAAACCCAAATGCCAGGCAACGAATGCCGAAAGCAGGCCGCAGGCCAGTTCGGTCAGGGGATAACGTTTGCTGATGGGCGCGGCACACGCCGAACAGCGTCCGCGCAGCACCAGGTAACTGAGCAGCGGAATGTTTTCCCAAGCCCGAATCCGGTGGCCGCAGTGTGGGCACTGGGAGTGCGGCAGCATCAGGTTGTAGGTCGGCAGTGGTGTTTCGCTCGGCAGGCCGAGGACGTCCTGCGCCTGCTGGCGCCAATCGCGCTCGAGCATTTTCGGCAGGCGCCAGACCAGTACATTGAGAAAACTGCCGACCACCAGACCCAGCAGCAGGGCGGTGCACACAAAGGCCAGCGGATACAGACTGAAGAGTTCGTCGATAGGCATGTCAGATCGCTGAGCCAAGCTGGAAGATCGGCAGGTACATGGCCACGACCAGCCCGCCGACGATGACCCCGAGCACCACCATGACGAACGGCTCCATCAGGCTGGTGAGGTTGTCGACCATGTTATCCACTTCCTCTTCATAAAAACCGGCGACCTTGTCGAGCATGTCATCCAGCGCGCCCGATTCCTCACCGATGGCGGTCATCTGCACCGCCATGTTGGGGAAGACTCCGGTGCTGCGCATGGAAAAATTCAGCTGCATGCCGGTGGCGACGTCCTGGCGGATACGCAGCACGGCACGTTTGAACACCACGTTGCCCGTGGCGCCTGCCACCGAATCCAGTGCCTCCACCAGCGGTACGCCAGCGGCAAAGGTAGTCGACAGAGTGCGGGCGAATCGCGCCACTGCCGATTTGTACATCAGCGTGCCCACCAGCGGCAGCTTCAGCAGCCAGGTGTCCTTGCGGTCGCGCAATGCCTGGGATTTCTTCAGCGCATGGCGGATGCCGAACACCGCCGCGATCAGCGCACCAAGCACCGCCCACCACCATTGCTGCATGAACTCCGAGATACTGATCACCATCAGGGTGAAGGCCGGCAATTCAGCGCCGAAGCCGGAAAATACCGACTGAAACTGCGGCACCACTTTTACCAGCAGAATCCCGGTAACGACCATAGCCACCAGCACCACGGCGCTGGGGTAGGTCAGGGCTTTCTTGATCTTGGCCTTGAGCGCTTCGCTTTTTTCCTTATAGGTCGCGACCCGCTCAAGCAACGTATCGAGGGCGCCGGATTGCTCGCCGGCATCCACCAGGTTGCAATACAGTTCATCGAAATACTGCGGCTTCTTGCGCAGTGCGGCGGCGAAGCTGTTGCCGGCCGCTACCTCTTGCTTCACCTCGTCTACCAGTTTGCGCATCGCCGGGTTGTCGAAGCCTTCGCCAATGATGTCGAACGACTGCAACAGCGGTACGCCGGCTTTCATCATGGTTGCCATCTGCCGGGTGAACAGGGCGATGTCCTGCGCTTTGATGCGTTTGCCGAGGTTGAGCAAAGAGGTGGATTTCTTCCGTACCTTGCCCGGGTTGATCCCCTGCTTGCGCAACTGGGCCTTGATCAGCGCGGGGTTCTGCCCGCTCAACTCGCCCGTGACTTTGCTGCCTTTGCGATCCGTGCCTTCCCAGGCGTAGATGCTGATTTTCGCTGCCTTGACCGCCATGTTCAGTCCTTGGTGACCCGGTTGATTTCTTCCAGGCTGGTGATGCCTTGCATGGCCTTGCGCAGGCCGGAGGTGCGCAGGTCGTCGAAGCCGTCGCGACGCATCTGGCTGTCGATCTCCAGCGAGTTGCCTTCGGCCATGATCAGCCGTTGCAGATCAGGGGTGTTTTTCACCACTTCGTAAATCCCCACGCGTCCCTTGTAGCCGCCGTTGCACAGGTCGCAACCGACCGGCTCATAGATCGTGAAACTGCCGATCTGTTCCGGCGGGAAACCTTCCTTGATCAGCGTTTCGCGGGGGATCTCGATCGGTTTCTTGCAGTGGCTGCACAGCTTGCGCGCCAGGCGCTGGGCAATGATCAGACTGACCGAGGTGGCGATGTTGAACCCGGGGATGCCCATGTTGTGCAGGCGGGTCAGAGTCTCAGCGGCACTGTTGGTGTGCAGCGTGGACAGCACCAGGTGGCCGGTCTGCGCCGCCTTGATCGCGATTTCGGCGGTTTCCAGATCGCGGATTTCCCCGACCATGATCACGTCCGGATCCTGACGCAGAAACGAACGCAGAGCCTGAGCAAAATCCAGCCCCTGTTTCGGATTGACGTTGACCTGGTTGATGCCTTCCATGTTGATTTCCACCGGGTCTTCGGCGGTGGAAATGTTGATGTCGACGGTGTTGAGAATATTCAGGCCGGTGTACAGCGATACGGTTTTCCCCGAACCCGTAGGCCCGGTAACCAGAATCATCCCTTGGGGCTGCTTGAGCGCGGCCATGTACAGTTCTTTCTGCGCCGGTTCGTAGCCCAATGCATCGATGCCGATCTGCGCGCTGGACGGATCGAGGATCCGGATCACCACTTTCTCTCCCCACAGGGTCGGCAAGGTGTTGACCCGGAAGTCGATCGACTTGGTCTTCGACAGGCGCATCTTGATCCGCCCGTCCTGAGGTTTGCGGCGTTCCGAGATGTCCAGGCTGGCCATGACTTTCAGGCGTGCGGCGATTCGCCCGGCCAACTGGATCGGCGGTTTGGCCACCTCACGCAGGATGCCGTCGGTGCGCACCCGTACCCTGAAGTTTTTTTCGTAGGGTTCGAAGTGCAAGTCCGACGAGCCACTCTTGATCGCGTCGAGCAGCATCTTGTGCACGAAGCGCACAACCGGCGCGTCGTCGGCGTCGAGGCCGCCAATGGCGTCCTGGCGGCTGTCGTCGACGGACTCGACATCCACGCCGTCGAGATCGACGTCGGCCATTTCTTCGAGGCCGCTGGCGTGGGTGTCGAAGAATTTCTCGATGGCCTCGGTGAGCTTGTCGTCCTCCACCAGAATGGCTTCGGTGCTCAGCCCGGTGCTGAACTGGATGTCATTGATCGCCTGATGATTGCTCGGGTCGGAAATGCCCACGAACAGCTTGTTGCCACGGCGCCACAAGGGCAGGGCGTGATGCTGGCGCACCAGTTTTTCACTGACCAGGCCTTTGGGCTGGGTTTCCTTGTCCAGGCAATTGAGGTCCATGAAGGCCATGCCGAAATGCTCGGAAGCGATCTCGGCCACCTGTGAGCTCTTCACCAGTTTGTTCTGCACCAGGTAGCTGATCAGCGACAGCCGATTGCGCTGCGCCTGTTGCCAGGCCTGCTGGGCGCTTTTTTCCGTAAGCAGTTCGGCCTGCACCAATTGCTTGGCCAGACCGCTCAGAGCGATGTCATTCATGGGGATTCCGGATGCTGACAGTTCATGACTTATAGCCTAGTCAAGTGACAGCGCCAAACACGCCCGGTACAGGTGACAAAAAGTGTCAGATAGTGCGGTTACAGGTTGTAGGAAAGCGCGACACGGCACCTTTATGCCGAACGTGCGGGGTCTGCAAGCGGTTGGCACGGCCTATGCTGAGCCCTTTGCAGATCATGAGATTCCGACTCATGCATGGAGAGCCTGTCTATGAACAACCAAAAGGGTTTCACACTGATCGAGCTGCTGATCGTGGTGGCGATCATCGGGATTCTGGCGACGATTGCCCTGCCGCAATACTCAAAATACCAGGCGCGTTCGAAAGTGACGGCAGGTCTGGCCGAAATCAGTGCGCTGAAGGTGCCGTTCGAGGACACCATTAATCAAGGTACTGACCCTACGCTGACACTGGTGGCGGGGGGCGCTTCAGCCACTACCTCCAACTGCACGCTGGCGGCGTCGGGAACTGCCTCGACCGGTGCCGGCTCGATTACTTGCACATTGGTGAACGCGCCGGGACCGGTACTGGGCAAAACCATCACGCTTACTCGCTCGGGCGCTGCTACGGGTAATACCTCTGGTGTGTGGACCTGTGCCACGACAGTCAATCCCGACTACTCGCCAAAAGGCTGCACTGCCAGCGGCACTTGATGCGATGGTCTGAAGGAAAATGCCCCGCTTTGCGGGGCATTTTTTTGTGTTTTGGCACTGGAAAAAGCTTTAAGAATTTCAGCGTGTTAGGAACTTTCCGAAAAGCCGCAACTTGCATGTCGATAATGCACTTGTCATGCAAATTGCATGATTCCGAAAATTTGCTTAATTCGTAAATCATTGATTTAAAAGGATTTATTGTCTTTCGAAAAGTTGGCACAGCCTTCGCAATATACCCAGTAACCCTGCTGACAAGACAACCAGCAGACTTTCCAGAAAAACAGGAGTTACTCGTATGAAGAAGTTCGCTATCACTGCCGCTGCTGCTACCGCGCTGACCCTGACCATGGCTTCCGGTGCTTTCGCACAATCCACCCAGGCTACTCAGGCTCCAATGACTCTGGCTGCTGGTGAAATGACCAAGGCTAAAGAAGCTACTTCCGATACCTGGATCACTACCAAAGTCAAAAGCGACCTGGTAACCGAAAAAGGCATTCCTGGTACCGACATCAAAGTCGAAACCAACAAAGGTGTGGTTTCCCTGTCTTCTGACGTCGCTGTCACCGAAGCTCAGAAAACCACCGCTGTGAACATCACCAAGAAAATCAAAGGCGTCAAAGCGGTCTCCGCTGACGGCCTGAAAGCCGAGTAAGGCATGACTTCTCGCCTGGACCGGGAGAAGGCGCGACAGACGGGCCGAGCAATACGTCTGCCGCAACTTTAGAGTTCATGCGAACGGTCACACGGATGTGACCATTACAGGCCCCGGCACTTGTGTCGGGGCCTGTTCTATTTTCAGGTGATAAAAAACGAAATGTGGGAGCGGGCTTGCTCGCGAATGCGGTGTGTCAGCAGGCATATTCATTAACTGACCCACCGTATTCGCGAGCAAGC